>CAZNAE010000058.1:0-19516 GCA_964570695.1 uncultured Devosia sp.
CAGGTCTATGTCGACGATCGCACCATCGACAGCCACATCAAGCGGCTGCGCAAGAAGTTCAAAGCTACCGACGACGATTTCGAGATGATCGAAACGCTCTACGGCGTCGGGTACCGTTTCAAGGAACAATAAGGGCCCATGGCCGTCACCGGACAGGATCTGCCGGGACTGAGCAAGCCCGATGCCACTGCACGGCGCCGCAGCAATGCGGCGCTGCCGCGGTTCCGCAGTGCCGTCGCAACCCAGACCCACAAGATCATCGCCGGGGTGCAGCGCTTCCTCGCGCTCACTGTGTTCTCGAGCCTTACGCGGCGCATTATCGTCCTCAACCTCGTCGCCTTGGCGGTGCTGGTGACGGGGATCCTCTATCTCAACCAGTGGCGCGCCGGCCTGATCGACGCGCGTGTGCAGTCGCTGCGCGTCCAGGGCGAGATCATCGCCGCTGCTATCGCGGCGTCGGCCACCGTCGACAGCGACGTCATCCAGGTCGACCCGGACCGGTTGCTGCAGCTCAAGGCTGGCGGCGCTGTGTCGCCGCTCAGCTACTTCGATCCCAATCTTGAATTCCCGATCAACCCCGAGCGCGTCGCACCGCTGCTGCGCAACCTCGTAACGCCGACCCGCACCCGGGCTCGCATCTACGATCAATCAGGCTTCATGATCCTCGACAGCGCCTCGATCTACGGGCGCGGCGAAGTGATCCGCTCACCCAAGGCGGTCACTTCCAACGATTGGTGGACCACGGCGATGTCGTGGGTGCCCGGCGACGACTTCCCGCCCTACAAAGAATATGGTGCTGACGAAGGGACCAAGTACCCCGAAGTCGCCGCCGCCCTGAACGGCTCGCCGGCCGACGTAGTGCGTGTCGATGCCGACCATCAGCTGGTGATCTCGGTCGCCGTACCTGTGCAGCGCGTCCGCGCCACCGTCGGCGTGCTGCTGCTCTCGACGCAGCCGGGCGAGATCGACTCGATCGTCGCAACGGAACGATGGGGCGTGCTGCGCATCGCGCTGGTCGCCGCAGCCGTGACGATCATCCTGTCGCTGCTGTTGGCCGGCACCATCGCCGGGCCATTGCGACGGTTGTCGGAAGCAGCCGAGAAGGTCCAGGCGTCGATCTCGAGCCGGCAGGAGATTCCCGACTTCACCTACCGCACCGACGAGGTGGGACATCTCAGCCGGGCTCTCCGGTCAATGACATCATCGCTCTACAACCGCATCGAGGCGATCGAGCGGTTCGCGGCCGACGTCGCGCATGAGCTCAAGAACCCGCTGACCTCACTCCGGTCGGCGGTCGAGACCCTGCCGCGCGCCAAGCGCGAGGAGGATCGCGAGCGCCTCAACGCCATTATCCAGCACGACGTGCGGCGTCTCGACCGGCTGATCTCCGACATCTCGAACGCCAGCCGGCTCGATGCCGAACTGGCGCGCGAAAGCTCCGAGCCTGTCGACATCGAGCGCCTCGCCGAGACCATGGTGTCGATGCAGAACGATCTCGCCGCGCCTCGGAAGGTCAGCGTCGTGCTGCAGAAGCGGCAGGGCCGGTTCCTCGCGACGACGCTCGGCCATGACAGCCGCCTGGCACAGGTGTTCAACAATCTCATCGACAACGCCGTATCGTTCTCACCCGAAGGCGGCACCGTGAGCGTCGCGATCAAGACCGACGACGACAAGATCGTCGCCACCGTCAGCGACGAGGGTCCGGGCATCCGCGGCGACATCTCGCGCATCTTCCAGCGCTTCTATACCGACCGTCCGGACGGCGAGCATTTCGGCGATCACTCAGGGCTGGGGCTGGCCATCAGCAAGCAGATCGTCGACGCGCATCGCGGCACGATTACTGCGGAGAACCGGACCGACCGGTCGGGTGCGTTGTTTACAGTGACGCTGCCGCGGGTGACCATTGAGCGGCCAGCAAGGCCACGCAAATGACTGAACGACAGAACGTGCATGCCACCGGTCTTGTGCTCGACAAGACCGGCCTGATCCTGCGTGGCCCGTCGGGTGCCGGCAAGTCGCTGCTGGCGCTCGAACTGATCGATGAGTGGGAGCTACGCGGCCTCAGCGCCAAGCTCGTCAGCGACGACCGCATCGAGCTCGAGGCGACGCCGAAGGGCCTCGTCATGCATGCCCCCAAGGCGATCGAGGGGCTGATCGAGCTGCGCGGCCGCGGCATCGTCAGCCGGCCATTCGCCGCCAAGGCGCCGCTGCATCTGGTGGTCGACCTGGTCGATACGCTGGAGCGCATGGTGGAGGAGGATACGCTGGTCACCGAGCTCATGGGCGTAACTCTCGTCCGTTGCCCGGTTCCGCGCGCCGGAAAGGTCGATAGTCGGCACCAGGTCTTGCTCATTCGTGAGGCGCTGCGGGCACTTACGCCCGCCAAGGCGACCTCCAAAAAAACCGCTTGAATCCCCCGAGTCAGAGGGCAAAACTCCGCTCCTTCGCGCCGGGGTTCGCTCTGACGCGATCGCGTTGCTCGGGGGCAGGCCCGTCAGGGGATAGTTCATGATCGGTCTGGTTCTGGTGACGCACGGGGCGCTCGCCGTCGAATTCAAATCCGCCCTCGAGCATGTGGTGGGCCCACAGGAGCAGATCGAAACTGTCTGCATCGGCCCCGATGACGACATGGAAGCGCGCCGCGAAGACATCATTGCAGCGGTCGGTACGGCGAACTCCGGCAGCGGCGTCGTGATCCTCACCGACATGTTCGGCGGCACGCCATCCAACCTTGCGATCTCGGTGATGAAGACGGTCGGGGCCGAGGTTATCGCCGGGGTCAATTTGCCGATGCTGGTGAAGCTCGCCCGCGTCCGCGGCGATCTCGAAATCAAGGCGGCGGTGACCATGGCGGCAGAAGCCGGCCGCAAATACATCAACGTCGCCAGCGAGTCCCTTGGCGGATAAGCCCGTCCCGCTTACACTTTAGCGTATGGATTCCGCCGTCAATGCCGGTCGCGCGCTGGCGCAGCAACTGACCATCGTCAATCGCAAGGGCCTCCACGCCCGCGCCTCGGCGCGCTTCGTGCGCATCGCCGAGTGCTTCGATGCCGAGGTCAAGGTGACGCGCGACGGCACAACTGTTTCGGGCGGCTCGATCATGGGCCTGATGATGCTCGGCGCCGGCCCGGGGTCGACCATCCTTGTCCAGGCCACCGGCAAGCAGGCGCGCGAGGCGCTCGACGCGATCACCACGCTGGTCGAGAACGGCTTCGACGAGGATGCCCTTGGGGCGGAATAACGCCCGTCACCCGGCCGTCGGCTCAATGCGCCGGTAGCGCAGGGCGACGGTATTGGAGGTAAGCTGGCGCACCCCGGCGAGGTCAAACGGACGCAGGTCCAGGGCCTGGTCGCCAAACAGGCTCGGGCCAGCCCCCAACGCCACTGGCGCGATGGTGAGGTCGACCTCGTCGATGCGGTCGATGGTGAGTAGTTGGCCGGCAAGGTTGCCGCCGCCGGCGAGCCAGGCCCGCTGTCGCCCAGCCGCTTCCATCGCCGCGACCAGGCTCGAAACATCCCCCTCGAAGCGGCGGAACGGCGCTATCGTCTTGCCCACCTGGGCCTCAAGCGACGCATCGTGCGAGACCAGCCAGGTGGGGACGTCGCCATGCGGCCAGCCGTGGCCCCCAGCGATCAGCCACCGCAGCGTGCCGGCGCCGACAATGATCGCGTCGACGCTGGCGATGAAGGCCGGAAAGTCCGCCACTGATCGATTCTGATCGCTGATCGTGTCGAGGAAATTGAGGCTTTCATCCTCGCTGGCGATCCTCCCGTCCAGGGACATTGCCGTCCGCCAGATGATCTGCATGAGCTGTCCTCCCCTGCTGCATGGCGGGACATAAAGACTTCTTTATATCCCATTGCCGGAGTTGCCTTCGGCCTCTATAAGGCGGCCAAACCTACTTCGGAGATCGCTATGGCCAACACCGACTATGCCGTCAAAGACATTTCGCTCGCCGACTATGGCCGCAAGGAAATCGGCATGGCCGAAATCGAGATGCCGGGCCTGATGGCGATCCGCGAGGAATATTCCGAGGCGCAGCCTTTGCGTGGCGCCCGTATCGCCGGCTCGCTGCATATGACGATCCAGACCGCGGTGCTGATCGAGACGCTCAAAGCACTCGGCGCCGATATCCGCTGGGTGAGCTGCAACATCTTTTCGACCCAGGACCATGCCGCGGCCGCGATCGCCAAGGCCGGAGTCCCTGTCTTCGCCCACAAGGGCGAGACGCTCGAGGAATACTGGGCGTTCACCGACCGCATGATGGACTGGGGCAATGGCCTTACCCCCAACATGATCCTCGACGATGGCGGCGATGCCACAATGCTGATTCTCACGGGCGCCAAGGCGGAGAAGGACCGGTCGGTGCTGGCGAAGCCCGGCAATGAGGAAGAAGAAATCTTCTTCGCGACGATCAAAGCGCGCCTCGCCAAGGACCCGAACTTCTATTCGAAGATCCGCGCCAACATCCGCGGCGTCAGCGAAGAGACGACGACCGGCGTGATGCGACTCTATCAGCTTCACGAAAAGGGCGAGCTGCCGTTCCCTGCGATCAACGTCAACGACAGCGTGACCAAGTCGAAGTTCGACAACAAATATGGGACGCGTGAATCGCTGGTCGATGCGATCCGGCGCGGCACTGACGTGATGATGGCCGGCAAGGTGGCGATCGTCTGCGGCTATGGTGACGTCGGCAAGGGCTCGGCGGCATCGCTGAAGGGCTCGGGCGCCCGCGTGCTGGTGACGGAAGTCGATCCGATCTGCGCGCTGCAGGCGGCGATGGACGGCTTTGAGGTCGTGACGCTCGAGGATGCCGCGCACCGTGCCGATATCGTCGTCTCGGCGACCGGCAACAAGGACATCATCACCATCGATGCAATGCGCGCCATGAAGGACATGGCCATCGTCTGCAACATCGGCCATTTCGACAACGAAATCGACGTTGCGGGTCTGCGCAATTTCAAGTGGACCAACGTCAAGCCGCAGGTCGACATTGTAGAACTGAGTTCCGGCAAGCGCATCGTGCTGCTGAGCGAAGGCCGGCTGGTCAACCTCGGCAACGCGACCGGTCACCCGAGCTTCGTCATGAGCGCTTCGTTCTCGAACCAGACGCTGGCGCAGATCGAGCTCTGGACCAATGGCAAGACCCTCGAAAAGAAGGTGCACGTCCTGCCCAAGAAGCTCGATGAGAAGGTGGCCCAGCTGCACCTCGCCAAGCTCGGCGCCAAGCTCACCGAACTGACCAAGCCGCAGGCCGACTATATCGGCGTGTCGCAACACGGGCCGTTCAAGTCCGACCAGTATCGCTACTGATTTTTCCGCCTCCTCGCCGGGGGGATCGCAAGCGTTGAGCGCGGCTGGTAGCAAACACCGGCCGCGCTTCTTTTGCCCATTTCCGGGCGCTGTTAACCTTCGTTAACGGCCGCGACGCAGCGCGTTAACGAAGCGTTCACTGTTCGGCCCCGGGTCAATCCCCATTGCAGCGCATTTGCCCGCTTTGCACAGCCACATGGACTCTTTTTCGCGAGTCATGCCGTCGGTATGTTTGTCTGATTCGGGGGCAATCCCGCGTTCGGCCAGAAGGCCGTCGGGATCGGGTCTGGAGCATCAGCTCCATGTATCGTGTGTCGCGCGCCTCAGGCGCGCTCCGGTGTAACGCCAGCGTCTCGGGCGGTTGAAGTGACTTGCCTTCGGGCAAGGCGGTTGGCGGGTTCAATTTCACCGGGGTGATGCATGCGTCCGGACGGATTCCGGAGACGATTGGGATTCGCGCTTTGCGCCGCCGCACCCTTGACGCTCCTCACCGCCGCCCCAGCCCTCAGCCAAGGCCTCAACTCGTCGAACCTAATCGGCGCGGTGCCGATCGGCATCGCTCTCGGCGCCGGGGCTTTCGCCCTCCTCGCGATGGCGCTCCTGCGCAACATGCTGCGCGATGGCCGGCTGGCGCAGCGCCGCGCCGCCGGACAGATCGCCACTCTCCGTTCGATGGTCGACGACTACGAGGCGCTGCTCTCCGGCCCGTCCGAAATCACCGTCGTCTGGAACGGCAAGGCCGGCGGTCCAAAGTTCCTCGGTCCCGCGTCGGCGGTGCTGCCGCCCGGGCGGCGGGTCGAAGCCGTGCTCGACCTCTCGTCCTGGCTCAACGAGACCGATGCCGACACGCTCGCCGCAGCGCTCAAGCATCTGCGCTCTGGCGGTCAGGGGTTCGACCTGAGTTTCCGGGCAAAGGACGGGCGCCAGATGCGGGCCATCGGCTGGGCACTCGGTGCCGGCGCCGCGATGCGCATCCGGCCGACGCTCCATCAGCCGGATCAGGCACAGCGTGGCAAGGCCGAGGACCAGACAGCGCTCCTCGCTCAGATGCAGGAGCCGGCGTTTGTGTTGACCGATGGACCGAGGCCCGTCTTCGTCAACACGGCCTACAAATCGCTCGCTGCCTCGATCGGAAAGCCCAACGCCCTGCCCGCGGAGCTCGCTGAGAGCGCCGGCATGGACCTCGTCGAAATGACGCTGCCGGGCGGCCGCGCCGGCTATCTGCGGGCCCGTGTCGCCGACCTGCCGAAGCCGTCCGAGGGACTGGCTCATCTCAGCGCCATCATCGATGCGCTGGCGACGCCGATCGCTATCTTCAACGCCAATCGCGAGTTGGTGCAGTCGAACCGCGCCTATGTGGCGCTCTGGCGGCTCGATCCGAAATGGCTGCGAACCGGGATGGATGAGCGCGCCATTCTCGACAAGCTCCGCACCGATGGCATGCTGCCGGCCGAGCCCGACTACCAGGCGTGGCGGGCGCGGCACCTGCAATCCTACACGCTCAAAGCGCCACGCGAGAGCGACCCCTGGCATCTGCCCGATGGCCGCACCGTGCAGGTGATCTCGGCGCCGGCCGGCCCCAAGGGCGGCGTCATCTATGTGTTCGAGGACATCACCGACCAACTCAAGCTCAAGAGTCAGCACCGTACGCTGATCGACGTGCAGCGCTCGACTCTGAACGCTCTGAATGAAGGCGTTGCGGTGTTTGGCACCAATGGCCGGCTGACGCTCGCCAACCCGCGGCTCTCGACGCTGTGGAAGCTGCCCACGAACCTCCTCGACAAGAACCCTCACATCGACCAGGTGATCGATGCCGTCAGCCGGGCGCTGCCCGAAGACGGCGCCAATCTCTGGCGCGATCTGAAGCGCGGCATCGTCGATCTAAATCCGACACGCACCGACCAGAGCGGCCGCATCACCCGCGCCGACGGCCGCATGCTCGACTACGCCATCACCCGGCTGCCGGACGGGCAGACGATGATGACGTTCGTCGATGTCACCGAGAGCGCCAACTACCAGAAGATGCTGACCGAGCGGAACGATGCGCTGGTTACAGCCGACCGGCTGAAGGACGCGTTCGTGCAGAATGTCAGCTATGAGCTGCGCTCGCCGCTGACCAATATCATCGGCTTCGCGGACCTCCTCGCGTCAGACGCCGTCGGTGCGCTCAACGAGCGGCAGCGGGCCTATACCGACTATATCCGCGCCTCGAGCGTGACGCTCGGCGTGCTCATCGACAACATCCTCGACCTCGCCACCGTCGATGCAGGAATTGCCGAGCTGAGGGTGGAGGAGCAGGACGTTCCAGCCCTGATCGAGAAGGCACGGGCCGGCATCGCGGCGATCTTTCCCGACGTTCACGGTGAAAAACCGCTGAATCTCGTGGTCGACATCCCGGAAGAGCTGCCGCCGCTGATGGCGGACGGGACCCGCATCGTCCAGGTGCTCTACAATCTGTTGTCGACCGCCGCACGGTTCTCGGAGCCAGGCGGGCTGGTGAAGCTCAGCGTCATCGCGCGTGGCGGGCGAATGCTGTTCACGGTCGAGGATGAGGGCGCGCAGACCAGCGAGGAAATGCGCGCCGCACTCAACGAGCGGACCAACCCGGCCAACACCGCCGGCCGGCAGCGTGGGGCGGGGCTCGGGCTGGCGATCGTCCGCACCTTCGTCAACCTGCATGGCGGCTCGATCAGCGTCGAGCGGCGGGAGCCGCGCGGCAGCCGCGTCGTGGTAAGCTTGCCGCTCGGCACGGCGATCTCGACGGCAGCGGAATAGGCTTTTTTCCGCCCGTCATGCTATCGCTCGGCGATGCGAACCGAGCGAATCTTCCTCGCCGACGACGCCGCCACCGCGGCGCTGGGAGCGCGCCTCGCGGCGGAGCTTCGGCCCGGCGATCTGGTGCTGCTGAGCGGCGGCCTCGGAGCCGGCAAGACGGCGCTGGCGCGCGCCGTTATCCGCACGCTGACGGGCGATCCGGCCCTCGACGTGCCGTCGCCGAGCTTTGCTCTCGTGCAGCCCTATGAGGCCGACGGCCGGCCGCTGCTGCATGCTGATCTCTACCGGCTGCGCGTGGCGCGCGAGATGGACGAACTGGGCCTCTTCGACCGGCCCGATGCGATCGTGTTGATCGAGTGGCCGGAGCGGGCGCCCGAACTAGCGGAGCGGGCACAAATGCAAGTGGGCCTCGCCATACCGGCGGACGGCGCCGGGCGCGTCGCGGAGATCGTGCGGTGAGCCGGCACCGCCTCGTCACCATCGCGCCGCATGCGCCGTTCCTGCCGCTGCTGGTCGACCGGGTGCTCGACGGCATGCTGCTCAATGGCTGGGACCTGAGTGGGCCGTTCGGGCTCAGCGACATCACCATCATCCTGCCGACACGCCGATCGCGGCTGGTGCTGGCCGAGCTGTTTGCGCAGCGGTTGGGCGGCGCGGCGCTGCTGCCCGATATCAGGACCTTCGGCGGCGAGAGCGCCGACGAGGAGCCGTTCCTGCCGCCGGTCGAGGCGGCACAGCCGAAGCCCGAGGCCAGCCAACTGGAACGGCGCCTGACCCTGTCACGGCTGGTCGCGCTGTTCGCGCAGCGCGCCGATGGCTTTGCCTCGCCGCCCAATGCAGCGGAAATCTTCTGGCTGGCGGATTCGCTCGGCGAGCTGATCGACGATCTGACGATCGAAGACGTCCGTGTCAATCGCCTCGCCGACCTGGTGCCGGCGGAGCTGGCCGAGAACTGGCAGCAGATCCTGACCTTCCTTGACATCGTGTTGAAGGCCTGGCCGGCGCTGCTTGCGGAGCGCGGCAAAGTCGACCGCGCCGCCGCGCGCAATGAGCGGCTGCGGCGGCAGGCGGCGACGGCCAAGTTACTCTACGGCGACAAGCCGGTGATCGCGGCGGGCTCGACCGGCTCGATCCCGGCGACGGCCGAGCTGCTGAGGGCCATCGCGAAACTCGAGCGCGGCGCGCTGGTGCTGCCGGGGCTCGATACAAGCCTCAGCGCTCAGCAGCACGAGATGCTGCTCAATGGCGAGAACACCGAAGGCCATCCGCAATATGGCCTCGCCAAGCTGCTGCGCGCGTTGGGGGCTGGGATCGCTGAGGTCGAGGAACTGGCGGGTGATGCGCCGCGGACCCGGCTGTTGCGGGCTGCGCTGGCACTCGCCGATGAGACGGCGAGCTGGGCCGAGGCGCGTGCCGCGATCGGTTCGGACGAGATGGGCGCCGCGCTCGACGGCGTCAGTGTGCTCGCGGCGCCCAATGCCGACCTCGAGGCGCGCGGCATCGCGCTCGCGGCACGGCAGGCGGTGCTCGACGGCAAGAGCGTCGGGATCGTGTCGCGCGACCAGACGCTCGCACGACGGGTCGCTGTAGAGTTGCAGCGACATGGCATCGCAGTAGACGACCCGGCCGGAACGCCGCTCTATCAGTCGTCGGCCGGCCGGTTGGCGCGGCAAATATTGACCGTGACCGCCAACGAGTACGCGCCGGTCGCTTTGGTGGGCTTGCTCCACAACGGAGCGGTAACGCTGGGCCTCGACCGTGCCGTCGTCGGGCGCCTCACCGAAGCCTTGGATCGTGGACTTCGCGGCAAACGTCCGGCGCTCGGCCTCGACGGTATCCGGCGATTTGTCACCGACGAACCGGTGCAGGACCTGCTCGACCGGCTGGAGCCGGCGCTGAAGACACTCGGCACCCTGCTCAAACTGCCCGCTATCGATGCTCCGGCGCTGGCGCGGGCGCTGACCGGCTCGATCGACGCGCTGATCGGCGACGGTAAGCTGCCCGGGCTCGCCGAGTTCCGGCTGTGGGCAGATGAACTTGCGTCGCTCGCGGACGGCGGCACATTGTTCCCGCCGCACAATCTCGACGCGGTGCTCGGGGCGCTGATGGCCGGCGCCAAGGTGCAGAGCAGCGAGCGGCGACGCGACGATGTGCATATCTGGGGCGAGCTCGAAGCGCGGCTGCAGAGCCCGGACCTGATGATCCTCGCCGGTCTCAACGAAGGCATCTGGCCGCCCGCCGCCGATCCGGGCCCGTGGATGAGCCGGAGCATGCGGATCGGCGTCGGGCTCGAGCCGCCGGAGCGGCAGCACGGCCTCGCAGCGCATGATTTCGAGATGGCGACGGGCAACAGGCAAGTGTTGATCGCCTATGCCGACCGGATGGGCACGTCGCCGGCGCTGCCGTCGCGCTTCGTGCAGCGGCTCGATGCGTTTATCGGCGAAGCCGCGGCCAAAGAGCTTCGTGCCCGTGGCGAGATCTGGCTGTCACAGGCTCGTGCCATCGACTTTGCCGGACTGCCCAGACCGGCACAGCGGCCGCTGCCTGCCCCCGCGGTTACACAACGCCCGCGGCGCCTGTCGGTGACCGAGATCGAGACGCTGATGCGTTCGCCTTACGACATTTACGCCAAACACGTGCTGCGGCTTAGGCGGCTGGAGCCGCTTGGCGCCGAGGTCGACGCGCGCGAACGTGGAACGATGATCCACAAGGTCTTCGCCCGCTTCGTCGAAGAGCACCGCGACTTCACCGCCGACAACGCGGCGGCCCGTATGCTGGCGATGGCGGAGCAGGAGTTCGCCGGGCTCGACGCTATCGGCGAGCGGCGCGACATCTGGATCAAGCGGTTCGGCCGCACCGCTGAACAGTTCCTCGAGTTCGAGCGGCTGCGCGACCCCGAGATCGCGGCGCGCATCGCTGAGCGCAAAGGTGAGTGGCGGATGCCGGCGCTCGACAATTTCGTTCTGTCGGGCGTCGCCGACCGGATCGATGTCCGGGCCGACGGGCTGCTCGAGATCATCGATTTCAAGACCGGTGGACTGCCGCAACCCAAGGATATGACGGCGTTCGATGCCCCGCAATTGCTGCTCGAGGCAGCGATGGCCGCGCGCGATGCGTTCCCGGATGTCGGGCGGCGGCAAACGCTGGCGCTGACCTACATCAAGATCGGCCTCGGGCCGGCGGCCTTCCAGGTGAAGCCGTTCAAGGTGCGCAACGGCATGAGCCTGATGGACGCCGTTGACGAGGTGGCACGGCGGACGCAATCGCACATCGAAGCGCTGTTGCTGCACGACCGCCTGCCGATGGCGGCCCGCATCCGGCCACGGATCGAGACCGGCCGCAAATCCTGGCCGGGCGACTACGATCATCTGGCGCGCACCGACGAGTGGACGCTGACGGCGGGGGTCGACGACCCATGAGCCGCCGGCTACTCGAGCCCATCCCCGACCACATCGCGCGCGGACAACGTGCCGCGTCCGACCCCGCGAGTTCGGTGTGGGTAACGGCGAACGCCGGCTCCGGCAAGACCTATGTGCTGACGGCCCGCGTACTGCGGCTGCTGCTCAGCGGCGTCGCCCCCGGCGAAATCTTGTGCCTCACCTACACCAAAGCGGCGGCCGCGGAGATGCGCGGGCGCGTCGCCGAGCGGCTCGGCAAATGGGCACTGGCAAGCGAGGTCGAGCTGGTCGCTGACCTCAGCACGCTCGATGGTACCCCGCCGACCGCCGGCATGCTGCTCCGTGCTCGCTCGTTGTTCGCCTACGCACTCGAAACGCCTGGCGGGCTCAAGATCCAGACGATTCACGCTTTCTGCGACAGCGTGCTGCACCGCTTCCCGAAGGAAGCCGGCGTGCCGTTCGACTTCACGGTGATCGAAGAGCACGACCGCGACACCATGCTGGTCGAGGCGCGCGAGCAGGTGCTGGCGGCGGGCATTCGCGGCGTCGCCCATGCGGAGGCCGTCGAGACGCTGTTTGGACTGCTCAGCAATTTCCAGATCGAGACCTCGATCGTCGAAGCGCTCAATCAGCAGCGCACGCTGCGGCGGATCGTGATGGAGCCTGCGGCAGCAAAGCGCAATCTGCGGCGGACACTTGATGTCGGCGGCGGACCATTGCGCGAGGCAGTGTTGACTGAAATCGCTGAGGGCTACGGGCCGACGCCGGGAGACCACGCGGTCGTCTTCAGGTTGATCGCGCCCGACCCCAATGGCGACGATTTCGCCGACCGTCTGGCGCGCATCGAACCGGAGCGACCGGATGTCGAGGCGCTGTACGAGGCCTATCTCACTAAGGAGAATACCGCTCGCAAGACGCTGCTGAAGAAGGCGATGGCAGCGCTGATCCCCGACGTGGCGCAGCGGCTTACTGACGAAGCGGCTCGGCTCGAGCGGCTGAACGGCGAGTTGGTGCGGGCCGAGTTGGTCGAGCGCAGCGAGGCGATGCTCGACATCGTGACGGCGATCGCCGATCACTATACGCGGGCCAAGCGGGCGCGCTCATTGCTCGATTTCGACGATCTGATCGAGCGGCTGGCGGCCCTGCTCGAGAACCCGGCGCTCGGGTCGTGGGTGCAATACAAGCTCGACAGCGGCATTAGCCATATCCTCGTCGACGAGGGCCAGGACACCAATGCCGAGCAGTGGCGGGTGGTCGATGCGCTGGTCGAGGATTTCTTCAACGGCGAGAGTGCGGCGCAGCGGCCGCGCACGGTGTTCGCGGTGGGCGACCAGAAGCAGTCGATCTTCTCCTTCCAGGGCGCCGACCCGGAGCTCTTCATCGACACCGGCCGCAAATATGCGCTGCGGGCGCAGACGGTGGAAATGGCGTTCCGGCATACGCCGCTCCACACCAGCTTTCGCACGCTGCGCAATGTGCTCGGCGCGGTGGACCGGGTGTTCGCGCGCGGCGAGCTCAGCACTGCGGTGCTGGCCGAGGAGCCGGTGGGGCACGACACAGCGCGGGCCGAGGAGGGCGGCGCGGTAACGCTCTGGCCGCCGATCCAGGAAGCCGAGGAGGAGACCGATCCCGACAACTGGCCGCTACGGGCGCCGGATGTCACCAGCAAAAGCGCAGCACGACGCGTGGCGGAGCGGATCGCGCGAGAGATCAGGGGCTGGGTCGAGGCCCGCCGGCCGCTCGGGCCCCGCGGCCGGGCGGTGACCGCGGACGATGTGCTGATCCTGGTCCAGGTGCGGAGCGTCCTTTTCCACGAGATCATCCGGGCGTTGATCCGCGAAGGGGTGCCGACGCCGGGCGCCGACCGGCTGGCGGTGACCACCCATATAGCGGTGCTCGATCTGATGGCGCTGGGCGATGTGCTGCTCAACCCGGCGGACGATCTGCAGCTCGCGGCGCTGCTGCGCTCGCCGCTGTTCGACGTGAGCGAGGACGAGCTGCTGCAGCTCGCCCACGGGAGGCCGAAGGACACACCGCTCTGGCCGGCGCTGGAGCGGAGTTCTATGGCGTCGGTGCGCGAGGCCTATGAGCAGCTACGTGGCTGGCGCAGCCGGCTCGATTTCGAGCGGCCGTTCAACTTCTATGCCGACGTGCTCTATGCCGGGGGCGGGCTGAAGCGGTTCCGGGCGCGGCTCGGGACGGAGATCGACGACGTCGCGGCCGAGTTCCTCGATCTGGCGCTGCTGCACGAGCAGGACGAGCAGCCCTCGCTGCAGGGCTTTCTCGCCCGCCTGCGGTCGCGCGAGGTGACGATCAAACGCGAGCTGGCCGAGGCGGGCGCTGGCGTGCGGGTGATGACGGTGCATGGCGCCAAGGGGCTCGAGGCGCCGATCGTCATCCTGGCCGATGCGGCATCGACCGAAGTCGGGCGCGACCGCCGGTCGATCTATATGGGCCTCGGGCCACCGCTGTTCTTTCACGCATCGAGCAAGGAAATGCACGTGCTCGAAACGCTGCGCTACCGCGACGATGCGGCGGCGGCGCAGAAAGCGGAGTATTGGCGGAAGCTCTACGTGGCGATGACGCGCGCCGAGGACGAACTCTATGTCACGGGTGTCCTGACCAAGCGCGGCGAGGTCAAAGGCAGCTGGTACGAGGCGATCGAGCAGGCCCTGGCGCCTGAAGCGGAAACAGTCGACGGCGCGCTGATCTATCCGCGCGAGCGGCCCAAGCCGGCTGCGTCACGCCCAGACGATGCGGCCCGTCCGGTGATCACTCCGCTGATCCTGCCACCACTGCCCGAGTATCGTCTGCGCCGCATCGTGCGGCCGTCCTCAGCGTTTGCCGACGCCGCGTCCGAACGGGTGCTCGACAGCGCCGCCGAACAGCTGACGGAGCCGCGCGACCCGGACGCAGCACGGAGAGAAGGCATCGCGCTCCATGCGCTGCTGCATCATCTCAGCAAGCTCGATCCCGAGCTGTGGGCCACCGTCGCGGCGAAAGCGCTGCCGGTCCTGCTGCCGGACGATCCCACGAGCCATGCCGCCATCGCCCGCAAGGCGCGGAGTCTGCTCGGCCGGCTCGACCTGATGCATCTGTTCGGACTCAACAGCCGGGCGGAGGTGCCGATCCTCGCGCAGGGGATGCGCAACGGTCTGCCGATCACCATTGCGGGGCGCATCGACCGACTGGTCGTGGAACCTCGGCAGGTGCTAGTGGTTGACTACAAATCGGACGCGGTCGCGCCCACGACGGCGACTGCCGTTCCAGAAGCGTATGTGCGCCAACTCGGTCTCTATGCACTGGTTGCAGGCCAGCTCTTCCCCGGCCTCGAGGTCGCAGCGAGCATTCTATGGACGAGCCCGGAATCATTGATGAATTTGGTGCCCGAGCGGCTTGCCAAGGCCGTAGCAGGCTTCACCATAGGGTGATATTGGTTGAACGGTCGCTGGACTCTTCCTAGCTTTTGGATCACACACCCGCCACTTCAAATCGAAGGCGAAATCCCAAAGGGAATCCCTCAAATGACAACCCACGTTTCCGACGCCAATTTTGGCGAGGAAGTTCTTTCGTCCAAAGAGCCCGTTCTGGTCGATTTCTGGGCCGAATGGTGCGGCCCGTGCCGCGCGATCGCGCCGGTCCTTGAAGAGCTCTCCTCCGAGCTCAAGGGCAAGGTGAAGATCGTCAAGCTCAATGTCGACGAGAACCCCTCGACGACGGTCAAGTACGGCGTCCGCTCGATCCCGACGATGATCCTGTTCAAGGACGGCGAAGCCGCCGACATGAAGATCGGCGCCGGCACCCCGAAGGCCGGCCTCAGCAAGTGGCTGACCAGCTACGCCGCCTGAGCCACGATCCAGACCATGAAAAAACGCCGTCGGGCCCCCGGCGGCGTTTTTGTTTGTGCCGAAGCCAAGTTTGGAACGACATGCCTTACCGCCCACGGCGACTCGCGCTACCTTCATCGTCAATTACCGATGGAGAGCGAAGTGGGTCACCTGGTTTCGGACGCCGATTTCAGCAGCGAAGTGTTGCAGGCCAAGGGGCCGGTGCTGGTCGATTTCTGGGCCGACTGGTGCCCGCCCTGCAAGGCGATGGACCCGATCCTCGACGACCTTTCGGTTGAGCTCGAGGGCAAGGTGAAGATCGTCAAGCTCGACGTCGAAACCAACCCGTCGACGGTGGTGACCTACAATGTGCGCGCCATGCCGACGCTGATCGTGTTCAAGGACGGCGAGCCGGTCGACATCAAGGTCGGCTATGGGCCCTCGCGGGCGCAACTGACCAAATGGCTCGAAAGCTTCGCCTAGCCGATATCGCGCGTCTAGTCCGGTGGAGTCCCGTTCTTCGCCAGAATATCGCCGGCGAGATAGAGCGAGCCGCAAATGACGACGCGGGCGCCGGCGATCGTGGCGGCCTCGCGCAAAGCGGCTTGCACCGAGCGGCTCGACGTCACCTGAAGCCCCGCGGCTTGCGCGGCGTCGGCAATCGCCTGCGCCGGATGGGCGTTCTCTTCGCCCGGGATGGTCAGCGTGAAGAGGCGCGGCGCCATGGGGACGAAAGGCGCGAGGAAATCCGCCGGCTCGCGGGTATTCATCATGCCAACGATCAGCACCAGGGGCTTCGGCCGCGCCGCCTGCATTTCCTCGAGCGAGACAGCGAGCGCCGCGGCGCCGTGGGCGTTGTGGGCGCCATCGAGCCAGAGCTCGGACGATTTCGGCAGCATGTCGCGGAGCTTGCCCTTGAGCGGCTGGATGCGGGCCGGCCAGACCACGGTGCGGAGGCCCCGGGCAATCTGCGCCTCGCTCAACGGCAGCTTGAGGTGGCGCACCGCAGCGACAGCTAGTGCAGCATTGTCGAACTGGTGATGACCGATCAGCGCCGGAGGCGGCAGGTCGAGCAGCCCGTCCTCGTCCTGATAGACCAGCCGGCCGTCCTGGGCGTAGCCGTCATAGTCGCGGCCCTGCACAAAGGGCGTGATGCGCAGCTTTTTGGCGGCCCGCTCGATCTCAGCGAGCCCCTCGTCGCGCTGCCGGCCGATCACCGCCGGCGCGCCGCGCTTCAGGATGCCAGCCTTGTGCGAGGCGATCTCGGTGATGGTGTAGCCGAGCCATTTCTGGTGGTCGAAATCGACCGGCGTGATGATGACGCCGAGCGGGTGATTGATGACGTTGGTCGAGTCGAAATCGCCGCCCAACCCAACCTCGAGCAAGAGATAGTCCGCGGGCGTTTCCGCAAACAGTTTGAGCGCCGCCGAAGTCGTGATTTCGAACTGTGTGATCGGCCGGCCGGCATTGACGCGCTCGACCTCTTCCAGCGCGTCGTTGACGCGCCGGGTGCTCACCAGTCTGCCGGCGATGCGGATGCGCTCGTTGAAACGCACCAGATGCGGCGAGGTGTAGACGTGGACGCGCTTGCCCGCCGCTTCGAGCATGGCGCGCAGATAGGCGATGGTCGAGCCTTTGGCATTGGTGCCGGCGACGTGGATCACCGGCGGCAGGCGCTCCTGCGGATTGCCCAACTGTCCCAGCAACCGCCATTGCCGGTCGAGGCTCAAATCCATGAATTTGGGATAGAGCGTCGTCAGACGCTTCAGGATCGCATCGGTGCGGGACATCGGACTACCGGGAGGAACGCCGAGGTCTTAGCGGATTCGGCCCCGTGAAGGCTACTCCGACGCGGCCTGGGCCACCGGGGTTTCGCTCAGGTCATCGTCATTGGCGACGGGCGGCAGCGGCACGGTCGGCGGCGTGGCGGTCAGTTCGGCCGGCGTCTTGGCCTTGGTGAACATCGCCACGAGCGAGCCGATGGTGGAGCGCAGATTGTGGCGGTGGACGACCATGTCCACCATGCCGTGCTCATACAGATATTCCGAGCGCTGGAAGCCCTTAGGCAGCTTTTCGCGGATGGTCTGCTCGATGACACGCGGGCCGGCAAAGCAGATCAGCGCGCCCGGTTCGGCCAGGTGCACATCGCCCAGCATCGCGTAAGACGCGGTGACGCCGCCTGTGGTCGGGTTGGTGAAGACCACGATGAACGGCAGGCCGGCATCGCGCAGGCGCAGCACCGCGACCGTGGTGCGCGGCATCTGCATCAGCGACAGGATGCCTTCCTGCATACGGGCGCCCCCAGAGGACGCGAAGAGGATGAACGGCGTCTTCGTCTCGGCCGCCTTTTCGAGGCCGGTGATCACGGCGGATCCCGCTGCCATGCCGAGCGAGCCCGCCATGAAATCGAAATCCTGCACCGCGACGGTCACCGGCAGGCCATAGAGCGTGCCGGTCGAGACCAGCACGGCGTCCTCCATGCCGGTCTTCAGCCGCATCTCCTTGAGGCGATCGGTGTAGCGCTTCTGGTCGCGGAATTTCAGCGGATCCTGCGGCACCGACGGCAGCGGCACGAGTTCGAACTTGCCGCCGTCGAGGAAGGCGGTCATGCGGTCGTTGGCCTTGATCTTCATGTGGTGGCCGGAGCCCGGCACCACCCACTGGTTGGCCTCGAGATCGCGATAAAACACCATCTCGCCCGACTCGGGGTCCTTCACCCACAGATTTTCCGGCGTCTCGCGCTTGTTGAGGAACGACCGGATTTTCGGGGGAAGAACGTTGTCGATCCAGCTCATAGGATCTCCTTCGGGCCAATTGCGGCCGGTCTAAGCAGCGATTGTGGCGAATATAGTCAGCGCCGACGGAACGCGCAAATCAGCTGCGCGCCCGCCTCACACCCGATGCCAACCCCGCCACCAGCGTGGTCACCGCGCCAACGGTGCCGGCGGTAGCCTTGCCGTCGAGCAGTGAGTCGCGGATGGCGTTGCACACGGCGGTGCCGACGATGACGCCATCGGAGTCGCGGCCGACGACCGCGGCGTCATCGGCGGTCTTGATGCCGAAACCAACGGCGACAGGCAGATCGGTATGGCCCTTGATGCGCTTGACCGCCTCGCCCACCGCGGCGTGCGACTTGATGGCAGCACCCGTGATGCCGGTCATCGAGACGTAATAGACGAAGCCAGAAGTGTTCTTGAGGACGACAGGCAGGCGGTGATCGTCGGTGGTCGGGGTGGCGAGGCGGATAAAGTTGAGGCCCGCAGCGAGGGCCGGAATGCAGAGCTCGCTGTCTTCCTCGGGCGGCAGGTCGACGACGATCAGGCCGTCGACGCCGGCCGCGAGGGCGTCCCTGATGAACGCCTCCACACCATGGATGTAGATAGGGTTGTAGTAGCCCATCAGGATAATCGGCGTAGTGGTGTCGGTCGTCCTGAAGTCGGCCACCATGGCCAGGGTCTTGTTGAGCGTCTGCCCCGAGGCGAGGGCGCGCTGGCCGGCCGCCTGGACGCCGGGACCATCGGCCATCGGGTCCGAGAACGGCATTCCAAACTCGATCATGTCGGCGCCGGCGCCGGGCAACGCCTTGAGGATGGCGGCGGCGGTCGCGAGGTCCGGGTCGCCGGCCATGACGAAAATGCCGAGCGCCGGGCGGTTCTGACGGGCACAGGTGGCGAACTTTTCAGCGATCCGGGTGGTCATCAGTCGATCATCCCAAGATAGCGGCCGACCGATTCGACGTCCTTGTCGCCGCGGCCGGAGAGGCAGAGCACGATGGTTTCGTCCGGCTTCATCGTGGGCGCAAGCTTCATGACTTCGGCGAGACCATGCGCGGACTCAAGTGCCGGGATAATGCCTTCGAGCCTAGTGCAGAGTTGGAACGCCTCCAGCGCCTCCTTGTCGGTGATCGGCACATAGGTAACGCGCTTGGTATCGTGCAGGAACGAGTGTTCCGGACCGACGCCCGGATAGTCGAGGCCGGCGGAAATGGAATGGCCTTCCAGGATCTGGCCGTCGGCATCCTGCAGCAGATAGGTGCGGTTGCCGTGCAGCACGCCCGGGCGCCCGCCGGTCATCGAGGCGGCGTGGCCGTTTTCGACGTCGATGCCATGGCCGCCGGCTTCGGCGCCGTAGATGCGGACCGACGGTTCGTCGAGGAAATCGTAGAAGGTGCCGATGGCGTTGGAGCCGCCGCCGACGCAGGC
>CAZNAE010000059.1:0-19413 GCA_964570695.1 uncultured Devosia sp.
CGGTGCGCTCGCCCTTGTGCCAGCCATTGAGCATCGGGCCGACGCTGAGGGCGATGGCCGGGATGTTGACCGTCGCGGCGCCCATCAGCATGGCGGGCGTGGTCTTGTCGCAGCCGATGGTCAGCACCACGCCGTCGAGCGGATAGCCGTAGAGCACCTCGACGAGGCTCAGATAAGCGAGGTTGCGGTCGAGCCCGGCCGTTGGGCGTTTCCCGGTTTCCTGGATCGGATGGACCGGGAATTCAAGGGCGATGCCGCCGGCCTCGCGAATGCCTTCGCGGACGCGCTGCGCCAGCACGATATGGTGCCGGTTACAGGGCGAAAGATCGGAGCCGGTCTGGGCGATGCCAATGATCGGCTTGCCCGATTGCAGTTCTTCGCGGCTGAGGCCGAAATTCAGATAGCGCTCCAGATAGAGCGCCGTCATATCGACATTGTCCGGATTATCGAACCACGCCCGCGACCGGAGTTTCTTCTCCGCGCCGCCGCTATTCCCCTCGGAAGTCATCTTCAGCCTCGACCAGAATTCAGGTGGGTTAAGCAATAGCGCATCGGCGCGCGGATTGAGAGATCAATCGCGCGCTTTGCGGTCCGGTTTTTACTCCTAGAGCCGCGTCGTACTGCCGCGTATTTCGAGCCGCACCGGAACCTGTATGACCGGTTGTGCGATGCTCTCGCCGTTGAGGCGCCGCAGCAGCATCTGACCGGCCTGTCTGCCGACCTCGTAATCGAAGACATGGACGGAGGTGAGCCGCGGCTGGATGTGGGCCGCGAAGTAGAGATCGCCATAGCCCGCGATGGCGATCCGCTCAGGGATCGGCATGCCGCGCTCGAGCGCCCGGATCACCGCACCGGCGGCCGTCACGTCGCTGCCGAAGAAGATCGCGTCGCAATCGGGCAATTCGGCCAGCACCCGGTCGAACGCCGCGACGCCGTCCTCGATCTGCTGCATGCCCTCCATCGGCAGGATCAGCGCCGGCTCGATGCCGAACGGCTTCAGACCCTCGATGAACCCGTCGATCCGCCACGCGGAGCCATGATTGGCCTGGCCCACATAGGCAATGCGGCGATAGCCCTGCTCGCCCAGGTGCGTCCCCATCAGATAGCCGCCCTCGCGCCCACCGGAGCTGGCCAGCATGTCGACCGGATCGGGCTGCTCGCCCCACATCTCCATCACCGGCACGCCCAGATCTGCGAGAAACTCCCGCGTCCCGGCGTCGCGCACCGCGCCGGTGAGCATGATGGCCGCCGGCCGGAACGGCAGCAGCGCCTTGAAGCGTTCGGCCGACAGATCGTCGGCATAGCCGGTCTGGGCAAACATCAGATGGAACCGGCTGCCCTCGAAAGCATCGATGGCACCCTGCATGGCAGCGGCGAAATGCTGATTTTGGAGGTTCGCGACGAACACCGAAACGAACGTCGACTGTCCGGACCTGAGGCTGGAGGCGATAGCGTTGACCTGGTAATGGGTCCGCCGCACCGCCTCGAGCACTCGCTCGAGGGTTTCGGGTTTGACCTTCTCCGGTGTCCGCAGAGCTCGCGATACCGTGATGGGCGAGACGCCGGCCTCACGCGCGACATCTTCAACGCGGACCGGCCGGCCCGCGCCTTTAAGCGGATAAGAATCGGTCAAAGAGACCCCCAAATATGGGAGCAAGGCTATCAAGAAGTTCGGCGCGACGGAATAGCAGGCGCGCCGCTCCATACCTTGGGGCGTACCGGCACACGGTTCGACCCTCCCGCCTCGCCAACTACTTGCCGCAAAGGAACTGCGGACCGGCAGCGTCTTTGTCTTGAATTCGCCCGGCCGACGTGAACATTTTCAGCTCGACCACGAGGTTAGACCGATGCGATCTACGACTGTGCTGGCCGCCGCGGCGGCTCTTGTGCTGGCGCTCGCCGCCACAGCGCCTGCCTTTGCGCTCTGCGTCTACTGCAATTCGACGGTGCGGCTCGACGACAATCTCGCCACCTGCTTCGTCGACCGCGCCAACGACGAACTGCAGAAGCTCGCCGCCACGGGCAAGGACTACGTGATCGTCGACCTCAAGGACTGCGCCTCGCGCGGCGGCCTGCCGACGGCGAACCCCAACTCGGAGCCGGTGGTGCTGGATACGGAATTCGTCGCCGACCCGCAAAGCCTCAAATGCCTCAGCGCCGAGATCGAGGCCATGCCCGACAACGAACTGACCCCCAGCCATTTGTTCGACCTGACCAAGGACTGCCCGGCGAACTGACGCTTATTTGGCGTAGACCTCGATGTCCGCGGCGCCGGTATTGCCGCCGCTGGAGCTGAGGACGTTGAAGCGCAGCGTCTGGGCCGTGACCGAAACCGGGAAATCGTAGGCGGCCGCAGCATCCGGCAGACTGAACGGACCGAGCGTCTGGCCGGTATCGGTCACCACCTCGAAGCTTTGGATCTGGGCGCTGGTGCCCATCGTCCGTGTGTGCATGCCGACGGCGGTGAGCGTGTAGGGCTTGCCGAGATCGATCTCGATCCACGCCTTGTCGCCATCGCCGTTCGACGACCATTGCGTGGCCGGGTTGCCATCGATGGCATTGTTGCCGCCAAAGCTCGAATCCATCGCGCCGCCACCATAGTTGCTGCTGACGGCGACGACGCCGGCGCCGAGCGACAGCAGCGCGACGTTGCTGCCCGGCGGCTTGGGCGGTGCCGGCGGCGCCTTGGGGGTGGTGAACGAGTAATTGTCGCTGACATAGAGCGTGCCGTCGGCGCCAACGCCCTGCAGCCGGAGCTGATACGTGGTCTCGGGCTTGAGCCCGCTCAGCAGCGGATGGTGCGAGATCTGGCCGGAGCCGCCCATCGCCGTGTCGGTCGCGAGTGCCCCGTAGGCGGTTGTTGTTCCGAACACGGCCGCGCAGACCACCGGAATTTTCGTTTCGATGTGCACGACAACGGAATCGGCTTTGAGATCGAGATATTCCGGCCCGCTGGTCAGGATCTCCGACAAAGGATGCACCTGCGCCGACTGGGCCAGCGCGCCGGTGAGCAGCACGCCGAAAACCAGCCAGAGGGCCAGCACGCCCACCCTTGTCACATTGCGCAATCGCGTTCCCCGATCCATGGCCGCAGCGTAGTCCGCGTGGTGTTTGCGCCCAAATGACAAAAAGCAGAGCCTGGCTGCACTTCAACCTGGCGCGCCAAACCTCGTTGCCGCATTTGCCCAACGCGCGGCTGGCCTTAGCCTGCGATGCGCGGGATGGCCGTCGATCGCGGCCGGACTATCTGCTCGCGCTACGGGAACATAAACGTGATCGGGCGGGTTGTAATGCACTCGGGCATGCCGCCCGACCCACCCAAAGGCGTTAAATGAAATCCTCAACATCCGTCCTGGCTCTGGGCGCCCTCGCCTCGATGCTGGCCTTTTCAGCCGTTCCGGTTGCTGAGGCCGCCCCGTTCCCGGCCCCCTCTGTGCACTTCAGCATGCACAGCAGCTCGAACGACCACCGTCACGACTGCCGGACCGACAGCCAGATCACCCGCAGCCTGCGTGCGCAGGGCTACCATCAGATCGAAGAAGTCGGTCATGGCCGCCACACCCTCACCTTCGACGCGTCGATGGGCATGCGCACCTACCAACTGACGGTCGACAGTTGCTCGGGTCAGGTCCTGTCCAAGCATCGTATTCATCACTAACGCCGTCTCCTGACTTGAGGTCAGGCGACTGCACAAGCGTCATTCGGCCTCGTTCGCATAGCGAGCGAGGCCGTTGTTTTTGAACCTATGCCGATGGCGTGCCGTGCAACGTGCACATCACTGTGTGGCCTGCCACCGCCTCAGTCAGCACCGGCCGCATCGTGCGGCAGGCTTCGTGCACGAACGGGCAGCGGCTGCGGAAGGCGCAGCCTTCGATGGTACCGATCGGGCTCGGCAGCTCGCCTTCAGGCGTCTGTTCGACCCGCGCCGCCTCGAGCTTCGGATCGGGAATCGGTACCGAGGAGAGCAGCGCCTGCGTATAGGGATGGAGTGGGTTGGAAAACAGCTCGTCCTTCGATGCCACCTCGACCAGCCGGCCCAAATACATCACCCCGACGCGGTCGCTGATGTATTTGACCATCGACAGATTGTGCGCGACGAACAGATAGGTCAGCCCGATCCGGTCCTGCAGATCTTTCAGCAGGTTGACGATCTGGCCCTGGATCGAGACGTCGAGCGCCGAGATCGGCTCGTCGCAGACGATCATCTCGGGCGATACGATCAGCGCCCGCGCGATGGCGATGCGCTGCCGCTGCCCGCCCGAGAATTCATGTGGGAAGCGATTGCGGTATTCGTAGTTGAGCCCGACCAGCGACATGATCTCGCGGATTTTCTCATCGCGCTCGGGCCGGCTGCCAAGATGGTGGATGTCGAGGCCCTCGCCGATGATCTCGCCGACCGTCATGCGCGGATTGAGCGACGAATAAGGATCCTGGAAGATCATCTGCAGCTTGAGCGCCAAGGAGCGCCTCTCGTCGCGGCTGAGATGCGCCGTGTCCTTGCCGTCGAACAGCACCTCGCCCGAGGTCGGCGGATAGATGCCCTTGATGGTGCGGCCCAGGGTCGACTTGCCGCAGCCGGATTCGCCGACGAGCCCAAACGTCTCGCCACGCGCAATTGTGAGGTCGACGCCGTCGACCGCCTTCACCACCCGGTTGCGCGAGAGGGTGAAATGCGTGCGCAGCTGGCGCAGCTCGACCTGCGGCACCTCGCTCACGATGCCGGCCTCGCAGCGATGAAGGCCGCATGCTGGGCGCCGGCGGATTCGTGGTGCAGCCAGCAGGCTGAACGATTGTTGGCCACGGGCGTGAAATAGTCCGGGTCCTTCTGGCGGCAAATCTTCATCACGAACGGGCAGCGGTCGGCGAAGGCGCAGGCATCTGGTGGATCGATCAGGATCGGCGGCAGGCCCTCGATAGTGCGCAGCCGAGCGTTGCCATGATCCGTGAGTTTTGGAACGGCGTTCAACAGGCCGAGCGTATAGGGGTGCTCCGGCGCGTAGTAGATCTGCTCGGTCAGCCCTTCCTCGACGATGCGGCCGCCATACATCACGGCAATGCGGTTGGCGGTGCCGGCGACAAGGCCGAGATCGTGCGTGATGAGGATCATCGCGGTGCCGAACTGCTTCTGGATGTCGCGGATCAGCCGGAAGATCTGGCTCTGGATGGTGACGTCGAGAGCCGTCGTCGGCTCGTCGGCAAGCAGGATGTCGGGATTGTTGGCGATAGCGATGGCGATCATGATGCGCTGGCGCATGCCGCCCGAGAACTGGTGCGGGTACTGTACCAGCCGTGATTCTGGTTCGGGAATACCGACCAGCCGCAGCAGCTCGATGACGCGCGCGGTGCTGGCCTCGTGCGAAATCTGCGTATGCTGCTGCAGTACCTCGCGGATCTGCTTGCCAATCTGCATCGACGGATTGAGCGAGGTCATCGGATCCTGGAAGATCATCGAGATGCCGGCGCCGCGAATCTGCGCCAGCGCCCCGCGGTCGGCCGTTACCATGTCGGTGCCCTTGTAGGTGGCGCTACCGCCGCGGATTTCGCCGGGCGGGATCGGCGTCAGCCCCATCACCGCCTGCGCGGTGACGCTCTTGCCCGAGCCCGACTCGCCAACGATCGCCAGCACCTCGCCGGCCCTGAGCGAGAAACTCACGTCGCGCACCGCCTCGACCACACCCGCATAGGTGTGGAACACTACGCTCAGATGCTCGACGCTGAGGATCGGCTCGTCCCCGCTCATCGGCGCAGCCTCGGGTCGGTCGCATCGCGCAGGCCATCGCCGATCAGCTGCAGCGACAGCATGGTGAGGGTGATGGCGGCGCCCGGAAAGATCAGCATGTAGGGATTGTCGCGCATCTCCGAGATGCCCATCGAGACGAGCTTCCCCCATGAGGTCAGCGGCGGCTGGATGCCGAGCCCGATATAGCTGAGGAAGGCCTCGCCGAAGATCGCATTGGTGACCTGGAATGTCACCGCCACGATGATGATGGGGAGGATGTTGGGGAAGAAGTGGCGGGTGATCAGCCGCCAGCTCGAGGCGCCCAGCGAGCTCGAGGCGATGACGAATTCGGTCTGCTTGAGCTTCAGCACCTCGGCGCGGGTGAGCCGCGCGATATCGGTCCATTGCGTCAGGGCGAAGGCGATGATGATCGAGCCGATGCCCGGCGTCAGCACCAGCATGAAGAGGCTGACCCAGATCAGGAACGGGATGGCGATGACGATATCGACAAAGCGCATGATCGCCATGTCGACGCGGCCGCCATAAAGGCCGGAAAAGCACCCGATCAGGACGCCGATGACCATCTGCGCCAGCGCCGCGCAGAGCCCCACGGTAAGCGAGACGCGGGCGCCCACCCAGACCGAAATCCAGATGTCTCGGCCGAGCGCATCGGTACCGAACCAGTGCTGCCAGTTGGGTAGCTCGTAGGTCGCCATCAGATCGGTGTAGTCCCACGGGTGCTTGGCGAAGAACGGCGCGATGATCGCCGCCAGCGCAAAGATCGCCAGGACGACAAGGCTGGTCATCGCCGGGATGTTCTGGCGGAACCGCCGCCAGACGTCGCTCCAGAACGCCAGCGACGGCCGTCCCGCAAGCGCGTCGGCGACATGGCCGCGATCGGCTTCGAACAGCGAGGGATCAATCACACTCATGGTCACGACAGCCTGATGCGGGGATCGATGAAGCCATAGGCCACGTCGACGAGGAAATTCATCATGATGAGGAAGGTCCCGAAGAAGATCGTGAGGCCCATCACCAGCGTGTAGTCGAGGTTCTGGATCGCCGTGACGAAATACCGCCCGAGTCCCGGAATGGCGAACACCGTCTCGACCACGAACGAGCCGGTCAGCACATTGGCGACGGCTGGGCCGAGGATGGTGAGGATCGGAAACAGCGCGTTGCGCACCTGGTGACGCCACACCACCTGGCTTGGCGTCAGGCCCTTGGCATAGGCCGTCTTGATGTAGTCGGCGTGGACGATTTCGAGCATCGAGGAGCGCATGTAGCGCGCGATGGTCGCCATGGTGCCGAGGCTCAGCGCAAAGGCCGGCATGATCGTCGACCAGAAATTGTCGTAGCGGGCGACCGGCAGCACCTTGAAGTAGACCCCGAGGTAATATTGCAGCACGCCCGCCAGCACGAAGCTCGGGATCGAGATACCGATGAGGACGAGGATGACCGTCAGGAAGTCGAGCGGTTTGCCGCGGTTGAGCGCCGCCACGATGCCGAAGAACAGCCCGGCGGTGATCGAGAGGATCATCGCCCTGATGCCCAGATCGAGCGACACCGGCGCTGCCTGGACGATGATATCGGTGACCGGATGTCCGCGGCTCGCCAGCGATAAACCCAGGTCGCCGTGCAACAGGTTGGACATGTAGATCCAGTATTGCTGGATCAGCGGCAGGTTGAGGCCATAATGCTCGCGCAGCGCGGCGCGGATTTCCGGGGCAACGCGCGGTCCGGCGAACGGATCGCCCGGCACCAGCCGCATCAGGAAGAAGGTGATCGTCGCAAGCACGAAGATTGCGACGATCGCGATCACGAGGCGTCTGACGATATAGCGGAGCATCAACCTCGTCCGGTGGGCGCGGCGGGGACCGGCCCCGCCGCCTTGGTCGTCACTTCTGGATATCGACCCAGATGTAGTTGAGCGACACGCCGAAGCTCGAGGTCAACATATTCTTGACCCAAGGCTGCACCGCAACCTCGCCCTTGTAATGGAGCAACGGGATCGAAGTGCCGATGTCGGAGAACAGCGCCTCGGCCTGGACGAGGATGCCGGCACGCTTCTTGAGGTCGGTCTCGTTGTTGGCCGCCGTCAGGAGCTTGTCGTAGTCGGCATTGTTGAACGTCGTGCCCATGTCGGTCGACGAGGTCTGCCAGTACTGCATGTAGGTGTACGGGTCGTCGTAGTCCGGGCCCCAGCCGGCGACCGCGAGATCGTAGCCCAGCGCCGGCGCCAGAAGCGTGTTCCAGTACTGGTTGCCGGTCTGCATGTTGAGCGTGACCTTAAGGCCCATATTGCCGAGGATACTGAGCACATACGGCGTGACGAGCTTGGTATTCTGCGGATCCTCGCTCGTGAGGAGCCCGAGCGGCGGCAGCTGATCGACGCTGCTGACGCCCATGTCGGCAAGAGTCTTGGCCTTGTAGTCGTCGGCCTTGGCGAGGTCGGCGGTCAGCGGATGATATTTGCCGACATTGGCCTGGTCGACTTCGCCCCAGGTGGTGCCCGGATAGACCGAGGTCGCGGCGGGTGTCTGCACCGTCGCCGCAATGCCGTTGCCCTCGAGCACCTTGTCGACGAAGCCCTGCCTGTCGACGGTGTAGGAGATCCACTTCATGAAGTTGGGATCGGAGAGGAGCTTGGCCTTGGTGGCGTCGCCCTGACCCTTGTGATTGAGGGTGATATCGCGCAGCCCGCCCTTGTTGAAGCGGATCAGCTCACTCGCCGCTTCGTAGCCTTTGGCTTCGCTTTCCGTTTGCGGCGTGTAGACGTCGAGCTGCTTGTTGTCGAAGAGGTTGCGCTGCGTGCTCGGGTCGGGGAGGACGAGGAAATCGACCTCGTCGAGCTTAATGTTCGCAGCATCCCAGTAGTTCGGGTTCTTCTTGAGAACCAGCTTGTCCTGGTTGGACCATTCAGTGAGGATGAACGGCCCGTTATAAGCCATGCTGTCCGCCGTCGTGCCGTACTTGTCGCCTTCCTTCGCGATCAGGTCGGCGCGGCTTGGCGCCGAATAGGCCGAGGTCAGCAGGCCGAGGAAATACGGCGTCGGGCTGGTGAGCGTGATGACCACGGTCTTGTCGTCCGGCGCCTTGACGCCGAGCGTCGAGGGATCGGCCTTCTTGCCGCGGACTTCGGCGCCGTTCTGGATTGCGTCGTAGATGCTCGACGCGCCGGAGGTGAGGAACATGCGGGTGAACGCATCGACAAAATCCTGCCCGGTAACCGGCTTGCCGTCCGACCACTTCGCATCGCGCAGGTGGAACGTATAGGTCTTGCCGTCGGCGGAGATTTCCCACTTTTCCGCGGCCGCCGGCACGATGTCGGCGCCCTTCGAGCGGACCAGCGAGTCGAAGATCCCCATCTGCACCGCCTGGTGGCTGGTGGTCAGCAGAACGCGTGGATCGAGGTTGTCGAGCGCGGCATTGCCCGGCACCGCCATGATCAGCACCTTGTCGGCCGCGAAGGCGGCCGGCGTCAGCGCTGTGGTTCCGAGCGCGGCGACCAGCAGCGCACCGGCAAGGATCCGTCTTGGAGAAACTAGAAACGTCATTTTAGTGCTCCCTTGTGCTTGGCTTGATCCTCTGGCAGATCCGCGCCCCGCTTCCCGTTCCAACCTGTTCGACCGCCGGGTCCAGAGCTCCGGCGGCTAGATCACGTGATATTCGGTCTGCCGCCCGCAGAGCGTCCGGCAGCCATCCTTGGTGAAGATCACCGGCTCCTCGGTGCCGAGCCGCAGCAACTGGCCGTCCCATTCGGGCACCGGGCCGTTGGTCGAGAGCTCCATCACGAAGGCGCTGTTGTAGTTGAGCCGGACGTCGCCGCGCGGCAGCCTGGCGTCCTGGTCCCAGGGCAGGCCGATCAGCGGTCCCGGCTGATGCAGGAACAGCCCCAGATTGTGCGAGTAGATCTTCGGGTCGGGGATGCCCTCGGCGCGGGCCCGCTCGAGCATGGCCCTCAGCATCTCGTTGCCGGAGAGGCCGTGCTTGAACCCGGCCATATAGATGTCCTGCAGGCGATTGTTGTCGGCGAGCCGCGCCCGCAAGCCCGCCGACGGTCCGGTTTCACCGAGCCTTGGCACGTAGGCCAGATGCTGGTGATCCGAATTGAAGCGCATGTATTTGATGCCGACGTCGCAGTGAACGACGTCACCCGGCGCCACGACATTGTCGGGATAGCGCGTCTCGCGCGCATCGCGGTGGATGCGGAAATACGGGCGGAACGCCACATCGAGACCGATGTCGAAAGTGTGCTGCCAGTAATGCCAGACGAGATCGTCGATGGTGGTTACGCCGGGCGTAATGGTGCGGGCCGAAAAGCACTCGCCGATCATGTACTGGCCGAGTTCGGTCACCCGCCTGAAGTGGATCGCCTCGGCATCGGTCATGGTACTCGCCCAGCGGACCGCGGCCTTCTCGGCAGAAACGAGACGGTCGCGGTACGTTGCCGGGAGGAACTTCTGAAGCTGGGTGTAGAGGAACTGCGTCAGCCCGCCGGCCGACCAGGCGATCGTGCCGATATTGATGCCGATGGTCTGCGGATCGTGCTGGGTGAGCAGATCGATCAACAGCGGCCACTGCTTTTCCTCGAGCTGGCCCGCATAGGGGCGCTCGTAGAGGTCCTTGGTGTCGACGCCGCTGAGATTGTATCGGCGAATGGTGGTGCCATCGCGCACGAACAGCAGGCACGACAGAATCGGGTGCCAGTTGTCGAACGGGATCATGGTGAGGAAGATCGGGTCCGGATTGTCCTCCTGGCAGAGCACCAGCCAGGCATCGATGCCGGCATCCGCCATCGCATCGGGCAGGATGGTATCGAGTCGGCCGCGGACCATCTCGGTGATCAGTTCGGACTGACGGCGAAGCGGCAGGATCTGCGGCCTGATCCCCAGTCCGAGCCGGCCGATGTCCGCCTGCTGATCCATCGCGACACTCCCGCCTGTCGATCCCGGACGCATCCGGAAGCGACAAAGCCAGCGTCGAAAATATTCGCCCCGGAGTCAATCCTAAACGTTTAGAAATTGCGAGAAGCGTTCGCGTCGCTGCTCGGGGATTCGATGGGCTCGTCAGGTGCGCCGGGTCAGGATCATCTCGCCGACCTTGATGGCAGGTCGGCCATTGGCGTCGACGACGCCCAGCTGCAGGATCTCGCGCTCGTAGAGCGAGCCGTGCATCAGATAGCGGCCGTCCGCCAATGGCTCGCACACATGTGGGCAGAAATACTCCATCAGGCAGGTGAGCTTGCCGTTGGCGAAGCCAAGCACCGCCGGCATGACTCTCGGGCCGTAGGCGCCAAGATGGGCGGCGAGTGCTGGCGGAGCGGGCTCGGGCAGCCCGGCGGCACGGCGCCACTCGCGGCCACCCCAACGCACGATACCATCCCCTCGAACCGAGAGCTCGGGACTTGGTCGCGTCGTGCCTTCGCCGGCAATGCGGCCATCCATCAGGAAGCGCCCCGGTCCGATCTGCCGGATTTCGAACGGCACGCCATCCGCGACGAGATCGAGGCGCGTCCCCGACGAGCGCAGCTCGATGCGATCGCCCTCGGGCGCCGCGTAGATGCCGTCGAGCGCTGCAGCCGTCTCGACGCCGACCCGGGGCAAGCGGCGTGGGCGGCGCGGCGACGCTCCCTTGCCCCGCTCCGTCAGCACCAGCCGGAGGGCATGGCGGCCGAGCCGTTCGATCAGCTCGTTGGTGAAATCGAGCGTCGAGAACAGGATCACCCCGATCCCCTCATCGGGCAGGATCGAGAGCGTCGAGGCGTAGCCGTAGACGACGCCACCATGACCGACGGTCCGATGTCCGTCGAGCGCGTCGATCGCAAAGCCGAGGCCGTAGCCCTTAGGCGCGCCAGGTGCTGCCGGCGCCCACATCTGCGCCAGGCTCGACGACGAGAGGATCGCATCGCCGCCGCGCAACAGCATGCGACCAAACGCGGCGAGATCGTCGAGAGTCGAAAAGATATTGCCAGCCGCCGGACCACCAAGGTCGAACACCGGCGCCGGAAAATCGCCGTCGGCCGTCCACATCCTCGCCGGAGCCAGGTGCTTCGCGATCACCGGGCTAAGTTGGATTGCCGTGTGCTTGAGGTGGAGCGGCTCAAGAATTTGGCGGCTCAACTGCGTCGCATAATCGCGTCGGCTCGCCGCCTCGATGGCCGCGCCGACGACCGCATAGCCGGCATTGGAATAGAAATACGCGTTGTCATCGGCCGACGCTTTGAGCGTGGAGCTCGCAAGCCCCCCGACAATATCGCGGAGCGGTGGCGCATGGTCGTCGAGATAATGCCCGATCGGCGCTTCTCGCGTCAGCCCCGACCGGTGCGACAGGAGCTTGCGGAGCGTGATGCGATCACCGCTGCCCGTCGGATCGCGCGGTGTGAAGTGCGGCAGCATGCCGGCGATATCGGCGTCGAGATCGAGCTTCCCCTGCTCGACAAGTCGCATCGCAAGGATCGCCGCAAAAGTCTTGCTAATCGAGCCGATACGGAACACCGCGTCGTCGGCAAGCGGCGTGCCGTTCGAGACGTGCCGCTTGGCGATGATGCCGCCCGCATCGAAAAGCGCGTAGGAGATCGAGGGGATCGCCTTGTCGGCGACCTCGTAGGCGATCAGTTCGTCGAGCTCATCGGTCCGCACGACCCGTCAGGCAACGAGCGCGCCGACAAGCCGCGGCAGCGACACGTCGTAGCGATAGGGCACGTCGATATGACCATCGGGGAACAACTCAAAGTCGTGCGCGATGCCGGCGGCCTTGAGCTTGTTCGACAACACGCGCGTGCCGACCGGGAAGTTGAGTTCGTCCCAGAGGCCGCAATCGAGATAGATGTACTTCATCGAGCGCCACGCCGTGAGATGCTCGGCCCGGTCGATCATTCGCACCGGATCCCAGCTCAGCCAGCGCTGCCAGACGTCCTCGACCAGGGCGCCGGTCTCCATGTCGATGGGGAAATCGAAGCCGCGATGCGCCTTCGGATTGGGCGCGTAGGCGGCGCCGTAGCAGAGCATGCCGAGCACCGAAAAGAACGGGTCGTGGCCCTTCGGCTTGATCGTCGGGATCTGCGAGATATAGCCCTCGAGCCCACCGAACTTCTGCAAGTTTGCGTGAAGCTTGGCGAGGTCCGGCAAGAGGCCGAACTCGAAGTAGATATCACCCGAATGCGACGCGAAGGCGCCGAACACTTCGGGGTGGCGCATCGCCTGCACCATCGAGCCATAGCCGCCGCTCGACTTGCCGGTGACGCCGCGATGCTCGCGGTCGGCCAGCGTCCGATAGGTGCGGTCGACATAGGGCACCAGCTCGTCGATGAGGTAATCCTCGTACTGGCCGAGGGCCGAGCTGTTGATGAACTGCGCGCCGCCGAAGATGGTCCAGCAATCGGGCAGCACGGCGATCACCGGCGGCACCTTGCCGCTGACGATCAGCCGGTCGAGCCGCTCCGGAAACGACTCGCCCCAGGCCGGCGAATTGAGCATCAGCGGCCCGCTCCCGCCGTGACCCGAGAGCACATAGATCACCGGATAGCGCTCGCTCGAACTGGCGTAGCCGGGCGGCAGATAGACCGGCAGCATGCGCTCGGTCGCATCGCCGGGCAGATTGCCCTTCAGGACTTCGCTTTGCAGCCAGGGCGTTTCGACCGTGCCCTGAAGTTTGACCATGCCGATCATGCGAGCCTCTCCTTGGATCGCTGTTCTATTTGTGCGCCAGCCAGCGGAAGAGCTGTTCCCAGAACGGCACATAACCGTCCCACGCGGTGAACCGCGGCGAGCCCCAATGCGGCAGGATGTCGGAGGTGAAGCAGGCAACGCGTCCTTTGCCGATCTCCTCGACGATGAGCAGCGGATCGTGCGTCTCCGGAAACTCCAGCAGCAGTGTGCCGCCGCGTTGCTCGACCTTGTTGTAGCCGAGGAAGTCTGGCCACTCAGCCGGCAGCCCGGCGAGGATGGTATGCGCCGCTCCCGTGACAGAGGGATAAAGCCCCTCGGGCGTTTCCATGCGGTCGTCATGCGGCGCGATCTTGACCGGCAGCAGATCGGCCAGCGGCGAATAGGCGTAGTGCGCCTTGCCGTGGAAGCCGCCAAACGCCATCCAGCCGCCGATCATCGCAAAGCCGCCGCCGGCCCGCACGTAATCGCCGATGAGCTTCAGGCGGTTGGGCATGATGGCGCCCGCCAGCGAATCCGGATGGAGCAGGAACGAGTCCGCCGGTGCGTCCGAGATGATAATCGCGTCGTAGGCCTGCATTTCGGCGAGCGAGCCCGGAAAACGCAGCGACACCTCATGGTTTGGCATGAATTTGATGTCGACGCCGGTGCCGGTGAAGCGCTCGGTGAACGCATCGAGCGAGAGGCTCGCATAGCCGGTCTCGTAGGAGGCAAAGCCCTTGAAATGCGTGTGAATCTTGAAGACGGACTCGCCGACCATCAGGATTTTGACGGGTTTTCTGGCCATCTGCGCGCGCCGCTCCTCACCGAACCCGAGGTGCGCCAGCAGACGCTCCCAGAAGCCGAGTTGATCGGCCGGGCTCAACGATCTTAACGTTTAGGTGTCCAGAGAAACCGAGTGCCGTCGGCTTGTCCAGAAGATTATTGCTGGGCGGTGGCGACGCTGCGGACGGCGGGCATGCGGCGGCACGAATCGCGCACCTTGAGCTCGCCATGCAGGACGACACGGCGGCCCTTGCCCTTGGCGCGGCCGTCGAGGCGTTCGAGCAGCAACTGCGCCGCCTGCTCGCCGATGGCCCGCACCGGCTGCGCCACCGTCGTGAGGTGGGGCCGAAAGGCATCGGTCCAGGCGAAATCATCGAGCCCCACGACCGACACATCGTCCGGGCAGCTGAGGCCGAGATGGCTCAGCGCCTTCATCGCCCCGATCACCATCTGGTTGTTCGACGAGAAGATCGCGGTCGGCGGATGCGGCGCCGTCATCAGCCGCAGGGTGGCGTTATAGGCCTCGTCGACCCGGAAATTGCCGAGTTGTACCAGCTCGTCCTCGCGCCGGATGCCGTTTTCGTCCAGCGCCTCGTGATAGCCGGCAAGGCGTTCGCGACCCGTGAAGGACTCGAACATGCCCGAAACGAAGCCGATCCGCCGGTGGCCGAGGCTGATCAGATAGCGCATGGCGCTGATCACCGCGGCCCGGTTGTCGATGATCACGGCGTCGCATTCGAGGCCATCGAGGATGCGGTCAATCAGCACGACTGGCAGATGCGTCTGCTCGAGCGCGGTGCGCAGATCCCCGTCGTCGCCGGTCGGCGAGATGATTAGGCCGTCGACCCGGCGATCGCGGAGCACCGCGATATGGTCCTGCTGTAGAGTCACGCTGCGGTCGTTGCAGCAGAGCATGACGCTGTAGCCGGCGCGGTAGAGCACCTGCTGCACGGCGGCGACAACGTCGGTGTAGAAGGGGTTGGTGATGTCCCCGATGACGACGCCAATGGTCTGGGTGCGGCCGGTCTTGAGGCTCCGCGCCACCGAATTGGGCTTATAGCCGGTGATCTCGATGGCGGCCTCGACGCGCTTGCGCAATTCGTCGCTCACCACCGAGGTGCCGTTGAGCACCGCCGAAACCGTGAAGATCGAGACTTTCGCCGCTTCGGCGACCGCCACCATGGTCGGGCCGGCAGCCTTGCGGCTCGTGCGCGTGCGTCGTTTCGGCGGCAGGTCCAGCTTGTCCATCGCTTGAGCGCTAGATTTCCGCGGCCCACTTGTCAAATTTGTAAGGTGAGAGCGCGGTTTCAGCCCACTAGTCTTTGAGCCGCTGTTGGAGATCGCAATGAAACGGCTTGGCTTGGCGCTGATGCTGCTCGGATTGGCAACAGGACCCTCACTGGCGCAGGCCGATCCTGCGGCCAGTAGCGCGTCCACGGCCTCTTCGGCTGGGCCGTCCTCGTCGGCCAGCGAAGCCCCGGCCGCCGACCGCTTCCAGTTTGCCAGCGTCGTCGCCGGGATCGCCAGCAAGGAGCCGTCCTGGTCCAACCTCGACAAGATCGACAAGAAGACGACGGTGACCTTCGTCGAGTTGTCCTCGCTCAGCGGCTACGACACCGCTTCCCTCAACTTTCCGCCCGCGACCCTGGCCGTGCTGAAGGCGCTCGATGCCAAGGTCGGCCGCAACAACGCGCTGATGCGAAAATTGTGGAAGGCGGGCTTCGAGTTCGGCGATGTCGTCGGCGTCGAGGTCGACGCGCCGGGCAACGCCGTCGTCTTCATCAATCTCTAGGCGGGATCAGAGGCCGAGCGACACCAGGATGAACGCCGCGACGCCGGCGATCATGCAGTAGATCGCGAAGGGCCGCGTCGAGCGCGTCTCGAAATAGCGGACGAGAAAGCGGACAGAGAGATACGCGCTGACGGCCGCGCACGCTGCTCCAGCCAGCGCTTCGCCGACCCCTTGTCCACCATTGGCGAAAAGGTCCGGCACCTTGAGCACGGCCGCCGCGAGGATGATCGGCGTCGCCAGCAGGAACGAATAGCGCCCCGCATTCTCGTGGCTGAGGCCACTGGCAAGCCCGCCTGCCATGGTGAGGCCGGTGCGGGAGAAGCCGGGGATCAGAGCGAGGCACTGCGCGATGCCGATCAGCACGGCGCGCGTAAAACTCAGCGCGGCGAGCTTTCTGTCATCGTGGGGGCCGCCTTCGACGGACCTGCCCCGCAGCGTTTCGATCGCGAGGAGCACGATGCCGTTGAGCACCAGCGCGCCGGCAACGACACTCGCCGCCGAGAAAATCGCCTGCAGCGATTCCTCGAACAGCAGCCCGATAATCCCCGCCGGGATCGTGCTGACGATCAGCAGCCAGCCGAGCTTGGCGTAAGTGTCGTCGGCACGGATTTCACGCTCGCGGAGCGATCGCAAAAGCCCGAGGCAGATCTGCACCCAATCGCGCCAGAAAAAGCCGACCAGCACCAGCGCCGTGGCCATATGGGTCAGGACGAGGAAGGAGACGAACGCGTCGCTCGAGCGGTCGATGCTCCAGCGCAGCAGCGCCGGGATCAGGACCGTGTGGCCGAGGCTCGAAATCGGAAACAACTCGGCGACGCCCTGCAGCAGCCCGAGCAGGATCGCCTGCACATAGGTGATCACGGTGCTTTGCCTGGTGCGTCAGGTCGCCTTGCGCGGCTTGCTCTGGAACCAGGCAAAGGCAAAGAGCGCCAGGGCGAGAATGCCGGCGCCGATCGCATGCTTGCTGTGATGGATCGCCGTCCCCGCCGCGTCATGGCCTGGGAAGAAGCTCGGCAGCCCCGATGCAGGCTCGATGAGATAGATCACCGCCACGATGCCCAGAACGATCCCGAGGATCAGCGATACGACGACGAGTGGCCGGCTCAAAACATGCTCCTGTGGCGACTGGGCGAGAAGCTGAGACTTAGCCCAGGGACCTGCCGCAGCGCCAGACAAATGCGCAGCGCGACGGTGGCCGGCCTGTCGCGGTGACAGGCCGGCCGAACACATGCGTTACTTCGGCTGATAGGTGGCCGTGCAAGGCCCGCCATTGCCCGGAGGGGCAAGGACCGTGACCGTGCCCTTGACCTTGAGCGCCGCGATCAGCAGCTGCGTGCCCTTCGCCTTGCCGATCGTCCAGCTGATCTTGGTCCCGGCCGCAACCGCGGTCTTGGTGTTGTTGGTGACGGTCAACGTCTGGGCAACGTCGCCCTTGGTGGCCGCGCACATCAACGCGACAGGTTTCGGAGCCGGTTTGGTCATGGCCGGCTTGGCGGGGGTCATTGCGGCATCGGCAAATGCACCCGACATGATGAAAGCCACGACTGTTAGGGTCGCGAGTATGACGCTCTTGGACAAGTGAAGTCCTCCTCAACTGACGCGGTCCGGCGCCCATGCCGCCGAATGATCACCGGTCATCCGCACGAGGCTCGTCTGCGGTGACCCCATTGTGGCGAATTTCGAACCTTACATCGAAGTAAGGTCGACCCGCGGTCCCGCTAGCCGCGGAGCCCGGGTGCCTCATGGCCGCTGCGGGCAACGTATTCGGTGTAGCCGCCGCCATAGGCATGCACGCCCTCGGGCGTCAGCTCTAAAACCCGGTTCGACAGCGCCGCGAGGAAATGCCGGTCGTGCGACACGAACAGCATCGTGCCCTCATACTGCGCCAACGCCGCGATCAGCATCTCCTTGGTGGCGATGTCGAGATGGTTGGTGGGCTCGTCGAGCACCAGGAAGTTCGGCGGGTCAAACAAGAGCTTCGCCATCACCAGCCGGGCCTTCTCGCCGCCCGACAGCACCCGGCACTTCTTCTCGATCTCGTCGCCCGAAAAGCCGAAGCAGCCGGCGAGCGTCCTCAGCGGCGATTGCGCCGCCCACGGGAAGGCCTCCTCGAGCGTCTGCAGCACCGTGCGGTCGCCATCGAGCAGGTCCATGGCGTGCTGCGCGTAATAGCCCATGCGCACGCTCGGCCCCCGCACCACGCTGCCCGCATCCGGATCGGTCGCTCCCGCCACCAGCTTCAGCAGGGTCGATTTGCCGGCGCCGTTCACCCCCATGATCGCCCAGCGCTCGTTGCGCCTAAGCTTCAAGTCGAGGCCTTCATAGATGGTGCGGTTGCCATAACCTTTATGCACGCCCTTGAGTGTCGCCACGTCCTCGCCGGAGCGCGGCGCCGGCTTGAACTCGAACGTCACGGTCTGCCGGCGCTTCGGCGGCTCGACCTTGTCGATCTTGTCGAGCTTCTTGACCCGGCTCTGCACCTGCGCCGCATGCGAGGCGCGCGCCTTGAAGCGCTCGATGAAGCTGATCTCCTTGGCGAGCATCGCCTGCTGCCGGTCGAACTGTGCCTGCTGGTTGCGATCGGTGATCGCCCTCTGCTCCTGGTAGAAATCGTAGTCGCCCGAATAGCTGGTGAGCCCGCCCGCATCGATCTCGACGATCTTGTTGACCACCCGGTTCATGAAGGCCCGGTCGTGCGAGGTCATCAGCAGCGCGCCGTCATAAATCTTGAGGAAATTTTCGAGCCAGATCAGGCTTTCGAGATCGAGGTGGTTGCTCGGCTCGTCGAGCAGCAGCACGTCCGGCCGCATCAGGAGGATCCTCGCCAGCGCGACGCGCATCTTCCAGCCGCCCGACAGCGCGACGACGTCGCCATTCATCATTTCGTCGGAGAAGCCGAGGCCTGAAAGCACCTCGCGCGCTTGCGCATCGAGCGAATAGCCGTCCATCTCCTCGAACCGGTGCTGCACTTCGCCGTAGCGCTCCATGACCGCCTCGAGCTCGTCGGCGCGGTCAGGATCGGCCATAGCAGCTTCGAGCTCGCTCATTTCGGCCATAACTGCCGCGGCCGGACCCTTGCCCTCCATCACCTCGACCACCGGCGTGCGGCCCGTCATGTCGCCGACATCCTGGCTGAAATAGCCGATACTGACGCCGCGATCGACCGAGACCTGCCCCTCGTCCGGCTGCTCCTCGCCCATGATCATGCGGAACAAAGTGGTTTTGCCCGCTCCGTTCGGCCCGACGAGCCCCGCCTTCTCGCCGCGCTGCAGCGCCGCCGACGCCTCGATGAAGACGATCTGCTTGCCGTTCTGCTTGCCGATATTTTCGAGACGAATCATGAGCTGGACCCGGAAAAGACGAGGCCGGGCGCTCGGGCCCGGCCTGTTCGTTCTGACACCTGAGAGATCAGGGAGATTTTGGAGCGGGCGAAGGGATTCGAACCCTCGACCCTAACCTTGGCAAGGTTA
>CAZNAE010000060.1:0-19370 GCA_964570695.1 uncultured Devosia sp.
AGGTGCTCGACCCGATGACCGCCTACCAGATCACCTCGATGATGGAAGGCGTGGTGCAGCGCGGCACCGGCACTTATGCGCGGAAACTCAACCGGCCGGTGGCGGGCAAGACCGGCACCACCAGCGACAGCCGCGACGTGTGGTTCATCGGGTTTACGCCGGAACTCGTTGCCGGCGTCTACCTCGGCTACGATAAGCCCAAGAGCCTCGGCACGGAAGCGACGGGCGGCGGGCTCGCGGTGCCGGTGTTCACCGAATTCATGCAGGACGCGCTCAAGGGCAAGCCGCCGACGCCGTTCAACATGCCGGCCGGGATGACGCAGATCTGGATCGATCCGGCGACCGTCGTCAAAGCCAATGCCGGCGATACAGCGATCGCCGAAGCCTTCAAGCCGGGCACGGGTCCGAACCTCGTGACCTCGGTGATCGGCGTCGATTCCAACGCGTTCACCACGCTCCAGAACGGCGGCAACGACACCGGCGATGGCGGCGACGGCGGGAACGACAGCGCAGTTCCGACGCCACCCGATAACGTCGATGATGGGGGCAACGGGGGCGGCGGCTTGTTCGGCCGCGGTGGGCTGTTCTGAGCACATCTAAAATCGTCCGTTATCCTGATCCGAAGCTTGCGACGCCGGCGCCGGTCCGCGAGGCGGTGGACGATGAATTGCGGGCGATCGGCGAGCGGCTGCTGGCGGCCGCGGTCGACGCGAAGGCCTACGGGCTCGCCGCGGCGCATATCGGGGAGGTTGCGCCGGTCATCGTGGTGACGGCGGCCGAAAACCCGGAGCCGACCGACTACGGCCTGCTGTTCAACCCGCGGATCGTTGCCGTCGCCGAAACGACCGAGAAGGGCGAGGAGGGCTCGGTATCGCTGCCCGGCGCGCGGGTCGAGATCGCCCGCCCTGTGTGGGCCGACATCGCCTTCATGGATGCCCAAGGCGTGCCGCGGACGCGCCGTTTTGGGGGATTTGCGGCGCGCGTCGTGCTGCATGAGATCGAGCAGATGCAGGGCGTATTCTTCCTTGACCGGCTGTCGCGGCTGAGGCGTGACATGGCGCTGAAGCGGGCGAGAAAGTTCACGAACTGATCGGCGCGACGCCGTCAGTTGACCTTGCCGGCTCGCGGGCCTAGAGCCACACCCGCAACGAGGCCGAGCGTTTCAAGGTCGCGTGACGGCGTCCGCCGCCCCGAACTGCACTCAACCGACTGCACGATCACCGCTCCGCCGGTTCCCGGCAGAGTCCGCATGCTCATTTCGACCGGACCAGACGATGGATAAGCCCGCCGAACGCCCCGTACTGACCGACCGGGACCGCACCGTCACCATGATCGGCATTTTGACGGCGATGCTGCTCGCGGCACTCGACCAGTCGATCGTCACCCCCGCCATGCCGACCATCGGCGGCGAGCTCGGCACGCCGCAATATCTGCCGTGGATCGTGACGGCGTATCTGCTGACGGCGACTGCCGTGGCGCCGCTCTACGGCAAGATTTCGGACATCTACGGCCGCCGCAGCACGCTCTACGCGGCGCTCGGATTGTTCCTGCTGGGCTCGGTGGCTGCAGCACTGTCGCCAAACCTGTTCTTCCTGATCGGCGCCCGCGCCGTGCAGGGCATTGGCGGCGGCGGGCTGTTCGCATTGTCCCAGATCCTGATCGGCGATCTGATGCCGCCGCGCGAGCGTGGCCGCTATGCCGGCTGGATTTCGGGCATGTGGGCCGTCGCCGGTATCGCCGGGCCGCTGCTCGGCGGCACACTCGCCGAGTGGCACTGGTCGCTGATCTTCTGGCTCAATCTGCCGCTCGGACTGGTGGCGATGGTGGTGATCGATAAGCCGCTGAAGAAACTCACCATTGCGGCCCGGGCGCACAAACTGGATCTGTGGGGTTCGCTGCTTCTGGTGCTGGCGACGTCGCTGCTGCTGCTGCTGCTCAACTGGGCCGGCAGTGCCTATGCGTGGACGTCGCCGCAGATCGTCGGACTTGGGGTCGCGTCGCTGTTGCTCTGGATCGCCTTCGGCATCCGGCTGACGCGCGCCGCCGAACCGCTGGTGTCGTTCGAGGTGCTGTCGAGCCGGATCGTGCTGTTCGGCTGCTTCGCGATGTTTCTCGTGGCCGCCGCCAACATCGGGTTGGCCGTCTATCTGCCGGTTTACGCCCAGAGCTATCTCGGGCTGTCGCCGGCGCAGTCGGGCTATTCGCTACTCGGCTTTCTGCTCGGCTCCGTCGTCGGGGCCGGCGTCAGCGGACGGCTGACGATGCACGTCATTCACGTCAAGCGGATCGCCATGCTCGGCGCCTTCGTCAGCGGGCTGGCGCTGATCGCTGTCGGATTTGTGGTCGACCAGACGTCGATCGTCGTGCTCGAGGCGCTGCTGGTGGTTGTCGGTCTCAGCATGGGCGTGACCTTCCCGGTGACCACGGTGTCGGTACAGAACGGCGTCGACCAGATGCACCTCGGTGTCGCGACCGGGGTAATGACCTTTCTGCGCTCGCTCGGCAGCGCACTGGGCGTCGCGGTGCTCGGCACGATCGCCTTGAGTTACGGCATTCCGCTCGGCGGCGAGGCGGGCGCCAAGGTAAGCCACATCGTCGATGCGCACCCGTTCGAGGTGCTCTACGACGCCATGGGGGCGATGATGCTGGTGGCCTCGCTGCTTTATCTGCTGATGCCGCACAAGACGCTGCGCGGCCATCCGGTGCCCGCCGCCGCGGAGTAGGAAGCTGGGACCCCTAGTCAGCCCGCGTCCCGCTCCAACTGGAGCGCGCGGTCAGGAGGCTTTCTTGGCTCTGGACGCTGCATAGGCATCCAGCACCCGGGCCATCTCGGTTTGGTAGTCGGCGTTTCCTTGCGCAAAGCCCTCGACAGTCGATTGCGGAAGCACGAGTTCGACCACCTCGCTGCCGGCTGGAAGCGGACGCGCGCCTTCAAGCTGCGTCCAGAACTCTTCGTCGAGATCGATCGTCGGGGCATCAACAGGCGCAGGCTTGAACGCGCCGCGCTTATTCTTCTCCCGCAATTCTTCGATCGAATAGCGCCTGATATCTTCTTCGGCCATTTTCCCCGGCCCTCCACGCAGTGATAATTCTGATCTTTCCGGCCCGCATTGTATAGGCGACGATGAAGTCCTGGCTGCCGACCCGGCCCAGCGTCAGATAGCGGGTCTCACCATATTCCCGCTTGGCGTCGACGAAGGTGAGGCGCTTCGCATCGTCAAAGACCAGCGCAGCTTCTGCAAAATCAATCTGCCGCGCGGCAAGGACGCCACGACGTTTCGTCTCGTCCCATTCGAACTCCATGCAAAAAGATACCCCGCGTGCAGCGGCAACTCAACGGGTTGCGTCCTCTGAGGCGGTCGCCTACATGGGCGCGTGGACTGATTGGACGGGCCGATGCGCGCTGAGACTGAAAAGAACGTCGCCGAAATCGAGCAGGTGCTGAACCTGCTGAGGAGGCATCTTTGACTGGGATACAGCCGAAGCCCGCCTCGAGGATCTGAACAACCGCACCGAAGCGCCGGAGTTCTGGTCCAATCCGGACAAGGCGCGCGATATCATGCGCCAGCGCGACGAACTCGACGTGCAGGTCAAGGCCGTGCGCGACTTCGAGACGCAGATGCGCGACAACATCGAGCTGATCGAGATGGGCGAGGCGGAAGGTGACGCCGCAATCGTCAAGGAAGCCGATGCGGCGATCGCGGCACTCAAGGACACCGCGGCGCGGCTGCAGATCGAGACGCTGCTGAGCGGCGAGGCCGACCACAACGATTGTTACCTCGAGATCCACGCCGGCGCCGGCGGCACCGAGAGCCAGGACTGGGCCTCGATGCTGCTGCGCATGTATACGCGCTGGGCCGAGCGCCGGCGGTTCAAGGTCGAGACTATGGAAATGCATCCCGGCGAAGAGGCCGGGATCAAGTCCGCGACCATCCAGATCAAGGGCCACAACGCCTATGGCTGGCTCAAGACCGAGGCCGGCGTGCACCGGCTGGTGCGGATTTCGCCCTATGACAGCGCGGCGCGGCGGCACACGAGCTTTTCGTCCGCCTGGGTCTATCCGGTGGTCGATGACACCATCAACATCGAGATCAACGAATCCGACCTCAAGGTCGACACCTACCGCTCGTCGGGTGCCGGCGGCCAGCACGTCAACACGACGGATTCGGCGATCCGCATCACCCACGTGCCGTCGGGCATCGTCGTCGCCTGCCAGGCCGAGCGCAGCCAGCACAAGAACCGCGCCACCGCCATGCAGATGCTGAAGGCGCGGCTCTACGAGCAGGAGCTCGAAAAGCAGGAAGCGCTCGCCAATGCCGAGGCGGCGTCGAAGACCGACAACAGCTGGGGCCACCAGATTCGCAGCTATGTGCTGCAGCCGTACCAGATGGTGAAGGACCTCCGGACCAGCCACGAGACCTCGAACACCAGCGCCGTGCTCGATGGCGATCTCGACGGGTTCATGGAAGCCTCGCTCGCGGCGCGGGTGACGGGCTACGCCGATACCGCGAAGGACCCGGACTAAGCCGCAATGGGAGCGGGCCTAGCTTGCGAGTATGTTCTGCAGCACGCGGCCGGCGTTGAGGTAAGGCGCCGGGTCGATCGCGGTATCCGAGCGGCGGAGTTCGAAATGGAGATGCGGGCCGGTGGAGCGGCCGGTCGATCCGACGCGCCCGATCGGAGTGCCGGTATCAACGACGTCGCCCTGCTTGGCGATGAAGGCGCTGAGATGGCCGTAGCGGCTGATGAGGCCGTCGGGGTGAGTGATCTCGATGGCGTTGCCATAGCCCGAAATCTGCCCGACGAAGCTCACTGTGCCAGCGCCAGCACTATAGACCGTAGTTCCCTGCAACGCCGCGAAGTCGATGCCGGGGTGGAAGGCGAGCCGGCCGGTGAAGGGGTCCTTGCGGTTGCCGAAGATCGAACTGATGCGGGTCTGGCCGGTGATCGGCTTGTGCACCGGCGCGTCGTCGACGGCGCTGAGCGCCACCTTGTAGCGATCGAGCGCCGTGGCGACGCTGTTGGCATCATCGATCAGCGATGACGATTCCGGGCCGTCGACCGGCGGCAGCAGCGGGCCGCCTTCGGCATCTTCGTCCGTGGGCAATTTGGGCTCGATGCCGATGGTTGCGAGCGTCCCCATGATCTTGTCGGTCTTGCTGGTCGCTTCGTCGGAGAGCGCGGCGAGGGCCATCTGCGAGTCGTTCATCATGGCGTTGACGTTGGCGACCGCGGCGGCCACCTGGGCGCTGGCATCGCTGGTGTCCGTTGTGCCGGGAGGGGCGGCCGGCGCGGTGGAGGCGGGCACTAGCGGCGGCGGGTTGTTCGCCGCATCGTCGTCGCCGGCCTTGGGCAGGGTCGCGGCGTCGATGCCGAGCGCGGCGGCCTTGTCGGCGAGTTGCTTCACGTATTGATGCTGCTCGACGAGCACTTCCTGCTGCTGCGCCAGTTCCTGGAGCTGCAGATTGATGTCACCGGTCTGGGCATAGTGCCGCGACTGCAGGCGATCCACCTCGAGCCGCAGCTGCGAAATGCGATCCTCGTAGGCGCCGAGCACCGCCTGGTTCTGGCCGGCAAAGAGCTTGGAAATATCGGGCGCCATCAGGAAGCCGACCAGCGTCAGCACATTGGTGGCAAGAAGGCCGGCGAAGCCGGCATAGAGCATGGCCGGCCGGACGGACAGGCGGCCGTCCCTCGATTTCGGACGCGCCGCCGCAGGCTTTCCGAATGGCTTCGGAGGAACTTTGGCACGCTGCACGAGCTACACTCCGGACGCTAGAACGCTCCGGATGAGCATGGTCTGTTAAGGTTAACAGGGCGGAAAAGAAGCCCTAACGCGGCCTTAACGGGGCCGCACAGCAAGCTCGCGGGCGGCCTCGAGGACCTTCTGGGCGTGGCCCTTGATGCGGCGCGCCGGGATCACGGCGGCGATCTTGCCCCCGGCATCGACGAGGTAGGTCACGCGGATCGTGCCCATATATTCGCGGCCCCAGAGCTTCTTGAGCTGCCAGACGTCGTAGGCCTTGTTCGCAGCAAGTTCGGGATCGGACAGCAAGGGTTGAGTGAAGCCGTATTTTGCAGCAAATTTCTTATGACTGGCCGTATCTTGCGGGGAGATCGCGGCGATCGGCACGCCAAGTTTTGCGAACTCGGGCGCGAGGTCGGAAAACTCCTTGTTCTCGATCATGCAGCCCTCGGTGTCGTCCTCGCAGTAGAACTCGACCACCACCGGCTTGCCGCGATGGGCGCTCAGTTTGAAAGTGCCACCGCGTTCGTCGGGGAGGGTAAAATCCGGAGCGGTATCGCCAATTTCGAGCATCGCCATCTCCCTCTGAAAGCACCGCAATCGTGCCGTTTCAGGGTGTTAGTGCCTTATTGCAGCCGGTATCATCCGACAAGTCACTGTAACTGACCGCTGATTCTGGGGGCGACTTGGAATTGGGTCAATTTTCCTCTGCGGACCATAATTGAAGCCAACGCCGCCACCAGGTCAGAGGGTCCGCAAGCGCTCTGTCGCCCGAACCGTCGGACTAGCGGCCGCCTGGCTTTTCGGGGTTCCGCTGACGCTGGCAGTCATCGTCTATGTGGCGCTGCTGATCCACCCCATCCCGCTGCCCTTCATTTCGACACAGGTACGCAACCTCGTCGTCGCCTCAATGCCGCCGGGCACAGAACTCGAACTCGGCGATATGGCGCTGGCGATCGAGGGTTTCGCGCAGCCAGTGATCCAGTTCAGCCCAGTGACCTATAAGGACACCACGACCGGCGCCGAGGTGAAGATGGATGCGCTCGAGGTCGGCTTCTCGCCGATCCATGCGATCTTCGGCCAGCCGGGCGCGACGGTGACGGTGGTCGGGCCGCACATCCAGATCAACCAGGATTTGTTCGGTCCGCGGCTTGCGACATTCGAGCTGGTCCCCGATCCCAATGGCGGACCGACGACGGTCCGGGTGCTCGAGGGGTCGACCGCCTTCCCCGATGCAGGCATCCACTCGGGCGGCATCGACGTCAATGGCGAGACCACCGATGCCACCCACATGCGGTCGGACAACGACTGGCTGATCTTCAACCTCGAAGCGGCGCAAAAGGGGATCGCCGGCGTCATCGAGCAGGCGGAGATGGGACGGTTCTCGCGGCTCACCATCAAGAAGGGCACGGTGGACGAGAACGACGCGCTTTACGGCGTGTTCCGGACCTTCACAGGCATCAATCTCGACATCGCGCCGACGACCAACGGCAAGGCGGTCGAGGGAAGCTTCACCGCCGACTTCGGTGGGACGATCATGGCCGGCCAGCTCGAACGCGTGATCAATCAACAGGGCGACGCGCGGCTGAAGATTTCACTGACCAATTTCGATCTCGCCTCGTTCGTCCCCAATATCAACGACACGGAGGCAGCGGCCGGCATCGCCGGCGCCGCCTCGGTGTCGCTCGACCTCGGCTTCGACCCCAATAGCGGGAAGATCAAGGACGGGGATTTTCACCTCGACCTGACCGGCACTGATCTGCGGGTCGGTGAGGACTATCTGCCGATCGCGAGCAACATCATGGAGGTCCATTGGGTGCCCGCGACCGGCACGTTCACGATGGATCCGACCACCGTCACCGTCGGGGAGAGCAGCGGCAAGCTGTCCGGCGTATTCGCGCTCGGGCTCGACGATCTCTATGGTCCGATCGCGGCTATTTCGATCAACGCGACCGACGTCAAACTCGGGCCGAGCGACGGAGGCTCGCAGGCTCCCGCATTCGACAACGTCACCTTCAAGGGCTGGTCGGCGCCGCTCTATGGCGCCGTCGGCGTCGATCAGATCATCATGACGCGGGGCACCGCCCGGATCGAGGGCAAGGGTCGTATCGACATGCTGAAGAAGGGCATGGGCCTTGACGTGTCGGTGGCCGCCGCGGGGCTTGGAGCCGACGATCTGAAGAGCATGTGGCCGTCGTTCCTCGCCTCGGACGCGCGGGACTGGTTCGTCAAGAACGTCGTCGGCGGCACGATCGAGACCGCGAACATGAAATTCGCGTTCCCGGTCGGCACGCTTCCATCGAAGGGCGAGGACAAGCCGATCCCGCAGAACGGCGTCTTCGTCGAGATGGTCGCCGACGGCGTCAAGGTGAAGGCCGCGGACGGACTGGCGCCGATCGAAATCCAGGGCAAGACCCGGGTGCAGATGCACGATTCGGAGATCACGTTGTCTGCCGATGGCGGCGTCGTCGCGACCGACAAGGGCAATGTCGAGGTCGCCAATGCCGCGCTGGTGATGAGTCCGGGCGACAAGCCGGGGGAGCAGATCATCGAGATCTCCGGCGACATGGCGAGCGGCATTCCGGCGCTGACGTCGATCGTCAACCAGATTCAGCCCGACATGCTGAAGTCGAAGGATTTGCCGATCGACGTGAAATCATTGGGCGGCAACCTCAATTTGAGGCTGGTTTCGACCATTACGCTCGACAAGGCCGGCGCGACCAAAAGCCTTGACTACACAGTCAACGGCAACGTCGTGGACCTTGCCAGTAGCGCGCCGATCCAGGGGCACATGTTCAACGACGGCCAGCTGTCGTTCATGGCGACCCCGGCCGGGTTCCGCGTCGGCGGTTCGGCGGCGATCGACGGCGTTTCCGCCAAGGCGACGATTGACGGCGACCTCAAGGACCCAAAGCACCCCGATATGGTGGTGAACGCCGCTGTCGATCTTGCCGACCTCAAGAAGCTTGGCTTCGACGTCAGCCAGTTCGCGAGCGGCCAGGTTGCGGTGCAGGTGAAGCCGACACCGGACGGCTCGCTGCAGCTTGCCGTGGACCTCAAGAACGCCGCGCTGAGTATCGCGGATATCGGGGTCAGCAAGGATGCCGGCGTGGCCGGGATGCTGAGCGCCACCATCAAGCAGACGGGCGATGTCACCGATCTCAGCGACATCGACGTCGGGTTCGGCGACGTGAAGCTCAAGGGCAGCCTCGAGGTCGACGCCAAGAAGGGCCTGCAATCGGCCGAGTTCAGTAATTTTGCGCTCAGTCCAGGCGATGCCGCGCAGCTGTCGATGACGCCGATCAAGGATGGCTATCAGCTCCGCATTCGCGGCGACCAGCTCGACCTGAGGCCGGTGCTGAAGCGCTTCTTCAGCCTCGACCAGGGCAGCGGCGGGCCGCAGGCGACGAGTTTTACCCAGACCATCGCGGTCGATGCCGAGCTGAAGCGGGCGCTCGGTTTCTACAAGACCACCGCTTACAACGTCGCGCTCGATCTGGCGTTGAAAGGGAGTGACCTCAAGAAGGTCAGTCTCCAGGCGCAGCTCGGCGGCGCCAGCTCACTGTCTGTTGTCACCAACCCCACGCCCGACGGGCGGACGCTCTCGGTTGTGTTCAACGATCTCGGCGCGGTGCTGCGGCTCGCCGGCGTTTATGCACAGGTGCAGGGCGGCGAGGGCAGCCTGGTGCTGCAGCAGAATCTCGGCACCAAGGTCGACGAGGGGCAATTGACGCTGAAAAACTTCGCCATCGTCGATGAAAAGAATGTCGCCGATATTCTTGCCAGCCATCCCGAATCCCGGCAGCTGATGGCCAAGAAGAACACGCTGGTGTTCAACAGCGCGCAACTCGGCTTCACCCACCGCGTCGACCGCATCCAGGTCAACGACGCCGTGGTGACCGGCGACAGCATTGGCGGCGAGGCCAAGGGTTTCATCTACACCGACAGCAAGCAGTACGACCTGGCCGGCACCTTCATCCCGATGTTTGGGCTGAACAATGCCTTCGGCAAGCTGTTCGGGCCGCTCGGCGGCGGTGCCAATGGCGGGCTGTTCGGTATTACCTTCCAGATCAAGGGGCCGCTGGACAAGCCGGCCTTCAAGATCAACCCGATGTCGGCGCTTGCGCCGGGCGCGTTCCGCTCGCTGTTCGAGTATCGGGCGAAGGAGCAGCCGCGCGTCGATGGCAGCGACACCGGCGACGGCGGGGCCGGGGCAGATGGCGGCGACGATGGGGCGGACGGCAACTAGGCTGGTATGACTTGGTCATACCTTGGTAGGTTCGGGCAAAGGAGTTCGAGCATGGCCAAGGTCGTCAAACGTACGTTCAGCCTGACCGAAGAGCAGGCGAAATTCATCGATAGCAAGGTTGAGGCCGGGCAATTCGCGTCCGGCAGCGAAGTGGTGCGCGACGGGCTACGGGCAATGCAGCAGCATGATGACGCAATCCAGCGCTGGCTGCGCGAGGAAGTCGTGCCGACCCTCAGGAAGCTGGACGAAGATCCAAGTCGCGCAAGGCCGGCGAAGCAAGTCTTCGAGGAACTGCTTGCTGAGCTGCGTGAGGAGCGAGTCCCGGCACGGAAGCGTGCGTGAAGACCCGACGTGTCATCGTCGATCCGGACGCCAAGGAGGACCTTCGGGACCTCTATCACTGGATCGTATTCAGCGGTTCGCCGGCTTCTGCACTCGACTACATCTTGCGAATTCAGGACTTCATCGACGGACTAGACCTGGCGGCCGAACGCAGAACGGCGCTGGACGACGTTGATCCCGGGTTGCGAAGCATACCTTTCGAGTCAGTTGTCATCGCAATCAGGGTCACCGACACAGCAGTCACGGTCGTCCGCTTGTTTCATCACTCACAGGATTGGCTCAGGCAACTCCAGAGAGATGCCGAGACCTAGATCGGCCGCAGCAGTGCGTGCTTTTTCTTGCCCGAGCTCAGCTTCAGCACACCTTCCGGCAACAGGCTCGTCTCGTTGAGGACCATCCGCTCGTCGGTGACCGGCTGGTCGTTGACGCGGATGGCACCGCCCTGGATGGCACGGCGGGCCTCGCCGTTGGACGTGGCGAGGCCGGCGAGGACCAGCGCGGCGAGGATGCCAAGGCCGTTCTGGAGGTCGGCGCGCGGAAAATCGACGGTCGGCAGCGACAGGTCGAGCGAACCCTGCTCGAAGGTCGCTTTCGCCGTGTCGGCGGACTGCACGGCAGCCTCCCGGCCATGCACCATCGCCGTGATGGCGGTCGCCAGCGCCTTTTTGGCTTCGTTGATGTCGCCGGCCATGATGGTGGCGATTTCTGGCAGCGGCAGCGGCGTGTAGAGCTTGAAGAAGCGCTCGACGTCGGCGTCCTCGGCGTTGCGCCAGTATTGCCAGAAATCGTAGGGGCTCAGCAGATTCTCGTCGAGCCAGATGGCCCCTGCAGCAGTCTTGCCCATCTTCTGGCCGGAAGCTGTCGTCAGCAAATGCGAGGTCAGCGCATAGAGTTGCGCGCCCCCCATGCGGTGGCTGAGCTCGACCCCGTTGATGATGTTGCCCCATTGGTCGGAGCCGGACATCTGCAAGATGACGCCGTAGCGGCGGTTGAGCTCGACGAAGTCATAGCCCTGCAGGATCATGTAGTTGAATTCGAGGAAGCTCAGCGATTGCTCGCGCTCCATCCGCATCTTGACGGATTCGAACGACAGCATGCGGTTGACCGAGAAATGCCGGCCGACGTCGCGCAGGAACTCGACGTAGTTGAGCTTCAGCAGCCAATCAGCATTGTTGACCATTAGCGCGTCGGTCGGACCGTCGCCGTATTTCAGAATTTTGCCGAAGATCTGCTTGAGGTTCTGGATGTTGGCGTTGATCGATTCCGCCGTGAGTAGCGGGCGCGCTTCGTCCTTGAACGACGGATCGCCAATCATGGTTGTCCCGCCGCCCATCAGCGAAATCGGCTTGTTGCCGGTCTGCTGCAACCAGTAAAGCAGCATCACCTGGATCAAGTGGCCCACATGGAGGCTCTTCGCCGTCGCATCGAAGCCGATATAGGCAGTGACCGGACCGGCCAAAAACTTCTGGTCCAGCGCCTCGGCGTCCGAGACCTGGTAGATGAAGCCGCGTTCCTCGAGGATGCGGAGGAAGTCCGATCGAAAGGCCATCAACGCCCCTTGCCGGCGGCGATTTCCGCCCGGCGCCGGTCAAGATACTCGGCGCAGCGCTCAGTCAGTTCGTCGATCTTGCCCTCATAGAAATGGTTGGCGCCGTCGACGATTTGCTGCTCGATCGTGATGCCCTTCTGCGTCTTGAGCGTGTCGACCAGCTTCTGCACCGAGGAGGGCGGCGCGACGCGGTCCTTGTCGCCGTGGATGATGAGTCCAGAGGACGGGCAGGGGGCGAGGAACGAGAAGTCGTAGAGGTTTTCCGGCGGGCTGACGGAGATGAAACCTTCGACCTCGGGGCGGCGCATCAGGAGCTGCATGCCGATCCAGGCGCCGAAGGAGAAGCCGGCGATCCAGCAGCCGCGCGACTCGCGGTTGAGCGATTGCAGCCAATCGAGCGCCGAGGCGGCGTCCGAGAGTTCGCCAATGCCGTGATCGAACAGCCCCTGCGAGCGGCCGACACCGCGCGAATTGAAGCGCAGCACGGAAAAACCGCGCTTCGCGAACATATAGAAGAGGTTGTAGACGATCTGGTTGTTCATCGTGCCGCCGAACTCGGGATGCGGATGCAGCACGATGGCGATCGGGGCGTTCGGGTCCTTGCCCGGCTGGTAACGGCCCTCGAGGCGGCCTTCCGGCCCGTTGAAAATCACTTCTGGCATCGGTCGTTTCCTAGGGGCCGATGCGGGCATGGCGTGCCGCTCGGGGCCGGGCCTCCGGCTTGACGAAAGGGCTCCCGCTCCCTAAAACAGGGCTCGAAAAGTCAGTTTAGAACCGTTCGAAACTGACTTTCTGAGGCGGCGGACGACCATATTTGCCCGCAGCCAAGCGTGGCGAGCGCTCCTTCTACAGAAAGCGCCCGCGAAAATTCAAGAAGTTTGAGGCGGGACGGCGCGGCGATCGCGCCCAAAACTGTTCGGATGAGTGTGAACGCCACATATCTCGACCACAACGCTTCGGCGCCGCTGCTGCCCGAGGCCCGTGACGCAATTGTCCGCGCGCTCGAGTTGACCGGCAATCCGTCGTCGGTGCACGGCCACGGCCGGGCGCTGCGGGCGCTGGTCGACGAGTCGCGCGCCAAGGTAGCCAAACTGGCCGGAGCGACGCGCGAGCAGGTGGTGTTCACCGGCTCCGCGACCGAGGCGATCACTCAGGCGATCGTCGGGGGCGCCAAGGCTCTTGGTGTCGGCGGGATCGTGGTTTCGGCCGGGTGCCACACGGCGGCGCTAAAAGCGGCGGAAGCGACCGGGCTGCCGGTGACGACAGTCGGGCTCGATGCCGATGGCTACATCAACGTCGACGAGATCGCCGGCGCCCTGATCCGAGCCAATGATTTCGGCGCAAGACTGCTGGTGGCCGTTCACCTCGTCAACAACGAGACCGGGGTGATCCAGCCGGTCGACCGGATCGAGGCGCTGGTCGGCGCTTCGCCGCATTATCTGTTCGTCGATGCGGTGCAGGGGATTGGCAAGATAGACCTCGAATTTTCGAGCCGCGCTCCCGATATGATGGCGGTGAGCGCGCACAAGATCGGCGGGCCGGCGGGAGTCGGCGCGCTGCTGATGAAGGGCCACGTCGATCAGGTGCGCCTCATTCCCGGCGGCGGCCAGGAAACCGGACGGCGTGGCGGCACAGAAGCGGCAGCGCTGATCGCGGGGTTCGGCGCGGCGGCCGAGGCGTTCCCGGACAGATTTTACCGGGCCGACGTCAGCGAGTTGATCCGGACCGCGGAAGAAGCAATGCGCAACATGGCACCCGACCTCGTGATCTTCGGCGAAAAGGCCGAGCGGATCGGCAATGTGTCGAACTTCGCGGTGCCGGGACTGAAGAATGCGGTGGCGATGATGGGGCTCGATTTGAAGGGCATCTCCGTTTCGTCGGGTTCTGCCTGTTCGTCGGGGAAAGTCGGGCCGAGCCACGTGCTCAAAGCCATGGGCGTGCCGGCCGAACGCAGCGAATGCGCCATGCGTTTGAGTGTGGGCTGGAATTCGACCGGGGCAGATATCGAGGCCTTCCTTGAAGGGTTTAGTCAGGTGCTCGGGCGGCACCGCGAACGCCGCGGCAAAGCGGCTTAGGAACGACAAATGGCAGAGACCAACTACAAAGACGCCATTCCGACGCTGAAGGACGAGATCGACCACGCCACGGTCGACAGTGTCCGCGCGCTCGACGTCGATCAGTACAAATATGGCTTCGAGACGATCATCGAGAGCGACCAGGCGCCGATCGGTCTCAGCGAAGACACGATCCGCTTCATTTCGAAGAAGAAGAACGAGCCCGACTGGATGCTCGAATGGCGGCTCGACGCCTATCGCCGCTGGCTGACCATGGACGAGCCGAAATGGGCGCGGGTGCATTATCCCAAGCTCGATTTCCAGGACATGTACTTCTATTCGGCGCCGAAGAAGGCCAACGCCCCGAAATCGCTGGCCGACGTCGATCCGGCGCTGCTCGAAATGTACGAAAAGCTCGGCGTGCCGCTCAAGGAACGCGAGATCCTGGCCGGCGTCGAACAGCCCAAGGTGGCCGTCGATGCAGTGATGGATTCGGTGTCGGTGACGACGACGTTCCGCGACGAGCTGAGCAAGGTTGGAATCATCTTCTGCTCGATCAGCGAGGCGATCCGCGAACATCCGGAGCTGGTGAAGCAGTATCTCGGCTCGGTCGTGCCGGTCAGCGACAATTACTACGCGACGCTCAACTCCGCCGTCTTCACCGACGGTTCGTTCTGCTACATCCCCAAGGGCGTACGCTGCCCGATGGAGCTCAGCACCTATTTCCGCATCAACGCCGCCAAGACCGGCCAGTTCGAGCGGACGCTGCTGATCGCCGACGAGGGCGCCTATGTGAGCTACCTCGAAGGCTGCACGGCGCCGATGCGCGAGGAGAACCAGCTCCACGCCGCGGTGGTCGAGCTCGTCGCGCTCAAGGACGCCGAGATCAAATACTCGACCGTCCAGAACTGGTACCCTGGCGACAAGGACGGAAAGGGCGGCATCTACAATTTCGTCACCAAGCGCGGCGATTGCCGCGGCGACCGCAGCAAGATCTCGTGGACGCAGGTCGAGACCGGATCAGCCATTACCTGGAAATATCCGAGCTGCATCCTGCGCGGTGACAATTCTAGTGGCGAGTTCTACTCGATCGCCATCTCGAACGGTTACCAGCAGGTCGACAGCGGCACCAAGATGCTGCACCTCGGCAAGAACACCACGAGCCGAATCATCTCGAAGGGCATCGCGGCAGGTTTCTCCGACAACACGTATCGCGGCCAGGTGTCGGCGCATGCCAAGGCCAAGGGCGCGCGCAACTTCACGCAGTGCGACAGCCTCCTGATCGGCGACAAATGCGGCGCCCACACAGTGCCCTACATCGAGAGCCGCAACGCCTCGGCGGTGTTCGAGCACGAGGCGACGACGTCAAAGATTTCCGACGACCAGATGTTCTATTGCCAGCAGCGCGGCATTTCCGAAGAAGAGGCCGTGGCGCTGATCGTCAACGGCTTTGTCCGAGACGTGCTGCAGCATCTGCCGATGGAGTTCGCGGTCGAAGCGCAGAAGCTGATCTCGGTGAGCCTGGAGGGAAGCGTTGGCTGAGACGGAGCGCCGCGACATCCTGAATGTTGCCGATATCCCGACCCGGACGTTCCACTCCGGGCCGCGGTTTGAAGCGGCGTTGGGGGACATCGATGGGGCGCTCGGCACGACCCAGATTGGGGCGACGCTACATGTCGTGCCGGCGGGGAAGACGGCGTGGCCGTATCACCGGCATCACGGCAATGACGAGATCTTCTTCGTTGTCGCCGGGAAGGGGACCTATCGCGTCGGCGACAAGCGGCTCCCGGTCAAGGCGGGCGACCTGATCGGCGCACCGGCGGGCGGCGAGGCGCATCAGATCATCAACTCGAGCGATGGTGAGCTGCGCTACATCGCATTCGCCAATCACGGACGCGCGGATGTCGTCGAATATCCGGACAGCGGGCAGGTCAGTATGGGCATCGCTCATGGCAATGACCGGGAGCCGATGTCCGTCTTCGAATTGCGGGGGCGCGTAACGCCGGCCGAATACTGGGACGGCGAAGATATGGAGGGCAAGTCATGACCGACTATTGGTTCGCGCGATACAAGCCCGCCACGACGAACCAGAGTGCCGGCCGCGGCCTTGTCCCGCTCAACTGGCAGGGCAGGGCGACGATCGCCGGCTTCGTGCTGGGCATAGTCGTTGGCGGCCTGCTGTTCCTGTTCTTCGGCCTGCGTGACCAGTTCTTCCCCGGCATCGCCAGCTTCGTCGTCCTCGCGGCGGCGGGTGCGATCACGTTCCTTTGGGCCGGGGTGGCCAAGACCGATCCGGTCAAATCGGCCTACGACTATCTGGCGGAGCGGAAGAAATGAGCAAGCCGCTGGTCAACATCGCCGATCTGCCGCTCGACAGCTGGAGCCAGGGCGACCTTTATGCCGGCGCCGACGTGCGCATTGGACCGATGATCGGGGTCAAGGAGCTGGGCATTTCGTATTCCGAAGTGCCGCCCGGCAAGTCGTCCTGTCCGTTCCACAATCACCATGTCGAGGACGAGATGTTCATCGTGCTCGACGGCGAGGGCACATATCGTTTCGGCACCGAGAGCTATCCGATCAAGGCTGGCAGCGTGCTCGGCGCGCCAGCGGGCGGGCAGGAGACGGCGCACCAGATCATCAACACCGGTACGACGCCGATCCGCTATTACGGCATCTCGACGATGTCGCTGGCGGATGTCTGCGAGTATCCCGACTCGGGCAAGTTCGGCGTGTTCAGCCGCTCGACCCGCAACCCCTATGACAAGGCCACGATCCGGCATCTCGATCGTCTGGGCAACAGCCTCGACTATTGGGACGGCGAACCGGGCGCAGAAGGCAACGACCAATGACCACCCCAATGCTCGACATCCGCAACCTCCACGCGCGGATTGAGGATCGTGAAATCCTGCGCGGCGTGAACCTCGTGGTTCCGGCCGGCGAAGTGCATGCCGTGATGGGCCGCAACGGCTCTGGCAAGTCGACGCTGAGCTACGTGCTCGCCGGCAAGGAGGACTATGAGGTCACCGAGGGTGAGGTGCTGCTCGATGGCGAGGACATTCTGAGCCTCGATCCGAGCGAGCGGGCGGCCAAAGGACTGTTCCTGGCGTTCCAATACCCGATCGAAATTCCGGGCGTCGCGACGATGACTTTCCTCAAGGCGGCGATCAATTCGCAGCGCAAGGCGCGCGGCGAGACGGAGCTCAGCACGCCCGACTTCATGCGCGCCGTGAAGGACGCTGGGCGAGACCTGCACATCGATCAGGACATGCTGAAGCGGGCGCTCAATGTCGGCTTCTCGGGCGGCGAGAAGAAGCGCGCCGAGATTTTGCAGATGGCGCTCCTCAAGCCGAAAATGTGCGTGCTCGACGAGACCGACAGCGGGCTCGACATCGACGCCCTGAAAATCGTCTCCGAAGGTGTCAATGCGCTGCGCGACCCGCGCCGCTCGATGCTGGTGATCACCCACTACCAGCGGCTGCTGAACCACATCGTGCCCGACGTGGTGCATGTATTCTCCGACGGGCGCGTGGTCGAGAGCGGCGGCAAGGAGCTGGCGCTCGAGCTCGAAGCCAAGGGCTATGCCGAGTTCGACGAGGCCGCTGCGTGACCATGCACGTGCCCGTCCGTCTCGGCGCCGCCGAGCAGAAGCTGATCGAGCAGCTGTCGTCGCGCGGCGAAACCGCTGCGGCCGAGCGGCTGGCCGCGATCGGCCTGCCGACCCGCAAGGTCGAGAGCTACCACTACACCGATTTGAAGATGCTGCTCCGCTCGGTGCCGGAGCTGGCCCTCGCGCAAAAGGCCGAGAGCGAGCCGGCGCTGCGCATCCCGGGCGCACACCGTATCCCGATGACCAATGGCGTTGCCGATCTCGACGAGGTGCTGCCCAAGGGGCTGCGGATTGGCCGCACCAAAGGCGGCGCGCTGACCGAGCGCGACGACGTGCTGGTGCGGCTCAATTCGGCGCTGGCCAAGGAAACGCTGAAGATCGAGCTCGAAGGCGACGTTGGAACGGTGATCCATATCGACCGCCGGACCGAGGGCGAACCCGGGCACATGAACGACGCGGTGCATTTGTTTCTCGCTGATGCCGGCAAGGCGACGGTGATCGAGACGTTCTCCGGCTCCGATGAGGTGCATCTCAGCAATCATGCGAGCTATGTCGCAGTGGGCAAGGGTGCCCAGCTCACGCACATCCTGCTCGACCTCAGCGGCGAGAAAGCGACCAATTTCGCCACCGCCGAATACCAGATCGGCGCCGCGGCGAAGCTGCGGACCGTCACGATCCATGTCGGCTCGGTGCTGAGCCGGATGAACCTCTTCGCGCGGTTCATGGGCGAGGGCGCGCATGGCGATTTCACCGGGCTCAATCTCGTGACCGAAGGCCAGCACTCGGACATTACGCTGGAGCTGACGCATGCGGTGCCACGCTGCTCGTCGAAGCCGCTGTTCAAGCAGGTGGCGCGCGGCCGCTCGACTGCGGCCTTCCAGGGCAAGATCATTGTCGCTCGCGACGCACAGAAGACCGACGCCAAGCTGATGATGCAGGGGCTGATGCTGTCGGACGACGCGCAGATCCTGTCGAAGCCCGAGCTCGAGATTTTCGCCGACGACGTGGTGTGCGGTCATGGCTCGACCACCGGCGCGCTCGATGAGGACTCGCTGTTCTATCTGATGAGCCGCGGCATCCCGAAGGTGGAGGCCGAGAGCATGCTGGTCCGAGGATTCCTCGAAGAGGTGCTCGATCCGATCGCGGATGAGGAATTGCATCTTGCGCTCGAGGGCGTGGTCGACCGCTGGCTTGGTAGTTCGGCATGACCCCCCTCCCAACCTCCCCCACAAGGGGGCAGGTGCCCGCCGGTGAGCTTTGCCGAGATTGTGCCCCAAGCAAAATGAGCACCCTCCCCCTCGTGGGGAGGGTTGGCGAGGGGGCGCCTTGACCCTCGACCTCACCAAAGTCCGCGCCGACTTCCCGATCCTTGAGGAAAAAATCTTCGGGCATAGGCTGGTCTATCTCGACAGCGGGGCTTCAGCGCAGAAGCCCAATGCGGTGCTGGAGAAGATGGAGTGGGCGCATAGGCACGCCTACGCTAACGTGCATCGCGGCCTCCACACGCTCGCCAACCGCGCGACCGAGGCCTACGAAGACGGCCGCAAGGCGGTGGCGCGGTTCCTCAACGCCAGCCGGCCGGAAGAGATCGTCTTCACCCGTTCGGCGACCGAGGCGATCAACCTCGTCGCATCGTCATTCGCGAGCCCGCGAGTGGGTGCCGGCGACGAGATCGTCGTCAGCATCATGGAGCACCATTCCAACATCGTGCCGTGGCATTTCCTCCGCGAGCGGCAGGGCGCGGTGCTCAAATGGGTCGATGTCAAGGATGACGGCTCGCTCGACATGGATGCCTTCGAGGCGGCGATCGGGCCGAAGACCAA
>CAZNAE010000061.1:0-19070 GCA_964570695.1 uncultured Devosia sp.
CTCGCCTGGATGTTCGTCGAATGGATGGTGGTCAAGAAGCCGAGCGTTCTCGGCATCCTCTCGGGTGCGGTTGCCGGCCTCGTGGCCGTCACCCCGGCCTCGGGCTTCGTCAACGTCACCGGCGCCTTCGTCATCGGCATCGTCGCCGGCGGCCTCTGCTACTACGCCGCCGCGCACCTCAAGAAGATGCTTGGCTATGACGACTCGCTCGATGCGTTCGGCGTGCACGGCATCGGCGGTATCGTCGGCGCCCTGCTGACCGGCGTGTTCGCCGACCCGGCCGTCAACGGCCATGCCGGCCTGATCTTCGGTAATCCCGGCCAGGTCTGGATCCAGGTGGAAGGCATCGCGGTGACCATTGTTTGGACCGCCGTCCTCTCGTGGATCATCCTGATGATCGCCAAGATGCTGGTGGGCCTGCGTCCCTCCGAACAGGAGGAAGAAGAAGGTCTCGACATCTCGCAGCACGGCGAGAGCGTCACCGAGTAACCAACACCTACCCGGCGCGGGCGTCGTCTCCTCCCCGAGCGACCCGCGCCGGGCTTCTCCCGCCAGTCCGCTCTGGCGTGCAGCTCATGTTCCTCTTGGCCCGCCACAGAGGCTTCCCACTCGCAAACCGCATGGGCTGCACACCAGAACGGAAAATGACGTCCCGCCGACTGCCCACGCCGTGAGCAGTCGCGCGGTATTTTGTGCCTGAATATTAGGCGACCTGCCGCCAATTCGTCGCGGTGTTTTCCGACCACTCCCCAACACATTGATGCCTCTGCGCTTTTCGGCGACCTCCCGCTGGCACGATCCTTGAGTCCATTGCCTCGCGAATAACCGGTCGCGAGCCGGTGAATGGGAAGAGGAGCGGCCGAAGCGCCGCCCGCGGGAGGCCTCAATGAATCAGTCCGTCATCGGACTCGACGTGTTTTTCCTATTGGTCGGCGCCGTGCTGGTGTTCTCGATGCATGGCGGCTTCGCCTTCCTCGAGCTCGGCACGGTGCGCGGCAAGAACCAGGTGAACGCCATGGTGAAGATCATCGTCGACTTCGCCTTCTCGACGCTGGCCTATTTCTTTGTCGGCTACTGGATCGCTTACGGGATCAATTTCTTCGCCGGCGCCCAGACTCTCTCGGGCGCCGGTGGCGGCTTTGCCCCGCAGGGCCTGAGCCTCGTCCGCTTCTTCTTCCTTGCGACCTTCGCGGCGGCAGTCCCGGCGATCATTTCGGGCGGCATCGCCGAGCGGGCCAAATTCTGGCCGCAGGTGGCGATCGCCGCGCTGATCGTCGGGCTGGTCTATCCGCTGAGCGAAGGCGTCGTCTGGAACGGCAATTACGGCCTCCAGGCCTGGCTGAAGTCGTTGCTCGGCGCGCCGTTCCACGATTTCGCCGGCTCGATCGTCGTCCACGCCGTTGGTGGCTGGCTGGCGCTTGCCGCAGTGCTGATCCTTGGCGCCCGCGCCGGCCGCTATGGCCCGCATGGCCGCCCATTTCCGCCGTCTTCGATCCCCTGGCTCGGACTCGGCACCTGGATGCTGTCGATCGGCTGGTTCGGCTTCAACGTCATGTCGGCGCAATCGACCGCCGCCGTCTCTGGCCTCGTCGCGCTCAACTCGCTGCTCGCCATGGTGGGCGGCATCGCCGCGGCGACCATCGCCAGCAAGGCCGACCCCGGCTTCGTCCACAATGGCGCGCTCGCCGGCCTCGTCGCGATCTGCGCCGGCTCGGACGTCATGCATCCGATCGGTGCGCTGGTCACCGGCGCCATTGCCGGTGTGATCTTCGTGCGCGGCTTCACCTTCACGCAGGAGCGGCTGAAGATCGACGACGTGCTCGGCGTCTGGCCGCTGCATGGCCTCTGCGGCCTTTGGGGCGGCATCGCCGCCGGGATTTTCGGCCTGACGCAATTGGGCGGCATGGGCGGCGTGTCGCCGCTGAGCCAGATCCTCGGTGCGGTGGTCGTCGCGGCCTACGCCTTCGCCGCCGGTCTGGTGCTCTATGCGCTGGCGAGGCGCTTCGTCGGCATCCGACTCACCGACGAGCAGCAGCGCCGTGGCGCCGACCTGGCCGTCCATCACATCGGCTCGATGCCGGAGGCCGAATTCTGAGCCGTCCAACCCGAGGGGCGACGTCCGTGCCGCCCGCATGGTTAGCTTCGGATTAACCGCGCCGCCCTAGGATCGACGCTCGATGGGGATTCCCCCTTTTGTCAGCGTAGAGTGTTTCCGACGATGCCGGCACGTCCCCTGCTCGAAGACCATTCCTCCGCGCCTGCCATCGCCATCACCATCCCGGTCCGCCTGATCGGGTTCGTGCTGCTTGCGCTGGTCGGCGTGATGATGGCGGCGCTTGCCTCATGGTCGGTGGACGATCCGTCGCTGAGCTACGCCACCGCCAAACCGGTCGCCAACTGGCTCGGCTTTCCCGGCGCCGTCATTGCTGACATCAGCTTCCAGGTCCTCGGGCTCGGCATCATCGTGCTGTTGATTCCGCCCGCCATGTGGGGCTGGAGCTTCGTGCGCCGCCGCGTCCCCGCGCGCATGGCGCTCCGGCTCATCGCCTGGGTGGCGACCGTGCTGCTCTCGACCGGCGTCTTTGCCTTCCTGCCGGCCCCCGCCACCTGGCCGCTACCAACCGGGCTCGGCGGCCTCATCGGCGCCGGCTTCACCAATCTCGCGGCGCTCGTCACCGGCGCCAACCCGCAGCCGGTCACCGCCTGGCTGTTCGCCGTCATCCTGATCGCCCCGACGCTGGCGCTCGCCTGGGTCGCTTGCGGCGTCGGCGCCCTCAACCTGCAGCGCCAGGCCGCAACACCCAAGGGCAAGGCGAAGGCCGGCGGCAAAGCCGCCGTCGACGAACCCGAGCGGAACGGCATTCTGGACATCGCCATCGGCGCTCTCGTCCATCTCGGATTTTCCGCGCAGACCTCGCTTCGCCGCGCCATCGCCAATGCGCGCACCAACGCCGCCGCCAAGCGCGAAGCCGATACTGCCGAGTGGCGCGACGGCGCGCACGAGCCGAGCATGGCCGGCCGCGTACCGACGGTTGCCGTGCTGGCCGATGAGCGGCGCGAGCCCGGCATGACGGTCGAGCGCCGCATCTTTTCGCCGACGCCGGAGCCCGCCTTCGACGACGACTATCCGCCCGAGGAAGACGACGATGTGCCGGTCGCGCCGATCCGCGCCGCCCGCGTCGTGGCTCCCGCCAAGCGTCCGGCCCCCGGCAGCCGCGCCGCGCGCGAGGCCCAGCCCTCGCTGCTCGAAGAGCATGACGGGTTCGAACTGCCCGCACTGAGCCTTCTCGCCGAAGCCCGTCACCGCGGCCTCAGCGACGAGCATCGCCCGGAGCGGCTGGAAGCAATGGCCCGCCGCCTCGAAGGCGTACTCGAGGATTTTGGCGTCAAGGGCGACATCATCAATGTCCGCCCCGGCCCGGTGGTCACCCTTTATGAACTGGAGCCCGCGCCCGGCATCAAGTCGAGCCGCGTCATCTCGCTTGCCGACGACATCGCCCGCTCGATGAGCGCGATCTCGGCCCGCGTCGCCGTGGTTCCCGGCCGCAACGCCATCGGCATCGAGCTGCCCAACGAGAACCGCGAGACGGTCTACCTCCGCGAAATGCTGGCCTCTGCCGATTTCGAGAAGATGAAGGGCAAGCTCCCCATCTGCCTCGGCAAGACCATTGGCGGCGAGCCGATCATCGCCGACCTCGCCCGCATGCCGCATCTGCTGATTGCCGGCACCACCGGCTCGGGCAAGTCGGTCGGCATCAACACCATGATCCTCTCGATCCTCTATCGCATGACGCCGGCCGAATGCCGGATGATCATGATCGACCCCAAGATGCTCGAGCTCTCGATCTATGACGGCATCCCGCATCTGCTGACGCCGGTCGTCACCGATCCGAGCAAGGCCGTCACCGCGCTCAAATGGGCGGTGCGCGAGATGGAAGACCGCTACCGCAAGATGTCGAAGATCGGCGTGCGCAACATCGACGGTTTCAACCAGCGCGTCGGCGAGGCCGCCGCGAAGGGGGAGACCATTACCCGCACCGTGCAGACCGGCTTCGACCGCGAAACCGGCGAGGCGATCTTCGAGAGCGAGCAGTTCAACCTCGAGCCGCTGCCCTTCATCGTCGTCGTCGTCGACGAGATGGCCGACTTGATGATGGTCGCCGGCAAGGATATTGAAGGCGCCATCCAGCGCCTCGCCCAGATGGCCCGCGCTGCCGGCATCCATATCATCATGGCGACGCAGCGCCCGTCGGTGGACGTCATCACCGGCACCATCAAGGCGAACTTCCCGACAAGAATATCGTTCCAGGTGACCAGCAAGATCGATAGCCGTACCATTCTTGGCGAGCAGGGTGCAGAACAGCTGCTCGGCAACGGCGACATGCTCTATATGGCGGGCGGCGGCCGCATCCGGCGCCTCCATGGTCCGTTCGTCTCCGACACTGAAGTCGAAGACGTGGTCAGGCATCTGAAATCGCAGGGCGCTCCCGACTACCTCGATTCGATCACCGCCGAGGACGACGAGTTCGATCCGGACTCGGCGACCGGCGAAGGCGAATTCGGCGGCTCCGGCGACGAACTCTATGACAAGGCCCTCAACATCGTTCTGCAGGACAAGAAGGCCTCCACCTCCTACGTCCAGCGCCGCCTCGCCATCGGCTACAACCGCGCCGCGAGCCTCATCGAACGCATGGAAAAGGACGGGGTGATCTCGCCGGCCAACCATGCGGGCAAACGCGAAATATTGGTGGGGTCCGAAGCGTACTGAGGCTCCCCAACGCCAGCATCGGCCTCATTTGTTCATCCCCGGTCATTCTCGCGGAAGCGGGAATCTCCGTTTTAAGGCAATCGCGTGGAACCAGAACAGAGATTCCCGCTTTCGCGGGAATGACCCGGTGGGTGAGGAGAGACACGACGTCCCCTCCTCCGTTCCACCTCTTGCCTCAATTGCGGGCTAGCGGTTAGACCGGATGAACTGAGGACTGCCCATGCTTCGACGCACTCTCCTGGCGCTGCTTGCCGTGACTGCCGCCTTGCCGGTGACCCGCGCCTTTGCCGAGGGCGAGGCGCGGCCGCTGACGCAGGACGAGACCGACTTGATCAACGCCATCTCGGCGCACAACACCGCCATCACCACGATGGTCGGCAAGTTCCTCCAGGTCGACACCCAGGGCCAGCGCATCGAGGGCATCTTCTATCTGCAGCGGCCGGGCAAGATTCGGTTCAAATACAATCCGCCCTCGCGTCAGGAGATCATGTCGCTCGGCAACGGCTTTTACGTCATCGACCGCAAGGAAAAGACGCAATACGCCTACCCGCAGGACAAGATTCCGCTGCGCCAGTTCCTCGACGCCAATATCGATCTGCTGCATGCCGGGCTCGTCGCCATCAACCAGTCGGCGAGCTATGTCGAGCTGACGCTGCAGGACGATACGCCCGCCGGCACGGTACGGGTCGATCTGGTGTTCGACAAGGACAGCAAGGACCTCGTGCAGTGGGTGCTGACCGACCCGGGCGGGGTCAAGCTCACCTTCTCGCTCTATGACGTGCAGCAGGGCGTCGATATCCCGGCTTCGACTTTTTATCTCAATATCGGCGACTACAACCAGATCGACGGCGGCAACGGCTAGCGCGACCCGCCGGGAGTATTCCGGTTGCACCGGATTGAGGCCACCGGCAAAGATGCCGGGCCGTCCCGCCCGAGTCGTCCATGCCGTCCCTTGCCACCTGGAACATCAATTCCGTTCGCCTGCGCCTGCCGCTGGTGCTGGATTTCCTCAGGCGCCATCCTGTCGATGTGCTGTGCCTGCAGGAGATCAAGTGCCTCAACGAGCAATTCCCGCGCGAGGCTTTTGCGGAGGCGGGCTACCCGCATAGCGCGGTACACGGCCAAAAGGGTTATCACGGCGTCGCCATCGTCTCGAAGCATCCGCTGACCGACATTTCGAGCCGGGTGTTCTGCGAGATCGAGGATTGCCGGCACGTCTCGGCGACGCTCGATTTCGGCCGCGGCCCGTTGACGGTCCACTCGATTTACATTCCCGCCGGCGGCGACACGCCCGACCCCGAGGCGAACCCCAAATTCAAGCACAAGCTCGGGTTTCTCAAGGAGCTGAAGGACTGGTTCGGCGAGGCGCATTTCAAGGAACGCCAGCTCATCTGCGGCGATTTCAACATCGCCCCGCATGAGGACGACGTCTGGAGCCATAAGCAGCTGCTCAACGTGGTGAGCCACACCCCCGTCGAAACCGAAGCGCTCGACGCCCTCCTCCACGGCAATCACGGCTGGGTCGATCTGGTGCGCCGCCACATCCCTTACGGCACAAAACTCTATTCCTGGTGGAGCTACCGGGCGCAGGACTGGGAGCTATCCGACCGCGGCCGGCGGCTCGACCACATCTGGGCCACCGCCGATATCGCCGCTCATACCACCGGCGCCGAGATCATCAAGCCGGCCCGCGGCTGGAGCGACAAGCCGTCCGACCACGTGCCGGTGATCGCGCATTTCTGAGGAATGGGAACGGAGGCCGACGCGGTCATCCCTTAGGTGGGCGAGCCGATCTTGCCGCGCACCTTCTCGATCGCCCCGAGATAGCCAGTGAGATCGCGGCGGATGCGCTCGGCGGCCCGCGCTGCAAGATCCGGCGCCTGATTGCAGAGCTTCATGAAGGCCGAGCGCGGCACGAACAGAGTCTCCACATTGTCGACCGCCTTGATCGTCACCGGCCGCGGCTTGGCGACCACCAGCGACATGGCGCCGACCACCGAGCCGAGCACCGAGATCACGAAAGGGTTGGACTCGTCGCCCTCCTGGTAGGTCGCGAGCGTCCCGCTGACCAGCACATGGGCGCCCTCAGGCACGTCGCCGCCCTGGTAGATGACGCTGCCGGCCCGGAATTTCTTGCGCTCACTGGCAAAGGCAAGCAGACGGCGCTGCTCGGCGTCGCAGACCTCGAAAAAGTCCGCGCGCCCGAGAATCGTGGTCGCGTCGTCGAGCTGCATCCCGCCCCGTGTCCAAATTCACTGCGACCGCCGCCACGGCCCGGCCCTGATATAGAGCATGCGGGCCGTTTCGGAAGAATGGATTTTGGCCGCAAGCGGCCGATTTTCGGGGGAGTAGGGTTACGGGACGAGCCGGTAGCCGCCCTCTTCAGTCACCAGCAACCGGGCGTTGGAGGGGTCGCGCTCGATCTTCTGGCGAAGGCGGTAGATATGGGTTTCGAGCGTATGGGTGGTGACCCGGTTGTTGTAGCCCCAGACCTCCTTGAGCAGCACGTCGCGGGTGATGGTTTTGGGCCCCTGGCGGTACAGATACTTGAGGATCGACGTCTCCTTGTCGGTCAGCCGCACCTTGCCGCCGTCAGACGCCTCGAGCAGCTTTGCCGCCGGCTGGAAGCTGTAGGGCCCGATGGTGAACACCACGTCCTCGCTCTGATCATGCTGGCGCAGTGCCGCGCGAATGCGGGCGAGCAGCACCGAAAACCGGAACGGCTTGGTGACGTAATCGTTGGCGCCCGATTCGAGGCCCAGGATCTCGTCGGAATCGCTGTCGTGGCCGGTCAGCAGCAGGATCGGGCTCTTGAACCCGTCGCGGCGGAGGATTTTTACCGCCTCGCGCCCGTCCATGTCGGGCAGGCCGACATCGAGGATCATCAGGTCGACGTGGAGGTCGCGCACCTTGCGCAGCGCCTCGCCCGCCGTTCCGGCTTCGATCAGCTCAAATTCGCGGTAATGCATGAGCTGATCCATCAGCGTCTTGCGCAGGTCAGCATCATCATCCACAAGGAAAATGCGGCGCCGGATCATGCGAAAGCCCTCTGATTGCTTGATATTGTGAGTAAAGCCGGCCTCGAACACCGGCCAATCACAACATGGTGACAACCCCAGTAACGTGATTTGACACGCTTCAGTTTCGGCTGGTTGCGAAAATCAGGCGCGGTGACCGAACAGCGCCGATCCGACCCGCACATGCGTCGCCCCCATGGCGATCGCCGTCTCGAAGTCGGCGCTCATTCCCATCGAGAGGATTTGGGTATCCGCCGCGCGGGCCAAGTCCGCCATCTGGGCGAAATACGGCCCCGGCGGCACGCCCTCAGGCGGGATGGCCATCAGGCCGTCGATGGCGAGGCCATACGCGGCACGGCAATGTTTCACGAAAGACACAGCATCGGCCGGCGCGATGCCGGCCTTTTGCGGCTCGAGCCCGATGTTGACCTGCACCAGCAGCCGCGGGTGCTTGTCAGCGCGGGCCATCTCCGCCTTGAGCGTCACCGCCAGTTTCTCTCGGTCGAGCGTCTCGATGACATCGAACAACTGCACCGCCTCGCGCGCCTTGTTGGTTTGCAACGGACCGATCAGATGGAGTTCTATGCCGTCATAGGAGGCCCGCAATCCGGGCCATTTGGCCTCTGCCTCCTGCACCCGGTTCTCGCCGAAGACGCGCTGGCCTGCGTCGAGGAACGGCACGATGTTATCGGCCGCAAAGGTCTTCGACACCGCGACCAGCGTCACCCTGTCCGGCGGCGGGCCGAAACGACTGTGGGCGCGCTCGATGCGCGCCCTGATCTCCGCGAGCCGTTCCGACGCGTCCGCCATTGCCTGCTGTTGACCGATTCCGAGTTTCGTGGTGTTGGTCCGCTACCCCGAAATTCCCCGGCAAAGCAACTGATTGCCGTGCTCAAGGACTGGCCGAAGTGAAGACGATCGAGCGCTACAACCCGCGTGTCGAGGAACGCCGCTGGCAAAAAGCCTGGGAGGACGCCAAGACCTTCCTCGTCGCCAATGACGATCCGCGCGAGCGCTACTACGTGCTCGAGATGTTCCCCTATCCGTCGGGGCGCATCCATATGGGCCACGTCCGCAATTACGCGATGGGCGACGTGCTGGCGCGCTACAAGCGGGCGCGCGGCTTCAACGTGCTGCATCCGATGGGCTGGGATGCATTCGGCCTGCCGGCGGAAAACGCCGCCAAGCAGACCGGCAGCCATCCCAAGACCTGGACCTACGCGAACATCGCGACGATGCGCGGCCAGCTCAAAACTATGGGGCTGAGCTTCGACTGGAGCCGCGAGTTCGCCACCTGCGACCCCGAATATTACCAGCAGCAGCAGCGGCTGTTCCTCGATTTCCTCAAGGCCGGGCTGGTGACGCGCAAGCAATCCAAGGTCAACTGGGACCCGGTCGACGAGACCGTGCTTGCCAACGAGCAGGTGATCGACGGCCGCGGCTGGCGCTCCGGGGCGGTGGTCGAGCAGCGCGAGCTGACGCAGTGGTTTTTGAAGATTTCGGATTATTCCGAGGATCTGCTCGAAGCGATCGACAAGCTCGACGGCTGGCCGGAGAAGGTCCGCACCATGCAGCGCAACTGGATCGGCCGCTCCGACGGGTTGCGGCTGTTGTTCGAGCTGGCGCCGTCGGACAAGACCAAGGCGACCTCGATCGAGGTGTTTACCACCCGCCCGGACACGATCTTCGGCGCAAGCTTTTTGGCACTGTCGCCCGACCATCCGCTGGCCGGCGAGCTGGCGGCGTCCAACCCGGCGCTGGCCGAGTTCATCGCCGAATTCCACCGCCAGGGCACCGCCACCGAGACGCTGGAAAAGGCCGAAAAGCTGGGCATCGACACCGGCCTGCGGGTCAAGCATCCGGTGAAGCCGGGTGAGACGCTGCCGGTCTATGTCGCGAACTTCGTGCTGATGGAGTACGGCGCGGGCGCCATCTTCGGCTGTCCGGCGCATGACCAGCGCGACCTCGACTTTGCGCGGAAGTACGACCTGGACGTCATCCCCGTGGTGCTGCCGCCCGACACCGACCCAGAGGATTTTGCTGTCGGGAACGACGCCTATGTCGGGCCGGGCAACATCTATCATTCGGGCTTCCTGGACGGGCTGCCAGTCGATGCTGCCAAGAAAGAAATAGCTCGTTATTTCGGCGCGAAGCAGGTCGACGGCCAGCCACAGGGCGTGGTCGAGACCAATTTCCGGCTTCGCGACTGGGGCATTTCGCGCCAGCGCTACTGGGGCTGCCCGATCCCGGTGATTCACTGTGAAACGCACGGTGTGGTGCCCGTCCCGGATGCCGATCTGCCGGTCAAGCTGCCTGACGATGTCACATTCGACCGCTCAGGTAACCCGCTGGACTACCATCCAACCTGGAAGCACGTGCCCTGCCCGATCTGCGGCCAGCCGGCGCGGCGCGAAACCGACACGATGGACACCTTCGTCGATTCGTCGTGGTACTTCGCCCGCTTCACCGAGCCGCACGCCGCCGAGCCGACGGTGCCGAAGATCGCCGATTCCTGGCTGCCGGTGGACCAGTATATCGGTGGCGTAGAACACGCTATCTTGCATCTGCTCTACAGCCGCTTCTTTGCCCGGGCGATGCACAAGACGGCGCATCTGGGGATGGATGAGCCGTTCAAGGGCATGTTCACCCAGGGCATGGTGGTGCACGAAACCTATCGGGACCAGGCCGGCGACTGGGTGCTGCCCAAGGATGTGACGCTCGAGGGCATGGGTGAAACGCGTCGCGCCGTGCTGAGCGAAACCGGTACGCCGGTTGAGATCGGCGCCGTCGTGAAGATGAGCAAGTCGCTGAAGAACGTCGTCGATCCGGACGAGATCGTGCGGACCTATGGCGCCGATACCGCGCGCTGGTTCATGCTGTCGGACTCGCCGCCGGAGCGCGACGTGCAATGGACCGAAGCCGGCATCGAAGGCGCCAGCCGCTTCCAGCAACGCGTCTGGAAGCTGGTGAACGAATCGCTGGAGCTGGCGACGCTACCCGCCGGCGAAACATCGCCCGCCGAAATCGATGCGACCCGAAAGCTCATCCACCGCGCCGTGAAGGCCGTCGGCGACGATATCGAGGGCCTGCGCTTCAATCGGGCGGTGGCGCAGATCTATGAGCTGACCAACGGCCTCGGCAAGTTCTGCGCGGCGCTTGAGGCGGCACCAACCGCCAACGGCGTCGCGCTGTTGCGCGAGGGTGTCGAGAAGCTGGTGCAGCTCATCGCCCCGATGATGCCGCATCTGAGCGAGACCTGCTGGTCGGCGCTCGGCATGTCCGGCATGGTGGCGGATGCCGGCTGGCCAGCGGTCGATCCGGCGCTGCTGATCGATTCGAGCGTCGTCGTTCCGGTGCAGGTCAACGGCAAGCGGCGCGGCGAGATCAGCGTGCCGGTCGGCGCCGCCAAGGCGCTGGTCGAGAAAGAGGCCTTGTCTCTGGAGGCGGTTGCCCGCATGCTGGAGGGCAAGCCGCCCAAGAAGATCATCATCGTGCCCGACAGGATCGTGAATGTGGTCATCTAGCCGGGTTCTGCGCAGCATTGGCCTCGTTGTCGCGCTCGGCGCGCCGCTGGCGCTCTCTGCGTGCTCGGGGTTTACCCCCGTCTATGGCGACCACGGCGTCACCGCGCAGCGGGTCGCGCTGATCTACGACAAGCCCAACAGCCGGATCGAGCAGATCATTTACAACGACCTGGCGCTGAAACTCGGCAAGGCCGATGGCCCCGCGCCAAAGCTCTCGATTTCGGCCTCGGCCGGTGCCGTGGCGCTGACCAGCCAGGTGGTCACCGCGCCGGTGCAACCCTACAAGATGGTCGCCACCGCGTACATCACCCTGACCGACGTCAACGGCAAGGTGCTGTTCAGCGGCAGCCGTTCGGCCAGCGCCGACTACACCGGCAACTCGCAGGTACTCAACAACCAGCAAGCGGCCGATGATGCCTCTAACCGCGCCGCAAAGCTGCTCGCCGACACCATCCGGCTGACCGTGCTCGGTGCCCTCGTCAAGTGACCGCCCTCAAGGCGCATGAGGTCGAGCGCTTCCTCAAGCGCCCAGATCTCGAGGCGGGAATTGTGCTGGTCTATGGCCCGGATACCGGGCTCGTCCACGAGACGGCGCAGCGCCTCGTGCGCCACTACGCCGGCGCCGACAGCGACAGCATGGGGCTGGTGACGCTCGACGGCAACGAGCTCGACGGCGATCCGGGGCGATTGCTGGTCGAGGCCAAGACCGCGTCATTGTTCGGCGAGCGCCGGGTGGTGCGGGTGCGCGGCGCCGGCAAATCTTTGGTGCTGCCGCTCACAGAACTCAGCGACGATCCGGCCGGCGCGATCGTCATCGTCGAGGCCGGCAATCTAGCGCCGCGCGACGCCTTGCGGGCGCTGGTCGAGGCGAGCCGGGCAGGGCGCGCACTGCCGTGCTACGCCGACAGCGACGAGACGATCCTGAAGCTCATCGCCGACAGTTTTGCGGCCGCCGCCATCCGCGCCGAACCGGACGTCGCGAACACGCTGCGCGACCAGCTCGGCAACGACCGCGAGGTCACCCGCCGAGAACTCGAAAAGCTGGTGCTCTATGCGGCCGAGAGCAAAGTCCTGACCCGCGACAACGTCTTGGTGCTCTGCGCCGACAACGCCGCTTTGGTGCTTGACGAAGTCGCCGACGCGATCGGCACCGGCCATGCCGAAAAGCTCGATGCGGCGCTAGGCCGGGCGCTCGCCGCGGCCGTCAACCCGCAGCAATTGCTGTCGTCGGTGTCCTCGCATTTCTCGCAACTCCGCCGCTGGCGGGCGATTGCCGATTCGGGCGTTGCCCCGCACGACGTGCTTGAGGGCGCGCGGCCGAAGCCGCATTTCTCGAGGAAATCCGCGCTCGAGCAGCAGATCCGGCTGTGGTCCGACAGCGCGCTGTCCGCCGCGTCCGACCGCCTGGTCCAGGCGACCGGCGACAGCCGCAAGAACTATGGGCGCGCCGAGACCATCACGCGGCGGGCGCTCCTGGCGGTGACGCAGATGGCGGCGCAACACTAGGCATTAGAGGCGTGCCGTCAGCTTGCTCAGGACGGAATCGAGCTGTTCCAGCGTCTTGTAACGGATCTCGACCTTGCCGCCGCGCTCGCCATGATCGATGGCGACGCTCATGCCGAGCGCATCGGAGAGCTGCTTTTCGAGCGCCACGGTATCAGCATCACGGACCTTCGGTTCGGGAAGCCGCTTCGGGGCGGCGCCGCGCTGGCTCAGGACCTCAGCTTCGCGCACCGACAGTCCGCCGTCGATAATCTGCTTAGCGACAGCCGCCGGATCCTCAGCAGTGATCAGGGTGCGGGCGTGGCCGGCGGTGAGCTGGCCGCTGCTCACCATGTCGCGGATGTCGCGCGGCAGCTTCAGCAGCCTCAGGGTGTTGGCAACATGCGAGCGCGACTTGCCGATGACCTGCGCAAGGTCCTGCTGCGTATAGGAAAATTGCTCGATGAGCTGCTCGTAACCCTGCGCTTCTTCGAGCGGATTGAGATCAACGCGCTGGACGTTCTCGATGATCGCGAGCTCAAGCGCTTCCTTGTCGTCGACCTCCCGGACGATGACCGGAACGTCGTGCAGCCCGGCGCGCTGCGCGGCGCGCCAGCGGCGCTCGCCGGCGATGATCTCGAACAGGTTCGGGTCGTCGCTCGGCCGCACCAGCAGCGGTTGCATGACGCCCTTCTCGCGGATCGAGTTGGTCAGTTCCTCAAGCTGATCAGTGTCGAAATCGCGCCGCGGATTGGCGCGGTTGGCAATCAGGAAATCGACCGGCAGCCGCTTCGGCCCGCCATTCTGGTTTTCCCCCAGGCGCGTGCCGTCTGTCGTCGCCATGTCGCCGATCAGCGCCGCGAGGCCGCGGCCGAGGCGCGAGGGTTTCTCGTTCATTTTGGGCTCCGCCATTTACGCCGCCGCCAATTGCCGCTCGCGGCGGATCACTTCGGTGGCGAGCCGCAGATAGGCCTGGCTGCCGGCGCATTTGAGATCATACAGCAACGCCGGCTTACCGTAGGACGGTGCCTCGCTGAGCCGCACATTGCGCGGAATCACGGTATCATAGACAAGGTTCCCCATGGTGCCGCGGACATCGTTGAGCACCTGCTCGCTGAGCGAATTGCGCCGGTCGAACATCGTCATCACGACGCCCTGGATGGCGAGGCGCGGATTGAGTGTTGTGCGGATTTGCTCAATGGTCTGAAGCAGTTGGCTCAATCCTTCGAGCGCAAAGAACTCGCATTGCATGGGAACGAGGACCGCATCGGCAGCAACCAATGCGTTTACGGTGAGCAGATTGAGCGACGGCGGGCAGTCGATCAGCACGTAGCTGATCGGCTGCTCCTCGATGCTGAGTTCGCCGATGGCCTTGAAGGCATTGCGCAATTTGAAGGCGCGGTCGGGCTGCTGCGAGATCGTCTGCTCGACGCCGAGGAGATCGAGGGTGGACGGCACGATGGCGACGCGCGGCACCCCGGTCATGATTGCCGCCTGCGCAACGGTGGCTTCGCCGACCACCAGATCGTAGGATGAAACGTCGCGGTTGTTGCGGCTGATGCCGAGCCCTGTCGAGGCGTTACCCTGCGGGTCGAGATCGACGATGAGGACGCGCTCGCCGATGGCTGCGAGGGCGGTCGCGAGATTGATCGCCGTCGTGGTCTTGCCGACGCCGCCCTTCTGATTGGCGAGAGTGATGATGCGCGGCGCCACGGATGGCCTCCTAAGCGGCTGATTTCGCACGCAGATTGGTCAACTCGAGAATGACGCCCTCGGCATCTGTCTCGCTCGGATGCACTAACACATCGAAGTCGAAAAGGGCAGCGGCTGCGTCGAGTTCTTGACGATATTTCCGGCCCTTAGGCAGCACAAGGTGCGTACCGGTCGCGGCAAACGGGAGGCAAAGCCGCAGCAGTTCGGGCAAAGCCGCCAGGGCGCGCGACGTAATCACGTCGAATGTTTCACGTGAATCAAACTGCTCGGCGCGGAGCGCGTGGACCGTAACCGGGAGGTGCAGCTCGCGCGCCACCGTACGCAGGAACGAAGCCTTCCTGGCGTTCGGCTCGACCAGAGTGAATCGGCGTTTTGTTTCACGTGAAGCAATCGCCAGCGGAACCGCCGGGAAACCGCCGCCACTGCCCAGGTCGATCAGCGACAGATCCGTCGACCGCAGGAGCTTCATCAGTTGTAAACTATCAGCGATGTGGCGGGGCCACAGCTCACCGATTGTTTCACGTGAAACGAGATTCTGAGCGGCGTTCCACTTCTTCAGCAGCGCCGCATAGGCCCCGAGATCGCCCTCGATGCTCATCCGGCTTTGCGCAAGCCGCCGCGGCGGATGATGGCGAGCAGCAGCGTGGCGGCCGCGGGCGTCATGCCCTCGATCGCCTGCGCCTGCGCCAAAGTCGATGGCCGCAGCGTTCCGAGCTTTTGCCGCAACTCATTGGAAAGGCCGGGGATTTCGACGTAGTCGAGCCACGTCGGAATCGCCACGCCCTCATCCCGCCGCATCGCCGCGACATCCGCCTTCTGCCGGTCCAGATAGACGGCGTACTGCGCGTCGATCGCCAGCTGCTCCAGAATCGGCGTTCCAATACCGCCGATCTCCGGCCACAGCTGTATCACCTCAGCCGGCCCGACGTCTGGATAGGCCAGCAGATCGAAGGCGCTGCGATGGTGGCCATCGGCGTTGACCGCGATCCCGGCCTTGCGTGCCTCATTGGGGGTGGTCGTGAGCGAGTAGAGCAGCGTTCTGCCGGCGTCAAGCGACTTGACCTTGGATTGGAATGCCTCTTGACGAGTCGGCCCAATGAGCCCGGTCGCGAGGCCGAGCGGCGTCAGGCGCTGGTCGGCATTGTCGCTGCGAAGGTGTAGCCGGAACTCGGCCCGTGACGTGAACATCCGGTACGGCTCGGCGACACCGCGCGTCACAAGGTCGTCGACCATGACGCCGAGGTACGATTCCGTGCGCGACAGCACGAGCTGGTCCGCGCCCCTGGCCTTCCGCGCCGCATTGGCGCCGGCCAGCAGCCCCTGCGCCGCCGCCTCCTCATAACCGGTTGTGCCGTTGATCTGGCCGGCGAGAAACAGGCCGGGCAGGCGCGTCAATTCGAGCGTCGCCTTGAGCTCACGCGGGTCGACATAGTCGTATTCGATGGCATAGCCGGGCCGGATGATGCGGACGTTTTCGAGCCCCGGCATGGTCTTAAGGAACGCCTCCTGGACCTCGGCCGGCAACGAAGTGCTGAGCCCGTTCGGGTAGATCGTGGGATCGTCAAGTCCTTCCGGCTCCAGGAAAATCTGGTGGCTGTCGCGATCGGCGAAGCGAACGATCTTGTCCTCGATCGACGGGCAATAACGCGGCCCGCGGCTCTGGATGCGGCCCGAATACATCGCCGAACGATGGAGATTGTCGGCGATGATCCGGTGCGTCTCCGTGGTCGTGCGAGTGATGTGGCAACTGATCTGCGGCGTCGTAATCGCCGTTGTCAGCGACGAGAACGGCTCGGGCGGGGTGTCGCCGGGCTGTTCCTCGAGCACCGAGAAATCGATCGTGGTGCGATCGAGCCGGGCCGGAGTGCCGGTCTTGAGCCGTCCGAGCTTCAGGCCGAGCGCTTCGAGTCGGGTCGACAGCCCGAGCACCGGCTTTTCGCCGACGCGACCGGCCGGAATCGTCTCTTCGCCCCGGTGGATCAGGCCGCGAAGGAACGTGCCGGTCGTCAAGACGACGGACGAGGTTGAAAAGCGGCGGCCGTCGAGGAGAATGACTCCTGTTATATTGCCGGCGGCGACGATCAGGTCGTCGACTTCGCCTTCGATGATCGTCAAGTTCGGTTGCGCACTGAGCGCCGCCTGCATCGCCTGGCGGTAGAGCTTCCGGTCAGCCTGGGCGCGGGGTCCACGGACGGCCGGACCCTTGCGCCGGTTGAGTACGCGGAACTGGATGCCGGCGGCATCGGCGACGCGGCCCATCAGCCCGTCGAGCGCATCGATCTCGCGCACCAGATGGCCCTTGCCGAGGCCGCCGATCGCCGGGTTGCAGCTCATCTCGCCGATGGTCGCGAATTTGTGGGTGATCAGCGCCGTCGGCACGCCGAGCCGCGCCGCGGCGGCTGCAGCCTCCGAGCCCGCGTGGCCGCCGCCCACGATGATCACGCCGAAATCGGTCATGGGCGGGGTTTAGTGGAGGTGACGAGGGAGCGCAACGGGATCGGCACTCGGGACCCATCTCGCAGTCGGCTCACCTTCTCCCCTGAGGGCGAAGGTGGATCGGCCGCAGGCCGAGACGGATGAGGGGTTGGCTCAGTCATCGCGGATGTGGAAGCAACCCCTCATCCGCCCTTCGGGCACCTTCTCCCTCAAGGGGAGAAGGTGGGACTGCATGTTCGCCGCATCATTTGCCGATACAGAAGCTCGCGAACAGGCGGTCGAGCACGTGCTCCGTATCGATGCGGCCCAGCAGGCGCTCGAGGGCGAGGCTGGCCTGGCGGAGATGCTCGGCGGCGATTTCGTCAGTGGTGCCGTCGCTGAGGAAGCGGTCGAGAGCGGATTGCGCGGACTGCAGGGCGACGAGGTCGCGCTCGCGGCTGACCAGCGCCGGTTGGCCCGCGCCGGCCGCCGATTCGGCGAAAGCGGCGAGGGCGGCGAGCAGCTCGGGGATGCCGAGGCCCGTGGTCGCAGAGAGCGCGTATTCGGCCGGTCGTGCCCCGAGATCGGATTTGGTGCCGACGGTCCAGATCGGGGTCGCCTGCGGCGGGGTGAGCGGCGCGACATCGGGGGCGACGAGCCAGAGCACGAGATCGGCGCGAGAAATCTCGGCTTCGGCGCGGCGGACGCCTTCGGCCTCGGCCTTGCTCGACGCCTCGCGCAGCCCCGCCATATCGACGAGGATCACCAGCCGGCCGCCAAGATCGAGGGCGACTTCGCGCACGTCGCGGGTGGTACCGGGCTCATCGCTGACGATCGCGAGATCGGACTTCGCCAGCGCGTTCAGCAGGCTCGACTTGCCGGCATTGGGAGGACCGGCGAGGGCGACGCGAAGGCCTTCGCGCACAATACGGCCGCGGCCGACGCTATCGATCGCCGCATTCAGTTCGGTGGAGAGCGATTCTACTGCCGCGAGGACCGATGCTGGCAGCTCCGCAGAGACGTCACTCTCGTCCGAGAAGTCGAGACGGGCTTCGATCTCAGCGCGCGCGTCGAGCAGCGTTTCACGCCAAGCGGTGATCTTGTCGGACAGTCCGCCAGCGAGGCGCGCGACGGCCTGCTGCCGCTGCGTTTCGGTCTCGGCCTCGATGAGATCGCCGAGGCCTTCGACTTCGATGAGATCGAGCTTGCCGTTGAGGAAGGCACGACGTGTGAATTCGCCGGCCTCCGCCAACCGCAGGCCAGGCATCGCCGCGATGCCGCGAAGCAGCGCGCGGACCACGGCGGGTGAACCGTGGACCTGCAGCTCGGCGGTGTCTTCGCCGGTGAAGCTGTGCGGCGCCGGCATCCAGGCGACGAGGCCAGTGTCGATGACGGTGTCGTCGAGACGGAGAGAGCGGAGGGTGAGACGCCGTGGCTCGGGGCGACTGACGGAAAGTCGTTCCAGAACGACGTTCGTCTGCGGACCGCTCAGCCGAATGATCGCGACACCCGAGGGCGGAGCGCCGGAGCTCAGGGCAACGATGGTGTCGGAGCCGGTCATGCCGCGCACGCGATCCCGCCACCGTCGTGGCCGGGCCTGACCCGGCCATCCGGCAGAACATTCGGTTGGATCCCCGGGTCGAGCCAGGGGACGACAACTGTGAGTGTGACAATGCGGAGAGATGGGTCCCCGCTTTCGCAGGGATGACACGGGGGGATGGGGCGAGATTTGGTCGATGCAACAGGCACTTACAAACTCCGCCCCGCCGGGGCGCTAGGTATTCATCGAGTCGAAGAAATCCGAATTGGTCTTGGTCTGGCGGATCTTGTCCATGAGGAATTCCATGGCGTCGACGGTGCCCATCGGATTGAGGATGCGGCGGAGCACGTACATCTTGCGAAGGATATCCGGCTCGACCAGCAACTCTTCCTTGCGGGTGCCGGATTTGGTGACATCCATGGCAGGGAAGATGCGCTTGTCGCTCACCTTGCGGTCGAGCACGATTTCGCTGTTGCCGGTGCCCTTGAACTCTTCGAAGATCACTTCGTCCATGCGGCTGCCGGTGTCGATCAGCGCGGTCGAGATGATGGTCAGCGAGCCGCCGTCTTCGATGTTGCGCGCGGCGCCGAAGAAGCGCTTCGGGCGCTGCA
>CAZNAE010000062.1:0-19008 GCA_964570695.1 uncultured Devosia sp.
TCGCTTCAATCCTTCATCCCCGGTGGCTTCGATGGGGTGCTGGCCTGATCATCCTCGGCTTCGCCGTGCAGATCAGCTCGGTGCTCTACAGCATCTTCGCGGGCTAGTTGCCACGGACTCGGTGAGACGGTAGAAAGCGTCGCTGCCGATCTGGGAGGAAATTCGGAGAAAAGCGAGGCGCACGATCGAGGTAAGTTCTTGATTTTGCGGGTGTAGCTCAATGGTAGAGCAGAAGCTTCCCAAGCTTACGACGAGGGTTCGATTCCCTTCACCCGCTCCAGCCCGCCAATTTTGACGTCTTTGGACTGCGGTAAGGGTTAGGCTCTTGCCCTTGCTGCCTCGTCTCCGTGCAACAGGCTCATCGCCTGCTCCTGCGGCACGGCTTTGCTGAAGCGGAAGCCCTGGCCTTCGGAGCAACCGCTGTCGCGCAGGAGGCCGATCAGCGCTTCGCTTTCGATGCCCTCGGCCGTCACCGGCAGGCCGAGCGCCTTCGAGAGGCCGAGGATAGCGTTGACGAGCGCCGTGTTCTCGTCCGAGCCGGTCATCGAGGTGACGAACGAGCGGTCGATCTTCAGCCGGTCGAAATGGCATTCGCGCAGATGCCGCAGGCTCGAATTGCCGGTGCCGAAATCGTCAAGCGCGATCCGCACGCCGGCCTGATGGAAGGCGTCGAGCGCGCCCTTCGCGGCGACGATGTCGCTGACCAATGCTTGCTCGCTGATCTCGACCTCGAGCCGCGTCGGGCTGAGGCCGGTCTCGCCGAGGATCTGCATGATCCGCAGCACCAGCATCGGATCGGAGAGTTGCACCCGGGAGATATTGAAACAGAGTTTTACATCGGACGGCCAATGCGTTGCGTCGCGCGCCGCGATGCGCAGCAGATGGCTCGACAGCGGGATGATGAGGCCGCTGTCCTCGGCAATAGCGATGAACTGCTCCGGCTCGAGGTCGCCATATTCCGGGTGATGCCAGCGCGCCAGAGCCTCGAAGCCGGTGATCCGGCCGGTCGTGAGATCGACGATTGGCTGATAGTGCGGTCGCACGGTGCCCTGCTCGATCGCCTGGCGCAGGTCGCGTTCGATCCGGGCGCGGGTCTTGACCAACGCGTCCATCTCCGCTTCGAAGAACCGGTAGTTGCCGCGGCCATTGGTCTTGGCGCGATAGAGCGCCACGTCGGCACGCCGCGTCAGCTCCTCGGCCTCGGTGCCGTCGCGCGGCGCCAAGGCGATGCCGATCGAGGCGCCGAGCGTTACCTGCACCTCGTCGACGACGAACGGATCGTCGAACAGTCCGAGCAGGCGCCGCGCCACACGGGTCGGCTCCTGCTGATCGTCGATCGCAGGGAGCAGCAGGGCAAACTCGTCGCCGCCGAAACGCGCCAGCGTCGCACCGGGACCGGCGAGCGCCGATGCGCGCTTGGCGAAGGCGATGAGCACCTGGTCGCCGACGCCGTGGCCGAACACGTCATTGACCGGCTTGAAGCGGTCGAGATCGATCATCATCAGCGCTATCTCGCGACCGCTCTCGAGCGCCGTTTGCAGCCGGATCGCGAATTGCCGCCGGTTGGGGAGGCCGGTGAGCGCATCGGCCATCGCCAGGTGCCGCGCCCGGTCCTCGGCCCGCTGCCGGGCCCGGATCTCGCGACCCTGATCCTGCAGGCGCCGCAGGCCGAACAGGAAGAAGCCGAAAACGCTGAACAGCGCGACCATGATCAATTCGTCGAGCGGGCCGCCTTTGAGCGGGCTGACGAAGGCGTAGAGCCTTTCGAACAGGTCGAGGTCCTGGATCATCCAGAAAGCCGCAAACAGGACGACGGCGATGACCGCCGCGTCGATCACCGCGCGGCGGCGATCAAGGATCGCCGAGGCCAAATGACGTCGTTCGGGCAGCCGAAAGCGCAATCGCTGTTCTCCAGTGGAACGGCCATTTTGCACGGCGCTGATTAAGAAAAGTGGAAATACCGGCGCGATTCTTGCTGCATAGCGGCCGGGGGGCCAAGACGACCCGAAATTACGCCCGCATTACGCCCTGGGCACGAGATCGTTCTAGAGACGTTACGCCTCGCGCTCCTATCTGCGCTCCATCATCATCGATGGAGCAGGCCATGCTTGCCGATATCCTCTATTTCCTGGGCGGATTGCTTGCGTTCGGCTTGATCGCGCTCTCCGTCAGTGCGGCAGGGAGGCTCTGATGGGCCTCGATATCAGCCTCGGGCTGCTGTTTGCCGTAATCGTCCTCGTCTACGGCCTCGTGGCGCTGATCCGCCCCGAAAAGTTCTGAGGCGGCCATGACCCGGGACATCCTCCAGTTCGTCCTCTACGCCGTTGTGCTCGTCGCGTTGTCGATCCCCCTCGGCGCCTATATGGCGCGGGTGTTCGCCGGCGAGGCGAGGTTCTTCCGCGCCATCGAGCGGCCGATCTTCGCGCTGGCCGGCATCAAGCCGGAGCAGGGGCAATCATGGTCGGCCTATGCGCTGGCGCTGCTCGCCTTCAACACTGCCGGCTTCGTACTGCTGTTCCTGATCCTCAAATTCCAGGATCTGCTGCCGTGGAACCCGTTGCATCTGCCCGGGCTTCCAGGGCACCTCGCGTTCAACACGGCGGTCAGTTTCGTCACCAACACCAACTGGCAGTCTTATGGCGGCGAGACGACGATGTCGTATTTCAGCCAGATGGCCGGGCTGACGACGCAGAACTTCGTCTCGTCGGCGACCGGCATGGCGGTCGCGGCCGCAGTCGCGCGCGGGCTCGCCAGCAAGCAGCAGAAGACAATCGGCAACTTCTGGGCCGACATGACCAGATCGACGCTCTACATCCTGCTGCCGATCTCGATCGTATTGGCCCTGGTGTTCGTCTGGCAGGGCATGCCGCAGACGCTGCAGTCCAGTCTCTCTGCGACGACGCTCGAGGGCAGCCAGCAGACCATTGCCATCGGCCCGGTCGCCAGCCAGCTCGCCATCAAACAGCTCGGCACCAATGGTGGCGGCTTCTTCAACGTCAATTCGGCGCATCCGTTCGAGAACCCGACGGCAATCAGCAATTTCCTGTCGGTCCTCGGCATTCTCGTCGTCTCCTCGGCCTTCTGCTTCACCTTCGGCAAGATGGTCAATGATCGGCGCCAGGGCATCGCGCTGTTCGCCGCGATGGGTATCCTGTTCGTCATCGCGCTCGGCGGCATTTATGCGAGCGAGCTGCAGCCCAATCCGCTCTATCCGGCCGCCGTGGCCACCGACGCCGGCAACATGGAGGGCAAGGAGGTCCGCTTCGGCGTTGCCAATTCGGCGCTCTGGGCGACCGCCACGACCGACGCGTCGAATGGCTCGGTCAATGCCATGCATGACAGCTTCAATCCGCTCGGCGGCATGATCGCCATGCTCAATATCGAGCTCGGCGAAGTGGTGTTCGGCGGCGTCGGCGTCGGACTGACTGGCATGCTGCTGCTGGTGATTGTCACGGTGTTCCTCGCCGGATTGATGGTGGGGAGGACGCCCGAATATCTCGGCAAGAAGATCGAAGCCCGCGAGGTGAAACTGGCGGCACTGACGCTGCTCGTCATGCCAATCGGCGTGCTGGCTTTCTCGGCGCTGTCGATCGTCGTCGGCACCGGCCAGAGCGCCATTCTCAATCCCGGCCCGCACGGCCTGACCGAGCTGCTCTATGCCTATAGCTCGGCCACCGGCAACAACGGCTCGGCCTTCGCCGGCTTCACCGCCAACGTCGACTGGCACAATGCCTGGCTCGGCATCGCCATGCTGCTCGGCCGCTATGGCTACATCATCCCGATCCTTGCCATCGCCGGCTCGCTTGCTGGCAAAAAGACCGCGCCGGCCTCGGCCGGGACCTTCCCGACCCACGGGCCGGTGTTCATTACCCTCCTTGTCGCGACCATCCTGATTATCGGCGCGCTCACCTTCCTGCCCGTCCTGGCGCTCGGCCCGATTGCCGAACAGGTCCAGATCGCGGCCGGTCAGAGCTACTGAGGTTCCCATGCCCAAAGCCACATCCACCACGGCCGAGATCGGCCTCTTCGACGGCCCCATCCTGCGCCGTGCTGCCGGTCAGGCCGTGCTGAAGCTCAATCCGCGCGGGCTCGCCCGCAACCCGGTGATCTTCGTCACCGGGCTGACCTCCGTGCTGGTGACCATCCTCGTCATCCGCGACGGCTTCGCCCATGCACCGACCTTCGGCATTGGCGTCCAGATCGCCATCTGGCTCTGGTTCACGGTGCTGTTCGCCAATTTCGCCGAAGCAATCGCCGAGGGGCGGGGCAAGGCCCGCGCCGACGCCTTCCGCGCCACTCGCGTCACCACCCGCGCCAAGGTGCTGGCCGATCCGCGCCGGCGCGACATCTTCCATCCCAAGGATGCCGTGGCGCTCGATGAGGGCGATGTGATCCTCGTCGAGGCCGGCGATATCGTGCCGACCGACGGCGAGGTGATCGAAGGCGTCGCCTCGGTGGATGAGAGCGCCATCACCGGCGAGAGCGCGCCGGTGATCCGCGAATCCGGCGGCGACCGCTCGTCCGTTACCGGCGGCACGCGGCTCGTCTCCGACTGGCTGGTGGTCAAAGTCACGGCGCGGCCGGGCGAGACCTTTCTCGACAAGATGATCGCCCTGGTCGAGGGCGCCAAGCGGCAGAAGACCCCAAACGAGATCGCGCTCGACATCCTCCTCGCGGCACTGACGCTGGTGTTCCTGTTCGTTGTCGTGTCGCTGCCGATCTTTGCGATCTGGAGCGGCACGCAGATCCCGGTGATCTATCTGGCGGCGCTGTTCATCACCCTGATCCCGACCACCATCGGCGGGCTGCTCTCGGCCATCGGCATTGCCGGCATGGACCGGCTGGTGAAGGCCAATGTCATCGCCAAGTCGGGCAGGGCGGTGGAAGCCGCCGGCGACATCGATGTGCTGCTGCTCGACAAGACCGGCACCATCACCTTCGGCAACCGCATGGCGGACGCTTTCATGCCGCTGCCGGGAGTCAGTGACAAGCAACTGGCCGAGGCCGCCTATCTTGCCTCGCTGGCGGACGATACGCCGGAGGGCAAATCCATCGTTGAGCTGGCGCGAAAACTGTTCCAGCCGCGCGGCGAGGCGGCCAACGGCGCGAGCTTCGTGCCGTTCACCGCACAGAGCCGGATGTCGGGCGCCAATCTCAGCGACGGCACCTCGATCCGCAAGGGCGCGTCGGACGCGATCCTGCGTCACGTCAGCCAGTCGGCCAGTCCTGAGCTCGACCGGATCGTGCGCAGCATCGCCTCTTCAGGCGGCACGCCGCTGGTGGTGGCAGAGGGCAACCGCATTCTCGGCGTCATCCACCTCAAGGACGTGGTGAAGCCCAATATCCGCGATCGTTTCGCCGAGCTGCGCAAGATGGGCATCCGCACCGTGATGGTCACTGGCGACAACCCACTGACTGCCGCCTCAATCGCCGCCGAGGCCGGCGTCGACGACTTCCTCGCCGAGGCAACGCCCGAAAAAAAGCTAGAGCTGATCCGCGCCGCGCAGGCCGACGGCCGCCTCGTTGCCATGTGCGGCGATGGCTCCAACGACGCGCCGGCGCTGGCGCAGGCGGATGTCGGCGTGGCGATGAACTCCGGCACGGCCGCCGCCAAGGAAGCAGGCAATCTCGTCGATCTCGACAGTGATCCGACCAAGCTCATCGAGATCGTGCTGGTCGGCAAGCAGCTGCTGATCTCGCGCGGTGCGCTCACCACCTTCTCGATCGCCAATGACGTGGCAAAGTACTTCGCCATCCTGCCGGCGCTGTTCGTCACCGCCTATCCCGGGCTCAAGGTGCTCGACGTCATGGGGCTCGGCACGCCGACGTCGGCGATCCTCTCAGCGCTGATCTTCAATGCGCTGGTGATCGTCGCGCTGATCCCGGTAGCACTGCGCGGCGTACGCTACGTGCCGTCGTCGGCCTCGGCGCTGCTCAGCCGCAACCTCCTCATCTACGGTGTCGGCGGGCTCATCGCGCCGTTCATCGGCATCAAGCTCATCGACCTCCTGGTCGATCTGCTGCACCTCGCCTGAAGGAGGCGGCCATGCTCTCTCATCTTCGTCCCGCCGTCACCCTGACGCTGTTCTTCGCGCTCTTGACGGGCCTTGCCTACCCGCTCGCCGTCACCGGCGCGGCGCAGGCAATCTTCCCCAGCCAGGCGAACGGCTCGCAGATCGTCCGCAACGGCGTGTTCGTCGGCTCCGCGCTCATCGGCCAGAACTGGACCGCCGATAAATACTTCCATGGCCGCCCCTCTGCGGTAAGCTACGACGCCTCGACTTCCTCCGGGTCCAACCTCGGGCCAAGTGCAAAAGCTCTGGTCACCCAGCTCCATGATCGCGCGACGGCCCTCGGCGGCACCAATATCCCCGCCGATCTGGTGACGGCCTCCGGCTCCGGCCTCGATCCCGACATCTCGCCGGCTGGGGCCCTGTTCCAGGTCAAACGCGTGGCGGCGGCGCGCGGCATCGGCGAGGACGCTCTGCGCCAGCTGATTGCTGCGCACACCGACGGTCCTGAATTGGGTATATTGGGTGAGCCGCGGGTCAACGTGCTCGCCCTCAACCTGGCGCTGGATGAGCTGAAGCCATAGCCGACACCGATCGCCCTTCGCCGGAATCGCTTCTGCCCGAAGCCAGCCGCGGCGAGCGCGGCCAGCTCAAGATTTTCCTCGGCGCCTCGCCGGGGGTGGGCAAGACGTACGCCATGCTGCAGGAGGCGGCACTCCGGGCGCGTCAGGGCGTCGATGTCGTGGTGGGGTTGGTTGAGGCGCACGGCCGTGCCGAGACCGAGGTCCTGCTGAGCGGGCTCGAGGTGCTGCCGCGCCGGTCGCTCGCCTATCGCGGGCAGGATCTCGACGAGCTCGACCTCGACGCGCTCCTTGCACGCAAGCCGGGCTTGGCCCTGATCGACGAGCTGGCCCACACCAATGTGCCCGGCTCGCGCCATCTCAAGCGCTGGCAGGACGTCATGGAGGTGCTCGACGCCGGCATCGACGTGGTCACCGCCCTCAACATCCAGCACATCGAAACCCTCAACGACGCCGTGGCGCGGATCACCGGTGTGCGTGTCCAGGAGACGGTGCCGGATGCCGTCATCGGTCGTGCCGACGAGATCGAGCTGATCGATCTGCCGCCCGAGGAGCTGATCGCCCGCCTGCATCAGGGCAAGGTCTATCGTGCCGGGACGGTCGGCCGGGCGCTCGACAATTTCTTCACCAAGCCCAACCTGACCGCGTTGCGCGAGCTGGCCCTGCGTACGGCCGCGAGCCGCGTCGACGCACAGATGCTGACGCTGATGCGACAGGGCGCGGTGAAGGGGCCGTGGCCGACGCAGGAGCGCATCCTCGTCTGCATCAACGAGAGCCCGCTGGCAAAGTCGCTGGTTCGCGCCGCCAAGCGCATGTCGGAACGCGCCGACATTCCGTGGATCGCCGCGACCGTGGTGACGGCCCGGCATGAAGCACTGCCCGACGCGGCACGGCGGATGACCAGCGAGGCGCTGCAGCTCGCGGAGTCGCTCGGCGCCGAGACCGCGACGCTCCATACCGACACCGGCATCGCCGGCGAACTGATCGCCTTCGCCCGGGCTCGCAACGTCACGCGACTGCTGATCGGCCGACCCCGGCCGCGCGGCATCTTCGGCCTGTCGCGCGAACCCGTTGCCGATCGGCTGCTGGATGCCGCGACCGATTTCGAGGTGACCGTCGTGGCGGCAGAGAGCAACAAGCGGACAACTTCGCAACCTCGCCGTCCGGCCATCGGTCCGCTCGATCCGCGCGGACTTCTGGCCGGCGTCGCGGGCGCAGCACTCGCTACACTGGTGGCGTTGCCGATCGACAGTTTCGGGCTGGTCTCGCCGACCTCCCTCGTCGTCATCTATATGGTCGCGGTGCTGTTCGTCGGCGCCCGCTACGGTCTGGTGCCGGCGCTGGCGACCAGCGTGCTCTGCTTTCTCGCGCACAATTTCTTCTACACTGCACCGCGCTACAGCTTCACCATCCAGAGCCCGGAGGATGTTGTCGGCATCATCCTGTTCCTCACCGGCGCCCTGTTCACCGGCACGCTGGCTGGGCGTCTGAGGGCTCAGGTGACGGCGATGCGGACCAGCCAGCGCCGCACCGAGATGCTCTACGATTTCTCGAAACGCATCGCCGCCAAATCCGACCTCGACGACGTGCTCTATGCCGGCGCCTATCACATCGCTGCCACCCTCGATTGCCGCTCGCTGATCCTGATGCCCGGCCGCTCTGGTGAGCTCGAGCAGGTGCAGGGGTACCCATCGATCGAGGAGGAGCTCGATCCGCGTGCCATGGCCGCCGCCCGCTGGGCCTTCGACAAGAATGAGCCCGCGGGCGCCGGCACCGCGACGCTGCCGACCTCCGAATGGATGTTCGTGCCGCTGGCGGCGAGTGCCCCGCTTGGCGTCGTCGGGCTGCAGTTCAAGGACGCACGGCGCGGCGCCGACCCGGAGGTGCGGCGGCTGCTGAAGGCAGTCGAGGACCAGGTCGCGGTGGCGGTCGAGCGGACCCGCATGGCCGGCGATCTCGAAAATCTCCGTGTCGAGGCGGAGAGCGAGAAGCTCCGCACGGCACTCCTCAGCTCGCTGAGCCATGACCTCCGTACGCCACTGGTTTCAGTGATCGGCTCGCTCAGCGGGCTCGCGGAACCGGGCGTCGATCCCACGACGCGGGCTGCGCTGGTCGATGCCGGCCTCGACGAAGCGCGTCGCCTCGACCGCTACGTCCAGAACCTGCTCAACATGACCCGCATCGAGTACGGGGCACTGAAGCCCAAGCGCAGCTCGGTCGATCTGCGCGAGATTGTCGGGTCGGCCCGCGCGGATCTCAGCCGTGTCCTCGAGCGCCACAGCCTCGCCCTCGACCTGCCGCACGATCTGCCGCGGATCGATGCCGATCCCGTGCTGATCGGCCAGGCCATCGCCAATGTGCTGGAAAATGCCACCAAATACGCGCCGGCCGGCTCGACCATCCGGCTTGACGCCCAGCCGGAGCGGGCGATGGTCCGCCTCAGGATCAGCGACGAAGGCCCGGGCATCCCCGACGCCGAGCGCGAGAAAGTATTCGATCTGTTCTATCGGGTGGGTGAGGGCGACCGTCGGCCAACCGGCACCGGGCTTGGCCTTGCTATCGTCCGCGGCTTCGTTGAGGCTCATGGCGGTAAGGTCCGGGCGCTGGCCGGGCCGGGCGGCAAGGGAACCACGATCGAGATGGATCTGCCTGTAGCAGTCGAGCAATGAGCACTCGTATCCTCGTCATCGAGGACGAAACCCCGATCCGGCGGTTCCTCAGGATCGCCATCGAAAGTGCCGGTTTCGTCATGCTCGAGGCGGAGCGCGGCCGCACGGGGGTCGAGCGCGCCGCGACCGAGGCGCCGGACCTCGTGGTGCTCGATCTCGGCCTGCCCGACATGGACGGCAAGGCTGTGATCGCCGCAATCCGCGAGTGGAGCACGGTTCCAATTCTCGTGCTGTCGGTGCGTGACGCCGAGACCGAGAAGATCGCGGCCCTCGATGCCGGCGCCGACGACTATGTCACCAAGCCATTCGCCACCGGCGAGCTGCTGGCCCGCCTGCGTGCGCTGCTCCGCAGCCGCAAGGCACCGGGAACCGAGAGTGCGGTGCGCAGCTTCGGCGCGCTCAGCGTCGATCTTGCTGCACACGCCGTCTCGATCGGCGGCGTCGATGCCAAACTCACCCGCAAGGAGTTCGAGGTCCTGGCGCTGCTCGCCCAGTATGCCGGCCGGCTTGTCACCCACAAGCAGCTGCTGACGGCGGTCTGGGGGCCGGCCCACAGCGCCGACTCGCACTACCTCCGCATCGCCATCGGCCACATCCGCGAGAAGATCGGCGACGACGCCGCCGATCCCAAATTCATCCTGACGGACCCCGGCGTCGGCTATCGCCTGCTGGTGCAGTGAGCGCCATCACTCGATGCTGACCCAGCGGCCTGCCGCGTCCGAGCGGGCCATCGCATCGATCGTTCGCTCGATTTTGAGGCCGGCGTCGAAATCGATCACCCGCGCCGGTTGCCCGGCGATCTTCGCCAGCAACTCGTGGCACTCGATGACTTTGAGGTCGTTGAAGCCGAGGCTGTGGCCCGCCGCCGGGATGAATTTGTTGTAGGGCGCATGCACCGGTGCCGCGAGGATGGTACGGAAGCCGCGCGTCGCCGGGTCGCCGTCGACCGTATAGAGCTGCAGCTCGTTGAAGCGCTCTTGGTCGAACACCAGCGAGCCCTTGTCGCCGTAGATCTGGAGCGCGATCCGCCCCTTGCGGCCCCAGGCGCTGCGGTTGAGCGCCATCACCCCCGAGGCGCCCGAGGCGAGCTCGAACAGCACGGTCGCAATATCGCTCGTCTCGACCGCTCGCGCCCCGCCGCCGGCAAGTGGCCGAGTGGCATAGGGCTTGCTCTGCTTGCACATGACGCTGCCGATCGGTCCAAGCAATGTCTGGATCAGCGAGGCCGGGTGCACGCCGAAATCGTCGAGCGCGCCGTGCCCCGAGGATTTGTCGCTCTTCGGGCCGAACGCCATTCCAGCGTCAGCCATAAAGTCCTCGTCCATCTCGACGCGGACGTGGTTGACTGTCCCGATGGTGCCGGCGGCGAGCAGGGCTCCGAGCTGCCGCATCATCGGGTTCTGGATGTAATTGTAACCGAGAATCGCGACGCGTCCCGAAGAGCGCGCCGCCGCTGCCATCCGCTCCGCATCGGCAAGGCTGGTCGCCATCGGCTTTTCGCACCACACATGCTTGCCCGCTTCGAGTGCTGCGATCGCCATCTCAGCGTGGAACTGGTTGGGCGTCGTCACCGACACGATGTCCACCGCGTCGTCGGCGATCAGTGCCCGCCAGTCGGCGCCGGAGCGCGCGAAGCCGAACTCGGCGGCCCGTTGCGCCGCGAGATCGGCCGTCACCTCGCACAAATGCGCGAGGCGGATCTGCGGCCCGTCGCCGAACACCGCATGCACGCTGCCCCAGGCCAGCGCGTGGCACTTGCCCATATAGCCCGTGCCGATGAGCCCCACGCCGATCGTCATTTCTGTCTCCCGCCCGAACCCGCGCGTTTCGCGCTTGCCCCACAGAACACCCTTTCCGGCTTGACTTGAAGCGGGTGCGCAAGACCAATGCCCTTGTCCGTCAACCCTTGGTCCAACGAGCCTTGAACGAGTCGCCGCCCATCCCACCGCAGGATTTCGACGAGCTGCGCGGCGCCATTCTTGAGCGCAGGGCGAGCCTGCCCAAGCGGCTGACCCAGGTGGCGGCCTATGCGCTCGACAATCCGGACGAGGTCGCCTTCCGCACCGCTGCCAGCATCGCCGGCGCAGCGAACGTCCAGCCGTCCACCCTGGTGCGCTTCGCCCAGCAATTCGGCTTCGACGGCTTCTCGAGCCTGCAGCAATTGTTCCGTACCCGGTTGCGGCAGCGCACCTCGAGCTATGACGAGCGGCTGCGGCTCCTGGAGCAGGACAGCCCTGCTGTCAGCGAGAGCATGGCGATCCTCAACGGCTTTATCGGCGCCGGCCACCGCTCGCTCGATGCGCTTGGCAAGGCGATCGATGCCGACCATTACGAGGCCGCGGTGCAGCTGCTGGCCGGGGCTCAGACCATCTTCCTCATTGCCAAGCGCCGCTCCTACCCGATCACCAGCTACATGGCCTATGCTTTCGGCAAGCTGCAGGTGAAGTGCATCGCGGTCGGCACCGCCGCCGGCATCGACGACGATATCCTGGCGCTGGCCGGCCCGCGCGACGTGGCGTTCGCGGTCAGCTTTTCGCCCTATGCGACCGAGAGCGCTGCGCAGGCGCGCTCCATGGCGCAGCGCGGCGTGCCGGTGGTCTCGCTGACCGATTCGGCCTTCTCGCCGCTCGCCGAATGCTCCAAAATCTGGTTTGAGGTGGTCGAGGCGGATCAGGCCGGGTTCCGCTCGCTATCGGCCAGCATGGCGTTCGCCATGGCGCTGACCGTCAGCGTCGCCGAAAAGCGCCGGCACGCGGCTTCGCGTTGACGCCGTCGTGACGCTGTAGAACGAATATTCCACGTTGACTGCGACACAGAACTTCTATTTCATTTGACCAAAGAACGCCCGGCCCACCGGACGTAATGCTTAATTGGTTGCCCGGGAGGCCCTTGTGACAGCGACGCGCGGAGAGGCCATACGGCCGCTCGATGTCATTACCATCGGCCGGGCCTCGGTCGATCTCTACGGCCAGCAGATCGGCACTCGGCTCGAGGATATCGGCAGCTTTGCCAAATCCGTCGGCGGCTGCCCTACCAACATCGCCGTCGGCACGGCGCGGCTGGGCCTCAAGTCCGCGCTGATCACCCGCGTCGGCGACGAGCAGATGGGTGGCTTCATCCGCGAGCAACTGCAGCGCGAAGGCGTCGAGACGCGGGGCGTCGTCGCCGACCCGGATCGGCTGACGGCACTGGTGTTGCTTTCGGTCGAGGCCGAAGGGGTCTCGCCGATGATTTTCTATCGCACCGATTGCGCCGACATGGCGCTCAGCGAAGCCGACATCGACGAGAACTTCATCGCCTCGGCCCGCGCCATTGTGGTGACTGGAACGCATTTCTCAACACCAAATGCCGAGGCAGCCCAGAAGAAGGCGATCCGCCTCGCCAAGCAGCATGGCGTCAAGGTGGTGTTCGATATCGACTATCGTCCCAACCTCTGGGGCCTCGCCGGCCACGCTGCCGGCTTCGAGCGCTACGTCCAGTCCGAGCGCGTCACCAAGATCTATCAGTCGATCCTCGCCGACACCGACCTCGTCGTCGGCACCGAGGAAGAAATCGCCATCGCCGCTGGCACCCCCGACCTCCCGGCCGCGCTCAGGGCGATCCGCGCCCTTACCGGTGCGACGATCGTCCTGAAGCGCGGTGCCAAAGGCTGCATCGTCTATGATGGCCAGATCCCGGCCGACCTCGAACAGGGCATCGTCGGCAAGGGCTTCCCGATCGAGATCTACAACGTGCTGGGGGCGGGGGACGCCTTCATGTCCGGGTTCCTCCGCGGTTGGCTCGCCGGCGAGACGCATGCCGTCTCCGCCACCTGGGCCAATGCCTGCGGCGCCTTCGCGGTCTCGCGCCTGCTCTGCGCGCCCGAATATCCCACCTGGGCCGAGCTGCAGTTTTTCCTCAGCAACGGCAGCAAGGAACGAGCGCTGCGCAAGGACGAAGCGCTCAACCACATCCATTGGGCCACCACCCGCCGCCGGCCGATCCCGCAATTGATGGCCCTCGCCATCGATCACCGCACCCAGCTCGAAGATCTGCCCGGCGCAACGCCCGAGAAGCTCACCGCCTTCAAGCGGCTTGCCGTGAAAGCCGCAGCGCGCGTCGCCAGGGGCCGCCCGGGCTATGGCATGCTGATCGATGACCGCTATGGTCGCGACGCGCTGTTCGATGCCGGGCAGGAGCATGGCCTCTGGGTGGCGCGCCCGATCGAGCTGCCGGGCAGCCGGCCGCTGCGTTTTGAATTCTCGCAGGACCTCGGCGGCCGCTTCACCGAATGGCCGGTCGATCACTGCGTCAAGGTGCTCTGCTTCTATCATCCGGACGATCCGCCGGCCCTCAAGGTCGAGCAGGTCGAGCGCCTGCGCCAGGCCTATGATGCGGCCCGCAAGGTCGGCCGCGAACTGTTGATCGAGATCATTGCTGGCAAGAACGGCCCGCTCGCCGACACCACCGTGTCGCGCGCCCTCGCCGAGCTCTACGCCGCCGGGCTGAAGCCGGACTGGTGGAAGCTCGAGCCGCAGGCGAGCCGCGCCGCCTGGGAGGCGGTCGATCGCGTCATCGAGGCCAACGACCCCTATTGCCGCGGCGTCGTGCTGCTCGGACTCGAAGCCTCGGAACAGGAGCTCGAGCAGGGCTTTGCCGCGGCGCGCTCGGCCCGCACCGTCAAGGGCTTCGCCGTCGGCCGCACCATCTTCGCCGACGCCGCCCGCGCCTGGCTTGCCGGCCGCATGACCGACGAACAGGCCATCGCCGACATGTCCCGCCGTTTCGAGTCGCTCACCGAAATCTGGCAGCGCGTGGGCGAGACGAAAGCGGCTTGATACTCTGTGATGACCAGCGTCCTACTGACAGTCAGTGCTCCCTCCCCCTTGTGGGGAGGGGGAACCGCCGATAGGCGGTGGGTGGGGGTGGCCCCGCTCGCCGCGCCTTCGGTCGCCCCACCCACCATGCTTTGCATGGTCCCCCCTCCCCACAAGGGGGAGGGAGAACCGACTGCAAAAGTCGGCGACGGAGGAAACAGATGACCAACACGATCCGGCTGACCATGGCGCAGGCGCTGGCCCGCTTCGTGACGCGACAGAAAACCATGATCGGCGGCAATACTGTGCCGCTGTTCGGCGGCGTGTTCGCGATCTTCGGGCACGGCAACGTGGCTGGCTTCGGCGAGGCACTGTACCAGGTGCGCGGCGAGCTGCCGACCTATCGCGGCCAGAACGAGCAGGGCATGGCACACGCCGCCATCGCCTATGCCAAGGCGAGTTTCCGCCGTCGCATGATGGCGGTGACGTCGTCCATCGGGCCGGGCGCCACCAACATGGTGACCGCCGCGGCGCTGGCGCACGTCAACCGCCTGCCGCTGCTGCTGCTGCCCGGTGACATCTTCGCCAATCGCCGGCCCGATCCGGTGCTGCAGCAGGTTGAGGATTGGGGCGACGGCACGGTCAGCGCCAATGACGTGTTCCGTCCGGTGTCGCGCTATTTCGATCGCATCACCCGCCCCGAGCAGCTGATCTCAGCGCTGCGCCGGACGATGGAGGTGCTGACCGATCCGGCCGAATGCGGTCCCGTGACGCTCGCCCTTTGCCAGGACGTGCAGGCCGAGGCTTACGACTATCCCGCCGCGATGTTCGACGAACACATCTGGACGCCGCGCCGGCCCGGCGCCGATGCCGGCGAACTCGCCGCCGCGATTGCTGCGCTGAAGGCCGCCGAAAAGCCGGTGATCATCGCTGGCGGCGGCGTACTCTATTCCGAGGCGGCCGCCACGCTCAAGAGCTTTGCCGAAAAGCATGGCATCCCGGTGATGGAGACCAATGCCGGCAAGTCGTCGCTGCCGCACAACCATCCGCTCAACATGGGCTCGGTCGGCGTCACCGGCTCATCGGCGAGCAATCTCCTCGCAGAACAGGCCGACCTGGTGCTCGCCGTCGGTTCGCGCCTCCAGGATTTCACTACCGGCAGCTGGGCGCTGTTCAAGGCCGAGGGCGTGCGGATCGTCGGCCTCAACGTCCAGCCCTTCGATGCCGCCAAGCACCGCGCGCTGCCACTGGTCGCCGACGCCAGGGCCGGGCTCGACGCACTCGATGCCGGTCTGGGCAACTGGAAGACCGCTCCAGCCTGGGTCGAGACCGCGAGGTCCGCCAAAGCCGCCTGGCTCAAATCCGCGGTCGCCGTGATGGCGCCCACGAACGGGCTGCCGTCGGACGCGCAGGTAATCGGCGCGGTGCACCGCGCCCGTGGTTCCGACGTGACTCTGGTCTGCGCGGCGGGCGGCCTGCCCGGCGAATTGCACAAGCTCTGGCCGGCCGGAAAGCCCGGCAGCTACCATCTCGAATACGGCTACTCGACCATGGGCTACGAGATCGCCGGCGGCCTTGGCGTCAAGCTGGCGAAGCCCGACGACGACGTCATCGTCATGGTCGGCGACGGCAGCTACATGATGCTCAATTCCGAGATCGCGAGCTCGATCATGCTGGGGGCGAAGCTCACCATCGTCGTTCTCGACAATCGCGGCTATGGCTGCATCAACCGGCTGCAGATGGCGACCGGCGGCGCCAACTTCAACAATCTCTTGGCCGACACCTATCACGAGGCGCTGCCCGAGATCGATTTCGTCAAGCACGCCGAATCGATGGGCGCCGTTGCCCGCAAGGCGAGCTCGATCGCGGAGCTCGAATCGGCGCTCGACGCCGCCAAGGCCGACGCCCGTACCTCGGTGATCGTCATCGACACCGACCCGCTGATCTCGACCGACGCCGGCGGCCATTGGTGGGATGTCGCCGTGCCCGAAGTCTCGCCGCGCCCGCAGGTGAACGCGGCGCGCAAGGAGTACGAGGAAGCGCTGAAGGGGCAGAAATTGTAGCAGGCCAAGGCGGCAGTCGGCACCCACCTCCCCCTTGCGGGGGAGGAAGCGAGATAGGACTTAGCCCTTCGCTAAGTCCGTGATCGAGCAGGTGGGGGGAGGCAGTCGGCATTGAGGCGGACCGACCCCCACCCTTGATCTCTCCCCGCAACGGGGAGGGAGACGACTGAGAGACGAGGAATCAAAACGATGAAAGCCAAACTGGGCATGTCGCCCATCGCCTGGTGGAACGACGATCTGGTGGAGCTGAGCGACGACGTGTCGCTCGAGGAATGCCTGCGCCAGTCGCGCTCGGCCGGCTTCACCGGCATGGAGAAGGGCCGCCGCTTCCCCGACGACCCGAAGATCATGCTGCCGATCCTCAAAAAGGCCGACGTGACGCTCTGTGGCGGCTGGTTCTCCGGCACGCTGGTCAACGAGGACATCGAGGCCAACAAGGCTCGCATCGCCCCGATGATCGAGCTGTTCAAGGCGGTCGATGCGCCCTGCATCGTCTATGGCGAGGTCGGCCGCTCGATCCAGGGCGACCGCAGCAGGCCGCTTGCAACTAAACCGAAGCTCGGCGACGACGAGATGCGCGCCTACGCCAAAAGGGTCACGAGCTTCGGCGAATGGTGCGCCGCTGAGGGTATGCCGCTCGCCTATCACCATCACATGGCGGCCGTGGTGGAGACTGAGCCCGAGCTCGATGCCTTCATGAAGTACTCGGGTTCCGGCATCCCGCTGCTGCTCGATGCCGGCCATCTTGCCTTCGCCGGCGGCGACGTGTTGCGGGCGATCGACCATCACCACGCCCGCATCACCCATGTGCACGTGAAGGACGTCCGCATGCCGGTGATCAACAAGCTCGACCGCACCAAACAATCCTTCCTCGATGCGGTCGCGCTCGGCGCCTTCACCGTCCCTGGCGACGGCTCGCTCGATTTCGGCAGGATCGTCCAGAAATTCGCCGACTACGGCTATGAGGGCTGGTTCGTCGTCGAGGCCGAGCAGGACCCCAAGAAGAACCCGCCGCTCAAGATGGCGCAGGTCGGCCACACGGAACTGATGCGGGTGATGACCGCGGCCGGCTACACGGTCGAGACACAGGGCTTCCCCAATGGCTGAGTTGCGCGTCCGGCCGACCCGCGGCGACGACGAGCGCCGCCATCACATTACCCCGCAAAGCGCCGGCTGGACCTATGTCGGCTTCGACCTCTGGGACCTCGACGCGCCGGACTTCGTCAGCGGTGGCAGGGACGAACGCGAGGTCTGCCTGGTGTTCGTCAGCGGCAAAGGCAAGGTCAGCGTCGACGGCAAGGATCTCGGCGAGCTTGGCGGCCGCATGTCCCCCTTCGACGGTCCGCCGCAGGCCGTCTATGTGCCCGCCGGCCTCGAATGGCGTGTCGCCGCGACGACGCCGTTGACGCTGGCCGTCTGCACCGCGCCCGGCGGCGGTACATATCAGCCGCGCATCATCGACGTGCCGGCGCAGATCACCCGCGGCAAGGGCAGCAACACCCGCTACGTCACCAATATCCTGCCTGAGACCGAGCCGGCCCATTCGCTGCTGGTGGTCGAGGTCATTACGCCGGGCGGCAACACCTCATCCTACCCGCCGCACAAGCACGACACCGACAATCTGCCGCACGAATCGCAGCTCGAGGAAACCTACTACCACCGCCTCAGCCCGCCGCAGGGTTTTGCGCTGCAGCGCGTCTACACCGACGATCGCTCGCTCGACGAGGCGCTGGTCATCGAGGACGGCGACGTGACGCTGGTGCCGCGCGGCTACCACCCGGTGGCGACGGTCCACGGCTACGATTCGTATTATCTCAACGTCATGGCCGGCCCGACGCGGGCGTGGAAGTACCACAATGCCGCCGAGCATGAGTGGCTGATGAAGTAACTGGCGCAGTCGGCATTACCTCCCCTTGACGGAGAGGGCAGGGAGCTTGTCTCGGCCTCACGACGGTCCGCCGGGATACAAGCGGCCCGGTCCTATGACCTTTGCCCTAGTTGCAGGGCCGGGCGGTGACGATCTGCATCGGCATGGGCGGAATCTGCCACTCCGACCACAGCTTGCTGCGGGCCTTGGCGTAGTCGTCAAACTGCGCGCCGTAGCGTCCCTTGACCACCTTGCGCCAAGCACTGATCGCCTGGTCCTCGGTGAATCCGGAGCCCGACACCGCCGCTTTGCATACCACCGCAGCGTCGGCTGAGCCTACGGACGACAGGATGGCGGCGGCAAGCACCGCCGCGGCCAGGATCGAGAGATCTTTCATAGCGCTCCTCCCTACCGCCCCACGCGCCCGATATCAGATGCCGGGCGCTATCGATCGTCAAGACACGAATGCGTTGGCAAGCAAGGCATATTGCGGCGACAGCGGAGCAGGGCCCTAGCCTGAGACTTCGCTGGTCTGGATCGTCCGCTTCTCGCGCGCCGACCGCACCGCGGCTTCGGCCAGCACCAGCGCCACCAGCCCGTCTTCGCCGCTCGGCGACGCTTTCGCCTTGCCGCCGATGGCGTCGATGAAGGCCGCGATCTCGTTGGCGTAGGCCTCAGTGTAGCGGGTCATGAAGAAATCGTAGAGCGGCGGCCGCGTGTACCCTTTGGCGCTGGCGACTTCGATCGACACGGCGCGCTGGTTCTCGGCCGCCACCGAGCCCTTGCTGCCATGCGCCTCGATGCGCTGGTCGTAGCCATAGGTGGCGCGGCGCGAGTTCGAGATCGAGGCGTGCTTGCCGCTCGCCGTCGACAGCATGACTGAAACGCTGTCGTAGTCGCCGGCCTCGCCGATCGCCTGGTCGACCAGAACCGAGCCCTGCGCCGAGACCGTGGTGATCTCCTCGCCGAGCAGGAACCGCGCCATGTCGAAATCGTGGATGGTCATGTCGCGGAAGATGCC
>CAZNAE010000063.1:0-18784 GCA_964570695.1 uncultured Devosia sp.
ATGTTGGGAGAGCATTTGGTCCCCACTTTAGGGGACGATGGTGCGGTCGAGAAGACTCGAACTTCCACGCCTTGCGGCACAGCGACCTCAACGCTGCGCGTCTACCAATTCCGCCACGACCGCACGCCATGGTAGTGCCCGCCCGGGTGGGCGAACGCCGCTGCGTGTAGCAAACGATTCCCCCGCCCACAAGCGATTAAATCGCGTACCAAAAGGCCATAGGTTCAGCCGATTTTGAAGACTTTTTCAGTCACTTCGACCGACAGATGCCCGTCGTCGACCTTGACCTCGCCGCGCGCCACCAGGGTGTTGTTGGCGTAGATCCTGAGGGGATCGTGCTCGCTTGCATTCAGCTCGATGATCGCCCCACGGCCCATCCGCAACAGGTGATGGATGGGCATGGTGGTGGAGCCGAGCTCCACCGTGATATCGACTTCAATCTCATCGAGAGTGTTCATATATAGTCCCGAATGCCTCCGCTGAATCAGTCGGAGGGCCCCGCGCGAGCATCGACTGGCGATGATTACCGAAGTGTTAACCGTGGCCAATTCGGACGTTTGCGTCGGTCCGGCCAAGCTCCGGCGTGGCGACGGCGCCGCGGTCGAATGGATCGTCGCCGAGGGCCTCGTCGACTATCCGGTGGCGCTGCAGGCGATGAAGGACCGCGCGGCGGCAATCGCCCGCGGCAACGCCGCGGAAGCCGTTTGGCTGGTCGAGCATGCACCGCTCTACACCGCCGGTACCTCGGCAGCACCGACCGACCTGCTGGATGCCAACCGCTTCCCGGTCTACGAGGCCGGCCGCGGCGGCGAATACACCTATCACGGCCCCGGCCAGCGCGTGGTTTACCTGATGCTCGACCTCAAGGCCCGCGGCCGCGACGTGCGGTGCCTGGTGCAGGGGCTTGAGGGCTGGCTGATCGACACCCTCGCGGCGTTCAACGTCGATGGTGGCACCCGCGACGGCCGCATTGGGGTCTGGGTGCGGCAGCCGGGCCGGCTGGGCGGCGAGAGTAAGATCGCCGCGATCGGGGTGCGCGTCAGCAAATGGGTCACGACGCACGGCATAGCGCTCAATGTCTCGCCGGATCTCAGCCATTTCGGCGGCATCGTGCCGTGCGGCATTGCCGACCGCGGCGTCACCAGCCTCGAAGACCTCGGTCAGATCGTCTCGATGCCGGAGGTCGACATGGCGTTGCGGGCGGCTTTCGAACGGCGTTTCGGTCGCACCGCGTCGGTCGCGACGGATGCCCTTGTCACGGCGGCCTAAGGCCATCACATTATGGCCGAATCCTTGGGAGAGCCGCCAATGACCTCCGATGATCTCCGCCGCATCTTCATGGGCCCGACGCTGTTCCGGCTCGACACCATCCTGTCGCCGCGGCTGGTGCCGGTGCTTTACGTCACCGGGCTCGCCTCGCTGCTGCTCTGGGCGGTGACACATCTCTTCGACAGCTTCGGCCGCAATTTCGGCGACGGGCTCTGGGGTCTGCTCGAAATCATCATCTTCGGCAGCTTTGGGCTCGTGGTGCTGCGGGTTATTTGCGAAGCGCTCTTGGTCTGGTTTAAGGCCAATGAAGGCGCGACGGACTCGGTGAGCCGCACCCGCATTTCCTCAACCCTGCTCGAAGAAGTCCGCGACGCCATTCACGACATCGCGGACGAGGAGGAAGACGAGGACATGATCACGCCGGCGACCGTCCCTGCCCCCGACGTCGAGATCACCCCGCCGCGCGGCCCGCGCCGGACGGCGCGCCGCACGCCGGGGCCAAAACTCTAGGCCGTCTTGCGTCGTGCGCGCATCCCGTCGATCGAGAAAGCGCCCGGACCGGCGAAGACCACATAGAGGAAGGTGAAGCAGAACAAGACGGCCGCTTCGCCGCCATTGGTCGCTGGGAAGATGTTGCCGCTGCGGCCGACATGCATCCACCAGAAGATCACCGCGCACTCGCCCGCCACGATAAAGGCAATTGGCCGGGTGAAGATGCCGAGCACCAGGCCCATCCCGCCGACGAACTCGATCAGGCCGGCAATGAGGAAAATCGCCTGCATCGACCCCGGCCCGCCCTGCGGCGGCGGCGCGACGCTGCTGCTGATATCGACGCTCGACATCGCACTACTCACCGCCGACATGGCGCTATCTGCCATACTGCTCACCGCCGATACCGCGGCGTCGGCTGCGGTTTTGGCCGCCTGAGCGGCAGCGCGCGTACCCGGTCCCGGCCCACCGCCGCCGCGAAGCTGGGGCGGGAAATGAAACAGCTTCTGGGTGCCGTGCTCCATGTAGACCAGAGCGGTCACGATACGGAGCAGGCCGAGCATCCACGGCGCATATTTCTCGAGAGTGGCGTTCATCTTTGGTCACCTGTTGGAATTGGCCAGTGCTAGCCAGCCCGGATGGTGGCAGCTAGCCATTCAACGCAGAATTGAGTGCTCGCGATCATTTGCCACGTGAAATCGCTGTAAGGTTCTACTCGAGGTCCGCAGCCCTGCCCTGCTTCCATCGCAAAGTGCCGATCATTGCTTTTTGGGCCAGTTGGTCTATATCCCCGCCGCAATGACCCAAGCACCCAAGATCGGTCTCGTCAGCCTCGGCTGCCCGAAGGCCCTCGTCGATTCCGAACGCATCATGACCACCTTGCGCGGCCAGGGCTATTCGTTCTCGCGCGACTATGCCGGCGCGGATATCGTCCTCGTCAACACCTGCGGCTTCCTCGACAGCGCCAAGCAGGAGAGCCTCGAGGCGATTGGCGAGGCTTTGGCAGAGAACGGCCGCGTTATCGTTACCGGCTGCCTCGGCGTCGAGGAAGAGCTGATCCGCAAAACGCATCCGAGCGTGCTGGCCGTCTCCGGCCCGCACCAGTATGAGCAGGTGGTCAATGCGGTGAACGCGCATCTGCCGCCGGTGCCGAACAGGTTCGTTGACCTGGTGCCCGAGCAGGCGTTGCGGCTGACCCCCAAGCACTACGCCTACCTCAAAATTTCCGAGGGCTGCAACAACCGCTGCTCGTTCTGCATCATCCCGCAGATCCGCGGCGACCTGGCATCGCGCCCCCTCGCCTCGGTGCTCTACGAAGCCGAGCGGCTGGTGCAGTCCGGCGTCAAGGAGATCCTGGTGATCTCGCAGGACACCAGCGCCTACGGCGTCGACCTCAAATACGCGCCGTCGAAATATCGCGGCCGCGATGTGACAGCAAAATTCCAGACGCTCGCCGAAGAGCTGGGCAAAATGGACGTGTGGACCCGGCTCCACTACGTCTACCCCTACCCGCATGTCGACAGCGTCATTCCCCTCATGGCCGAGGGCAAGATCCTCCCTTACCTCGACATTCCGTTCCAGCATGCCTCGCCCGAGGTGCTGAAACGCATGCGCCGGCCGGCCAACCAGGTGAAGACGCTTGAGCGCATCAAGTCGTGGCGCGCGATCTGCCCCGACCTGACCATCCGCTCCAACTTCATCGTCGGCTTCCCCGGCGAGACGGACGAGGACTTCGAGTTCCTGCTCGACTGGATCGAGGAAGCCGAGATCGACCGCGCCGGCTGCTTCAAATACGAGCCAGTGACGGGCGCGCCTGCCAACGAGCTCGACGGCATCGTGGCGGACGAGGTCAAGGACGAGCGTTTCGCCCGTCTGATGGAAGTGGCGCAGGACGTTTCGACCGGCCAGCTCGCGAAGAAAGTCGGCCGCACCATCGAGGTTTTGGTCGACGATGTGCGCCCTGCCGAAGGCCGCGCCATTGCGCGTTCGAAGTGGGATGCACCGGATATCGACGGCCAGGTGATCGTCGATAACGCCGACGGCATCAAGCCGGGCGACAAGGTTTCTGTCGTGGTCACTGGATCGGACGAATACGATCTATTCGCGGAGCCGGTCGGCGCCAAAGCCAGGCAGCGGGCGCTCGCCTGATGTATCGGCCGCCAGCCTTCCGCGAGGATCGGCCGGATGTCCTCCACACGTTGATCGAGTCGCATCGGCTCGCGACCCTCGTAACGAGTGGCGAAGGCGGGCTGCTCGCCAATCTTGTGCCGTTCACGCTCGACCGGACGTCAGGGCGGCATGGCTTGTTGCGTGCACATCTGGCGCGAGGCAACGACCAGTATCCGGCTCTAGCCGACGGTGCGGAGGCCTTGGTGATCTTCCAGGGTCCCGAAACCTACATCACGCCGAGCTGGTATCCGTCGAAGGCCGAACATGGCAAAGTCGTCCCCACCTGGAACTATGTGGTGGTGCAGGCTTGGGGCCGGCCGCGCGTGATCGAAGATGCCGTTTGGCTCCGAGCGCAGATCGGCGAACTGACCGCCGCACAGGAAGCGCCTCGCGCGCATCCATGGGCCGTCGATGACGCCCCAGCCGCCTATATCGACGCGCAGCTCAAAGGCATCTTCGGCATCGAGATTCCGATGCAGCGCATCGAAGGCAAATGGAAGGCCAGCCAGAACCGGCCCGAGCCGGATCGCCTCGGCGTGGCCGAAGGGCTAAGCGCCGAAGGTGCTGCGGCCATGGCGGCCATCGTCAGCGGACGCTGAATGCTCTAGGCGATAGAGAACTTCAGCCCGAGCCGGATAACGCTCTCAGCCGTGTCCCTGATGGACGTGCGGGCATCGATGTAAGGATGCCCCATCAGGGCCTCGCCCTTCCGGCCGTCGAATACTTTCTCGTTGCCGATGTCGTTGATGATCTGCCGCGCCGGGCCCCCGAACATCGCAACGATGCGGATGACCCAGTCTGGCACCGTCCGGTTGACGATCCTTTTGTCCGGATAGAGCTCCTGCACGACCGCAGCGACCTTCGGAAATGGCATGTATTCGGCTGTCGCGAGGTAGCGCTGGCCGATACTTTCAGGATGTTCGAGCGCGGCGACATGCATGTCTGCCACATCGCGTACATCGATGATCGAAAAGCCATTGCTTGGCAATGCGGGCGTCTGGTTGTGGAGCAGCCCGGACACGAGGCCGACCGAGATGGAGGCATCGTCGTCGAGGGCCGGCCCGATGATCGCGCCGGGGTGGATGGTCGTCAGCGCCATGCCGTTGGCATCGGCATAGGCCCAGGCGGCGCGCTCGGCCTTAGTCTTGCCGAGGCAATAGGCCCAGGTCCAGCGCATCGCCTCGAGGTTGGTGCGGTAGGTCTCGTCGTAAACGCGCCGGCCGGTGGTCTGGCCGTGGCCGTAGCCGACGGTGGCGATGGATGAGGTCAGAATGACGCGCTTGATACCGGCCGCATGCGCGAAGCGCAGGACCCGCTCGGTGCCTTCCACCGCGGGCCGGATGACCACGGTCGGGTCGCGCGGTTCGTCGCCGCGGATGACGGTCGCCACGTGCATCACCGCTGCGATGCCCTGCATCGCCTCGGGCCAGCCCTTGTCGTCAAGGATGTCCGCTCTGACCAGTTCGAGCCGCCCCGCCGCTTCGGCGCTGACGGTCTTGGCCACGGTGTCCCTCACCTGCGCCGCCTTGGCGTCGCTGCGCACGGTCCCCCGGACGCGATACCCCTTCTCGAGCAGCTTCACGACGCACCATTTGCCGACAAAACCGGACGCGCCGGTGACGAGGATCAGATCAGCCATCTAGGTCCCTCCCGAATGAAAAAGGGCGGCCCGCACTACGGACCGCCCTAAAATCTTGGCTCAGGCGAAGATCACGCCGCGTCGGCTTCTTCACGCTTTTCCTGCACCGGACCGGAGTCGAGGCCCTTGGCCGAGGTGTCGCGATCGACGAACTCGATCACTGCGACCGGGGCATTGTCGCCGTAGCGGAAGCCGGCCTTGAGGATGCGGATGTAGCCGCCATGGCGGTCCTTGTAGCGCGGCCCGATGACACCGAAAAGCTTGCGGACCTGGTCCTCATCGCCGACTTGCGCGATCGCTTGGCGGCGGGCATGCAGATCGCCGCGTTTACCAAGGGTCACCAGCTTCTCGACGATCGGACGCAGTTCCTTGGCCTTGGGCAAGGTCGTCACGATCTGCTCGTGCTTGATCAGCGCGGCCGACATATTGGCGAACATCGCCTTGCGGTGGCTTGCGGTCCGGTTGAGCTTACGGTTCGAATTACCGTGGCGCATTTGTAACTCCCTAGGCGGCGGCGCGTCTCTCGACGGGCAATTTTCCGCGCTTAATAGTGGTCTTCGTAGCGTTTGGCCAGATCGTCGATGTTCTCAGGCGGCCAATTCGGCACGTCCATGCCGAGATGGAGACCCATCTGGGCGAGAACTTCCTTGATCTCGTTGAGCGATTTGCGGCCAAAATTCGGGGTACGGAGCATTTCCGCTTCCGTCTTCTGGATCAGGTCGCCGATGTAGACGATATTGTCGTTCTTCAGGCAGTTCGCCGAGCGGACCGACAGCTCGAGCTCGTCGACCTTCTTGAGCAGCGCCGGGTTGAAGGCGAGTTCCGGGACAGAATCCTGGGCCTTTTCCTTGGTCGGCTCCTCGAAATTGACGAATACCGAGAGCTGGTCCTGGAGGATGCGCGCGGCGTAGGCCACGGCGTCTTCCGGCGAAATGGCGCCATTGGTCTCGATGGTCAGCGTCAGCTTGTCCTTGTCGAGGCTTTCGCCGGCACGGGTCGCGTCGACCTTGTAGGAGACCCTACGAACCGGGGAGAACAGCGCATCGACCGGGATATAGCCGATCGGGGCGTCTTCCGGACGGTTCTTGTCGGCCGCGACGTAGCCCTTGCCAGTATTGACGGTGAACTCGATGTTGATCTCGGCACCGTCGTCGAGGTGGCAGATCACCAGATCGGGATTCAGCACTTCGATGTCGCCGGTGACCTTGATGTCGCCGGCCATGACGGCGCCCGGGCCCTGCTTGTTCAGCATCAGGCGCTTCGGACCCTCGCCACCCATCTTGAGCGCGATTTCCTTGACGTTCAGCACGAGGTCGGTGATGTCCTCGCGGACACCCGGCAGCGAGGAGAACTCGTGCAGGATGCCGTCGATCTGGATCGCCGTCACCGCGGCGCCCTGCAGCGAAGAGAGCAGCACGCGGCGCAGCGCATTGCCCAGGGTCAGTCCATAGCCGCGCTCAAGCGGTTCGGCCACGACCGAAGCCACGCGCGCGTTGTCGCTGCCCGAAACAAAGTCCAGCTTGGTCGGCTTAATAAGCTCTTGCCAGTTCCTCTGGATGGTCACGGTAACGTCCTTTCAAAAGTGCGGCGCTCGCCCGCCGCTTAGCCGCAAGTACCAAATGGGCATCCCGGCCGTGAGGGAGGTCGCGGCCTGGTGCCAAACTCACTTAGACGCGGCGGCGCTTACGCGGCCGGCAGCCATTGTGCGGGATCGTCGTCACGTCGCGGATGGACGTCACGTTGAAGCCGGCTGCCTGGAGCGCACGGAGCGCCGATTCACGGCCCGAGCCCGGACCGCGCACCTCGACCTCAAGGGTCTTCATGCCGTGTTCCTGGGCCTTCTTGGCCGCATCTTCCGCCGCCACCTGGGCAGCGTATGGGGTTGACTTGCGCGACCCCTTGAACCCCATGACGCCTGACGACGACCAGGAAATCGTGTTCCCCTGAACGTCGGTGATGGTCACCATGGTGTTGTTGAAGCTGGCGTTCACGTGTGCAACGCCGGAGGTAATGTTCTTGCGCTCTTTGCGCTTGACGCGCGCGCCTTCAGCTTTAGCCAATTTATGTCCTTTGCTTCGATATCGACGCTGCCGTAGTTCCAGCAGCTACATCGGGATGCGCGAGGAGGTACCTCGCGACCCCAATTACTTCTTCTTGCCGGCGATCGGCTTGGCGGGCCCCTTGCGGGTGCGCGCGTTGGTATGTGTGCGCTGACCGCGAACCGGCAGACCACGGCGGTGGCGCAGGCCACGATAATTGCCGAGGTCCATGAGCCGCTTGATGTTCATCGCCACGTTGCGGCGGAGGTCACCCTCCACGACGTAGTCGCGATCGATCGTCTCGCGGATCTGGATCACTTCGGCGTCGGTCAACTCGTTGACGCGGCGCTCGGGCGGGATCCCGACCTTCTTGCAGATGTCCTCGGCGAACTTGTCGCCGATGCCGTGGATGTATTGCAGCGCAATAACCACACGCTTGTTCGTCGGGATATTGACGCCAGCGATACGAGCCACGTCCGCTCTCCTTTATGCCGGCGCCCCTTCACATAGGCGCCGTTTTTGTAACAACAAGGGACCGGTTCCGACCCCTCACCCGTTCGAGGAACCGAATCCAGCCCAAAAGATTCTTGAGACTGGCGCGGTTCTATTGGCCGATTCCGCCAGAGTCAACTGCCGGAGAGCCGCTATTTCGTCGCGCTTACTGCGCGTTTCGTCCTACTTGCCGAGGGCCTGGCGGATTGCCGCCGTCACCTCTTCAACCGGGGCCATTCCGTCCACGGTTTTGAGCAGCCCCTTGCCGCGGTAATACGCGACCAGCGGCTCGGTCAGTTCGCGATAAACGTCGAGCCGCTTGCGGGCGACTTCGGCGTTGTCGTCGGCCCGCGCACCGCCGGTTTCCTTGGCCCGATTGGCAACGCGGGCCACGAGTGTATCCGCATCGGCGGTGATCTCGACCACGGCATCGAGCTTGAGGCCTTTGCTGGCAAGCATGGTCCCCAGCGTGTCGGCCTGCGCGATGGTGCGCGGAAAGCCGTCGAGGACGAAGCCGTTGCGGCAGTCCGCCTGATCGATCCGCTCCGAGACGATGCCGTTCACAATTGCGTCCGACACCAGGTCGCCGCGATCCATGACCTCTTTGGCCGCGAGCCCCATCGGCGTCTTGGCAGCAATGGCCGAGCGCAGGATGTCACCGGTCGAGAGCTGCGGGATACTGAGCTGCTCGACCAGGATCTTGGCCTGGGTACCCTTGCCGACACCTGGCGGTCCGAGAAGGATCAGCCTCAACGCTTCCGCCCCCCGAGGCGCGAGCGCTTCACCAAGCCCTCGTATTGCTGGGCAATGAGGTGGCTCTGGATCTGGCTAATGGTGTCGAGCGTCACGGTCACCATGATCAGCAGCGAGGTACCGCCGATGAACTGGCTGACGTTGAGCTGGCTGTGGATCAGTTCAGGGATGAGCGCCACGACGGTCAGATAGATCGCGCCGACGACGGTGATCCGGCTCAGCACGTAGTCGATGTGCTGGGCAGTCCGCTCACCCGGGCGGATGCCTGGGATGAAGCCGCCGGAGCGCTTCAGGTTATCCGCGGTGTCGGTCGGGTTGAAGACGATCGAGGTGTAGAAGAACGAGAAGAAGATGATCAGGACGCCGAACAGCACCAGATAGAGCGGCTGGCCGCGGCCGAGCAGCGCTGCAGTGACCGAGATCCACTGCGGAGCATCGCCACGGGCGGCGAAGGACGCGATGGTGGCGGGCAGCAGCAACAGCGAGGAGCCGAAGATCACCGGGATAACGCCCGAGGTGTTGAGCTTGAGCGGCAGATGCGAGGTGTCGCCCTGGAACATCTTGTTGCCGACCTGGCGCTTTGGATACTGGATCAAAAGCCGCCTTTGGGCACGTTCGAAGAAGACGATGACACCGATCACCACGATGGCGATCACCGCGAGGCCGAACAGCCAGCCGGGCGCAAGTCCGCCGGTGCGGCTCAGTTCGAGGGTCTGGACGATCGTCGTCGGCAGATTGGCGACGATGCCCGCGAAGATGATCAGCGAAATGCCGTTGCCAACGCCACGCGAGGTGATCTGTTCGCCCAGCCACATCAGGAACATCGTGCCGCCGACCAACGTAACGACCGTCGACAGGCGGAAGAACCAGCCCGGATTGAGCACCACGCCCTGGCTGCCTTCGAGACCAACAGCGATGCCGTAGGCCTGGATGGTGCAGAACACGACCGCCAGATAGCGGGTGTACTGGTTCATCTTACGGCGGCCGGCCTCGCCTTCCTTCTTCAGCGCCTCGAGGCGCGGCGAAGCGGTCGAAATGACCTGCACGACGATCGATGCCGTGATGTAGGGGATGAGGTTGAGCGCGAAGATCGCCATGCGGTGCACAGCGCCGCCGGCGAACAGGTCGAACATCCCAGCGATGCCCTGCTTGGCGGCGTCAAAGGTCGCGGCATAGGCGTCGGGGTCGATGCCGGGGACCGGAATGTAGGTTCCGAGCCGATAAACGAGCAGCGCGCCCAAGGTGAACAAGATACGCTGCTGCAGGACCTTCGCCTTGGCAAAAGTCGCAAAATTCAAGTTTCTGGCAAGCTGCTCGGCTGCGGACGCCATAGTCGCTCCTTAGAGCCTTCGCGGCTTACGCGTCGGCCTTGGTTTCTTCAGCTTTGGGCATATCGATCTTGCCGCCCAGAGCTTCAATAGCAGCGACCACGCCCTTGGAAGCGTGATATACGTTAAAAGTCACCTTCTTGGAGGTGAAGCCGCCGGGCCCCTGCACCAGGCGGACGCCATCGAGCGCGCGGCGGATGACGCCGGCCTTGATCAGTGCGTCGGCGTCGATGACGGCGTTGATCGGCAGCTTACCGTTGTCGATGTAGGCTTGGATGCGGTCGAGACGCACTGCGTTGTAGCTCTTGACGTTCGGCACGTTGAAGCCACGCTTCGGCATACGCATGTGGAGCGGCATCTGGCCACCCTCGAAGCCGTTGATAGCCACGCCGGAGCGCGCCGTCTGGCCTTTGCCGCCGCGGCCGCCGGTCTTGCCCTTGCCCGAGCCGATACCGCGGCCGACGCGCATGCGGGGCTTGTTGGCGCCCGGGTTGTCGCGAAGTTCGTTCAAACGAGCCATGGTCGTATCCTAACTTTACTTTTCGCCGACGACGCGGACGAGGTGCGGAATCTTGCGGATCATGCCGCGCACTTCCGGCGTATCGAGAAGGGTCCGCTGCTTGCGGATCTTGTTGAGCCCGAGCCCAACCAACGTCGCCCGCTGATCGGCCTGACGGCGCGCGGGGCTGGCGTACTGCTCGAGGGTTACGGTCTTGTCAGCCATCGAAACTCTCCCAATCAGACTTCGGCCGACTCTTGACCGCGACGGGCCTGGAGCTCGGAAACCTTGAGTCCGCGACGGGCCGCGACGGAGCGCGGGCTGTCGCACTGCTTGAGCGCGTCGAACGTGGCGCGAACCATGTTGTACGGATTCGACGTGCCCTGCGACTTGGCGACGATGTCGTTGATGCCAAGCGTCTCGAACACGGCGCGCATCGGGCCGCCGGCGATGATACCGGTGCCGGGCACCGCGGCGCGCAAAATGACCTTGCCGGCGCCGTGGCGGCCGGTGACGTCATGGTGCAGCGTACGGGCTTCGCGCAGCGGCACGCGGATGAGCTGGCGCTTGGCCTGCTCGGTCGCCTTGCGGATGGCCTCGGGAACTTCACGCGCCTTGCCATGGCCGAAACCGACCCGGCCCTTCTGGTCGCCGACGACGACGAGCGCCGCGAAACCGAAGCGCTTGCCGCCCTTCACCACCTTGGCGACGCGGTTGATATGGACCAGCCGGTCGATGAACTCGCTGTCGCGCTCTTGAACGTCTCTCATTGTCTTTTCCTTTGCGCGATCAGAACTGCAGGCCGGCTTCGCGAGCCGCGTCGGCCAGGGCCTTGACGCGGCCGTGATAGAGGTAGCTGCCGCGATCGAAGATCACTTCCGAGACCTTGGCGGCGATGCCGCGCTCGGCGATCAGCTTGCCGATGGCGACGGCTGCTTCCGAGGTCGAGCCGTTCCTGACCGACGCCTTCACATCCTTGTCCAGCGTCGAAGCGGCCGCGATGGTGCGGCCTGACGCGTCGTCGATGATCTGGGCATAGATGTTCTTGTCCGAGCGGAACACGCTGAGACGCGGACGACCAAAGGCGCGGGCCTTGATCGCCTTGCGGACGCGCGCCTTGCGGCGATCCGAACCCTTGAGGCTGATGGGCATCTCTGGCGCTCCTTACTTCTTCTTGCCTTCTTTGCGGGCGATGTACTCGCCCACATACCGCACACCCTTGCCCTTGTAGGGCTCCGGCTTGCGATAGGCGCGGATATTGGCGGCGACCTGGCCGACCTGCTGCTTGTCGGCCCCGGAGACCGTAACTTCGGTCTGGGTCGGCGCCGCGAGGGTGATCCCCTTCGGCGTGATGTAGACGACCTCGTGGCTGAAACCGAGGCTCAGTTTGAGATCCTTGCCCTGCATCGCGGCACGGAAGCCCACGCCCTGGATCTGCAGCTTCTTCTCGAAGCCATCCTTGACGCCCTTGACCATGTTGGCGATCAGGGCGCGAGTGGTCCCCCAGGCAGCACGTGCCTCCTTGGTGTCGTTCGCCGGCGTAATCTCGATGCCATGATCGGTCTGCTTGGCGTTGACGATATCCATCAGGGTCAGCGACTGCTCACCCTTGGGACCCTTGGCGGTGACGATGCGATCGTTGATCGCAACGGTGACGCCGCTGACGGCCGGAATTGGCTTTTTGCCTGTACGGGACATTCTAACTTTCCTTCGGAGTCGTCATCTGAACCGGGCCTAGAAGACCCGGCAGACTACCTCGCCACCCAAATTCTGGGACTTCGCTTCATGATCGGCCATCACGCCCTTGGGGGTCGACAGGATCGACACACCGAGGCCATTGGCGACCGACGGGATATTCTTGACCGACACATAGACCCGGCGGCCCGGGCGCGAGACGCGCTCGATGGTCCGGATCACCGGGGCGTTGTCGGCGTACTTGAGTTCGATCTCGTACTCGTTGAGGCCGTTGTCGGTCTTCTGCTCGGAATAACCACGGATGAAGCCTTCCGACTTCAGCACGTCGAGAATTCGGCCACGCAACGTCGATGCCGGCGTCACGACCGTGCCGCGGCGGCGCATCTGGGCGTTGCGGATACGGGTCAACATATCCCCGATCGGATCAGTAAGGCTCATCGATGTCTCTCCTTACCAGCTCGACTTGACCATGCCGGGCACCTGCCCGAAGTTCCCGAGCTGACGCAGCGCAATGCGGCTCAGCTTGAGTTTGCGATAGTAGCCACGGGGACGCCCCGAGACTTCGCAGCGATTGCGTACACGGCCCGGAGAGGAGTTCCGCGGCAGCTCCGCCAGCTTCAGCTGGGCGCCGAAGCGATCTTCCATGGACACGCTCTGGTCCTTGGTCATCGCCTTCAGCTTGGCGCGCTTGGCCGAATACTGCTTCGCAAGCTTCTTGCGGCGGTTGTTCTTTTCGATTGAGCTGGTCTTTGCCATGTCTCGTCCTCTGCCCTTCTTACTGCCGGAAGGGGAAATTGAAGGCCTTGAGCAACGCCCGGGCCTCGTCGTCGGTCTTGGCGGTCGTGCACACCACGATGTCCATGCCCCAGACCTGATCGATCTGGTCGTAGGCGATCTCGGGGAAAATGATGTGCTCTTTGATGCCGAGCGCGTAGTTGCCGCGACCATCGAACGAATTCGGGTTCAGCCCGCGGAAGTCGCGGACGCGCGGCAGCGCAATGTTCACCAGGCGGTCCAGGAACTCGTACATGCGCTGCTTACGAAGGGTGACCTTCACGCCGAGCGGCATGTTCTCGCGCACCTTGAAGCCGGCGATCGACTTGCGAGCATGCGTGATGACCGGCTTCTGGCCGGCGATGAGTTCGAGATCGCCCGCAGCGGCCTTCACCTTCTTGGTGTCGTTGACGGCTTCGCCGACGCCCATGTTGAGAACGATCTTCTCAAGCTTGGGCAGTTGCATGACGTTCTTGTATCCGAACTGCTTGGTCAGCTCGGCGCGGATCGAGTCCTCATACTGCGTGCGAAGACGCGGGACGTAAGCGGTCTCAGCCATCGATCACATCTCCGGTCGACTTGGCGACGCGCACTTTCTTGCCGTCGTCCTGAATCTTGAACCCAACACGGGTTGGCTTGCCGTTGACATCCGCCAGAGCGAGGTTGCTCAGGTGGATCGGCGCTTCCTTGGTATAGATGCCGGCGTCCTGCGCGGCGCTCTGCTTGGTGTGGCGGCGAACCAGGTTCAGCCCCTGCACCACGGCGCGCGTCTCCGTCGGGATCACTGACAGGACGCTACCCGTCTTGCCCTTGTCCTTGCCGGCGAGGATGACGACCTTGTCGCCCTTGCGAATCTTCGCAGCCATCACAGCACCTCCGGGGCAAGCGAAATGATCTTCATGTGGTTCTTGGCGCGCAATTCACGCGGCACCGGCCCGAAGATACGCGTACCGATCGGTTCGGCCTGATTGTTGATCAGCACCGCGGCGTTCTTGTCGAAGCGGATCACCGAACCGTCGGCGCGACGCACCGGGAACGCGGTCCGGACGACCACCGCCTTCATGACCTGGCCCTTCTTGACGCGGCCACGCGGGATCGCGTCCTTCACCGACACGACGATGATATCGCCAACCGAAGCGTACTTGCGGTGCGAACCGCCCAGCACCTTGATGCACATGACACGACGCGCGCCCGAATTGTCGGCGACGTCGAGATTTGACTGCATCTGGATCATGGCTTGATGCCTTCTCGTTCCATTTGCCTGCCCTCACGGACCGGCGAAAATCTATCGTTAAGCGTGTTGGACCAGGGTCCAGCGCTTGTTCTTCGAAATCGGCGGGCACTCTTCGATCCACACCGTATCGCCGACCTTGGCCACATTGGCCTCGTCATGGGCGTGATACTTCTTGGACCGGCGCACCGTCTTCTTCATCACCGGGTGGGTGAATGCACGATCGACGCGCACCACAACCGTCTTGTTATTCACGTCGGAGACCACAGTCCCCTGCAACACGCGCTTGGGCATCGGTTTCTCCTACTTCGCCGCGGCTTTTTGGCCGAGGAAGGTCTTGATCCGCGCGATCTCGCGGCGGACTTCCTTCACTCGGGCCGGCTTTTCCAGCTGCTGCGTCGCACGCTGGAACCGCAGGTTGAACTGCTCCTTCTTGAGACCGAGCAGTTGGTCCTTCAGTTCGTCGGGCGTCTTGGCCCGGAGATCACTGTTTGCCATTTGCTAGCCCTCAGTCCGGAATGCGGGTCACGACCCGCGTCATGATCGGAAGCTTCATCGCGCCGAGGCGCAGCGCTTCCTTGGCGACATCCGCCGGGACGCCGTCGATTTCAAACAGGATGCGGCCCGGCTTGACGCGCGCCGCCCAGAACTCGATCGAGCCCTTGCCCTTACCCATACGAACTTCGACGGGCTTCTTGGACACCGGCAAATCTGGGAACACCCGGATCCAGACGCGGCCGGCACGCTTCATCTCACGGGTGATCGCGCGGCGGGCCGCCTCGATCTGCCGCGCGGTGACGCGCTCGGGTTCCTGCGACTTCAGCCCGAACGAGCCAAATGCAAGCTCGGTGCCGCCCTTGGCGACGCCGTGAATGCGGCCCTTGAAGGCCTTGCGGAACTTGGTTTTCTTTGGTTGCAGCATTTATCGTATGCCTTCTCAGTTCGCCGGCGCGCGGTCGCGGCGATCTTCGCGATCCGAGCGCTCGCGGCGCGGACCACCAGGACCACCACCCTCGCCGCCTTCGGTCGCACGACGCTCGTGAGCCGACGGATCGTGCTCAAGCACTTCGCCTTTAAAGATCCAGACCTTGATGCCGATGATGCCGTAAGTCGTCTCGGCTTCGGCAACGCCGTAGTCGATGTCGGCGCGCAGCGTATGCAGCGGCACGCGGCCTTCGCGGTACCATTCCGTGCGGGCGATATCAGCACCGCCGAGGCGACCGCCGACGTTGACGCGGATACCGCCGGCGCCCATGCGGATCGCCGTCTGCACGGCGCGCTTCATGGCACGGCGGAACGCCACGCGGCGCTCGAGCTGCTGGGCAATGCCCTGCGCCACGAGGGTCGCATCGGTCTCCGGCTTGCGCACTTCAACGATGTTGATGTGCACTTCGCTGTCGGTGAAGGACTTCACCTTGGCGCGGATCTTGTCGATGTCAGCGCCCTTCTTGCCGATCACGATGCCCGGACGGGCGGTGTGGATCGACACGCGGCACTTACGGTGCGGACGCTCGATGACGATCTTCGACACCGCGGCCTGCTTCAGGTCTTCCATCAGCATGGCGCGGATCTTGAGGTCTTCCTGGAGCAGATTGCCGTATTCGCCCTTGGTGGCGTACCAGCGGGAGTCCCAGGTGCGGTTGATGCCGAGGCGCAGACCGATCGGATTGATCTTCTGACCCATTATGCGGTCTCCTCGACTTGGCGCACGATAATCGTGAGGTGCGAAAAGGGTTTCTCGACGCGGGCCGACTTACCGCGGCCGCGCGCCATGAAGCGCTTCATGACCAGCGAGTCACCGACATAGGCCTCGGCGACGACGAGGGCGTCGGGCTCCAGGCCGTGATTGTTTTCGGCGTTGGCGATGGCGCTCTCGAGCGTCTTCTTCACCGGACCGGCGATCCGCTTGGTCGAGAAGCTGAGCTCGGCCAGGGCCTTGTCGACCTTCTTGCCGCGGATCATCGCGGCAACGAGGTTGAGCTTCTGGCCCGAGGTGCGCAGCGTGCGAAGGACGGCTTTCGCCTCGTTGTCCTTGAGCGCGCGCTTGGTTTTCGGCTTGCCCATGTTACTTCCTCTTGGCCTTCTTGTCGGCCGAATGCCCGTAGTAGGTGCGGGTCGGCGCGAACTCGCCAAACTTGTGGCCGATCATCTCTTCCGAGACGACGACCGGGATGTGCTTGTGACCGTTGTGAACGCCGAACGTCAGGCCGACGAACTGCGGCATGATGGTCGAGCGGCGCGACCACATCTTGATCACTTCGCTGCGGCCGCTCGAGCGTGACTTGTCGGCCTTCTTGAGCAGGTAACCGTCGACGAACGGGCCCTTCCAGAGTGAACGAGTCATGGCTTACCGGCCCTTCTTCAGATGACGGCTGCGGACGATGAACTTGTCCGTCGCCTTGTTACGGCGTGTCTTGTTGCCCTTGGTGCCCTTGCCCCACGGTGTCACCGGGTGACGGCCACCGGAGGTACGGCCCTCGCCGCCGCCATGCGGGTGGTCGACCGGGTTCATGGTCACGCCGCGGTTGACCGGCTTCTTGCCGAGCCAGCGGTTGCGGCCGGCCTTGCCGATCGAAATATTGGCGTGGTCCTGGTTGGACACAGCGCCGACCGTCGCAAGGCACGAGCCGTGCACGCGGCGCTGTTCGCCCGAGTTGAGGCGAAGGATCGCCCAGCCGGCGTCACGGCCCACATACTGCGCATAGGCGCCGGCGGACCGCGCGATCTGGCCACCCTTGCGGGGCTTCATCTCGACGTTGTGGACGATGGTGCCGACCGGCATGCGCTCGAGCGGCATCGCATTGCCCGGCTTGATGTCGACGGTCTGCATCGAGGAGACGACCTTGTCGCCGGCCGTCAGACGCTGGGGCGCCACGATATAGGCCTGCTCGCCATCGTCGTAGTTGACCAGAGCGATCCACGCCGTGCGGTTCGGATCGTATTCCAGCCGCTCGACGGTGCCGACGAGATCAAACTTGACGCGCTTGAAGTCGACCATGCGGTACGAGCGCTTGTGCCCCCCGCCGCGATGATACGCCGTGGTACGGCCGCGATTGTTGCGCCCGCCCTTCTTGTTCAGACCTTCGGTCAAGGTCTTGACCGGGGCGCCCTTCCAGAGTTCCGACCGGTCGGTCGTGATCAGCTGGCGTCGGCCCGGGGAGGTCGGATTGTAGGTAATAAGACCCATGGTTCTCTCTCCCCTTACACGCCGGTCGAAATGTCGATCGACTGACCGTCGACGAGGGTTACGATTGCCTTCTTGACGTCATTCCGCACGCCTTTGACGTTGCGGAAGCGCTTCACCTTGCCCTTGCGGACGAGGGTGTTGACTGCCTTCACCTTGACCGAGAACAGGCCTTCGACGGCTGCCTTGATCTGCGGCTTGGTCGCATCGATCGCCACGTCGAAAACGACTTGGCTATGTTCGGAGGCGAGCGTCGACTTTTCGGTCACGACCGGCGAGCGGATGATGTCGTAGTTCGAGAACTTGCTCATGCGAACCGTGCCTCCAGCGCTTCGACGGCCGCCTTGGTGAGGACCAGGCGAGTGCGGCGCAGAATGTCGGCGACGTTGATGCCCTGGATTGGCAGCACGTCGATCTGCGGGATGTTGCGGGCGGCCAGAGCGAAGTTCTGGTCGAGATCGGCACCATCGATGATCAGCGCACTCGACCATTCGAGCTTGCCGAACTGGGTGCGAAGCGCTGCAGTCTTGGCTTCCTTGGTCTTCAGCGTGTCGACGATCGACAACTCGCCTGCCTTGGCCTTGGCCGAGAGGGCATGCTTCAGCGCCAAAGCGCGGACTTTCTTGGGAAGATCGATGGCATGGCTGCGCGGCGTCGGGCCGAATGCACGGCCACCGCCGCGGAACTGCGGAGCCTTGCGGTCGCCGTGACGGGCCCCGCCCGACCCCTTCTGGGCCACGAACTTCTTGCCGGTCCGAACGCCTTCCGAGCGATGCTTCACGTCATGCGTGCCGCTCATCGCCTTGAGCTGCTGGTAGCGCACCATGCGGTGCAGCAGATCGGGGCGCGGCTCGAGGCCGAAAATTTCGTCCTTGAGGCTCAGCGAACCGGCATCGGTGCCGTCGAGAGAGGTAACCTGGATGTCCATTATTTGCTCTCCCCGGCAGCGGCCGCGGCGGGCTTGAACGAACCCGGCGTAACGACGCCCTTGGGCGCTGGCTTCTTGACCGCGTCCTTGATCTGGATCCAGCCGCCCTTGGCGCCCGGAACCGCTCCTTCGATCATGATCAGGCCACGCTCGACGTCGGTCTTGACCACACGCAGGTTTTGCGTGGTGACACGACGGTCGCCCATATGGCCGGCCATCTTCTTGCCCTTGAACACCTTACCCGGGTCCTGACGCTGGCCGGTCGAACCGTGCGAGCGGTGGGACACCGACACAC
>CAZNAE010000064.1:0-18579 GCA_964570695.1 uncultured Devosia sp.
CCAAGCAGTTCGGCCTCCTCGACAAGATGACGCTGGTCGTCCCCTACATGTCGCCCTACCTCGTGCAGCAGGTCGGCCAGGATCTCATGGCGGGCGTCTATGCCGGCCTCGATTTCTACTGGGACATCGGCGACAAATTCCCGCTCGCCAAGCAGTTCGTCGACAAATTCGAGGCCAAATACGGCGCCAAGCCGGAATGGGGTGCCCACGCCGGCTATCTGCAGATCGCGCTCTGGGCCGATGCCGTCGAGAATGCCGGCACCTTCTATCCTCCCAAGGTCATCGCCGCTTATGAGTCCGGCAAGAAATACACGGATACGACCGTCGGTCCGATCTCCTGGCGTGCCGCCGACCACCAGCTCATCCGCCCGGTGATCGTCGTGCAGGGCAAGAAAGCCGCCGACATGAAGAACAAGGACGACTTCTACTCAGTGGTGGAGATCGTCCCCGGCGACGGCATCATGCAGGACCCGTCGGCCTTCGGCTGCAAGCTCGGCGATCCGACCTGAGACGGATCAGCGTGCAAGGAAAAATCCATCCCCGCCAGTCGCGGGGATGGGCTATCGCTCCCGCCAGAAACGCGCAAATACTAGAACGAGACGCGATGCAGGGGACATCTGAGTGCTGAACTGGGGCAACTTCATTTCCCAGCTCTTCAACGGGCTTGTCTCGGGCGCTCTGCTGGCGCTCATCAGCGCCGGCTTGACCATCGTCTATGGCACGCTCGGCGTGCTCAATCTTGCGCATGGCGCGCTCTTCATGCTCGGCGGCTATGCCGGCTTCGTCGCCTTTCAGGCAACCGGCAGCTTCGTCGTTGCCGTTCTGGTCGGTACAGTGTTCGTCGGCCTAGTTGGCATCGTCTTCGAGCGCGTCATCGTCCGCTTCTTCTATGCCCGCGCGGAAGAGGACCAGATCCTCGTCACCTTCGGCGCCGGCATCGTCCTCGTCGAACTGGTGCGGCTCGCCTTCGGCAGCCTTGCGCAAACGGTTCCGGCACCGACCTTGGTCAGCCCGATCATCAATCTCGGCTTCGTCATCTATCCCGAGTATCGGCTTGTCGCCTTCGGCATCGTGGCGGTGGCGCTCGCCGGGCTCTATTTGCTGCTCTACAAGACCCGGCTCGGTCTCGTGGTGCGTGCCGGTATCGAGGACGCGCCGATGGTCGACATGCTCGGCATCAATATCCAGCGCACCTTCATGATCGTCTTCGGCATCGGCGCGATGGCGGCTGGCTTTGCCGGCATCATCAACGCGCCGATCATCTCGATCACCCCCAACGTGGGCGACGATATCCTGATCGAGTGCTTCGTCGTCGTCGTCATCGGTGGCGTCGGCTCGTTCCCCGGCGCCATCGTGGGCGGGATCATTGCGGGCGAAATCATGAGCCTGACCTCGATGATCAACCCCTCTTATTCCTCCGTCATGCTGTTCGCCGTGATGGCGATCGTCCTCGTCGCGAGACCGCAGGGTCTCTTCGGAACGAGATGAGGGCCGCGTGACCACACCGCAGAGACGCCGCGGCATTCGCGGGCTGGCCGAAGTCGTTCTCGCCGCGGTGCTGATCGCCTCGCCCTTTGTGCTGCCGGCCATCGGCGGCTCCGCCGATACGCTGAGCCGCATCCTCATCTGGGGCCTCTTCGGCCTCGGTTTCGACCTGATCTTCGGCTTCACCGGCATGTTGTCGTTCGGCCAGGCGGCATTTTACGGCTCGGGCGGCTTCATTGCCTCGTACCTCCTCGTCTCGAACACCATCCCCAACGTCTTTGTCGCGTTGCTGCTCGGCGCCATCGGTGCCGCGCTGATCGGCCTCGTCATCGGTGCGCTCGCCATCCGCCGCTCCGGCATTTATCTCGCGATGATCACCGTCGCCTTTGGCGAGATGTTCTTCTTCCTCGAGAACTCTGCGCTCTATCCGTGGACCGGCGGGGAAAACGGCCTGCCCAATGTCCCGAAGCCGCGCATCGACCTCGGCAGTTTCAGCTATGTGTTCGACCAGCCCTGGTCGCTCTACGGGCTCCTCGCTGTGCTGTTCTTCATCGGCTATGTCATCGCCCGTCGCATCGTCGCCTCGCCCTTCGGCCATGTGCTGACCGCCATCCGCGACAACCCGATCCGTGCCAAGGCCGTCGGTCACGACATCCAGCGCTACAAGCTGGTGGTCTTCGCCATTGCCGCGGCCTATGCGGGTCTCGCCGGCGGCCTCGAGGGGACGCTGCAGAGCTATATGTCGCCGGAGTCTTTTACCTTTGAAACCTCCGGTCAGCTGGTGATCCAGACCGTCACCGGCGGCGCCGGCACGCTGCTCGGCCCGCTCGTCGGCGCCGCGCTCTGGCTGTATCTGCGCAACGAGCTGCAATCCGCTCTCAACCTCGGCGCCGCCTGGAAGCTGGTCCTCGGCATCGTCTTCGTCGTGCTGATCGTTTTCCTTCGCCGCGGTATTATCGGCGGCCTCACCGATCTCTATCGCCTGGTCCGGCCGCTGCCGGCCGTCGACGTGCCGGCCGAGCCAGCGCGCACCGCGCCCGTTCTTGTGGCTGCCACACCCACCGAGCGCCGCCCGGTGCCCACCGGCGCCATCGCCATCGAGGCGAAAGGCATCGGCAAGCACTATGGCGGCATCGTCGCTAATGACGATGTGAACTTTGCGGTGACCGAAGGCGAAATCCGCGGCCTCATCGGCCCCAATGGCGCGGGTAAAAGCACGTTCTTCAAGATGCTGACCGGCGAGGTTAAGCCGAGCTCGGGCAAGATCTTCATGTTCGGCGAGGAGATCACCGGTCTCGACGTCACCGCGGTCTGTCAGCGCGGCATCGCCAAGAGCTACCAGATCAACCAGCTCTTCTCAAAACTCACCGTGCGGCGCAATTTGATGATCTCGGCGCTGTCGCGCACCCGCGGCAAGTTCCGCCTCGATCTTTTCCGCAATGTCGACCACATGGACGAGCTTAATGCCGACATCGACGAGACGATGCGGCTGCTCGATCTGACGGCCCACGCCGACCTGCCGGTGTCCGAGCTCGCCTATGGCGAGAAGCGCCGCATCGAGATCGGCCTCGCGCTCGGCACCGACCCAAGAATCCTGCTGCTCGACGAACCGCTCGCCGGCATGAGCCCGCATGAGCGCGTCGAGACCGTGGCTCTGTTGAAGCAGATCGCCAAAGGCCGCACGCTGGTCGTCGTCGAGCACGACATGGATGCCCTGTTCGGCATGGCCGACCGCGTCACCGTGCTGTCGCAGGGCCGCGTCCTCGCCGAGGGCACACCGGCCGAGGTGCAGGGGAGCGACGCGGTGCAGACCGCCTATCTCGGGGGCATCCACGCACCATGAGCTATCTCAAGATCGACAAGCTCAATGCCTATTACGGCGACTCGCACGTGCTGTTCGACGTGTCCATGCATGTCGAGCAGAAGGAGGTGGTCGCGCTGCTCGGTCGCAACGGCGCCGGCAAGAGCACGACCCTCAATTCGCTGATGGGCATCGTCAGCGCCCCGACCGGCAGCGTCCGGCTGGAGGGCAGGGAACTGCGCGGCGCCAAGCCGCACGTCGTCGCCAATTCCGGTATCCAGCTCGTCCACGAGGCGCGTCGCATCTTCGGCGCCCTGTCCGTGGACGAGAACCTCGTTCTGGCCGGCCTTAGCGCCAAGCCGGCCTGGCCGATGGAGCGCATCTACGACATGTTCCCGCGGCTCAAGGAGCGCCGCACCAGTCGCGGCGCCGATCTCAGCGGTGGCGAGCAGCAGATGCTGGCCATCGCCCGCGCGCTAATCCGCAGTCCGAAGGTGCTGCTGCTCGACGAGCCGTTCGAGGGTCTGGCGCCGATCATCGTGCGGGACTTGCTGGCCGTCTGCGAGCGTCTCGCGGCGGATGGCCAGACGATCGTCATCGTCGAGCAGAACATCGCGGCCGCGCTGTCGATCGCGCAACGCGCCTACATCCTCAACAATGGCCATATCGCGTTCGAGGGCACCGCCGCCGACCTCAAGGCATCGCCGGACATCCTCGGCCGCCACCTTGGCGTTTAGCCGGGCGGCGCGTCGCTTTCGCCGGGCACCAATTCCAGCGGCCAGATGCGCTGCACCAGCCCCTGCGGGTAGGTCTCCGCGTAGGCGGGCATCGACGCCAGCAGCGACTCGCCGAGTGCAATCCCGAGGTCGCGCAGCGACATGCGGAAGCAGGTGAGGGTGGGCGACAGGAAGCGCGATTGCGGCGACTCGCGAAAGCCCACCACTGCTATATCGCGGCCCGGCTGCACGCCTTCCTCGTTAAGCCGCCGATAGACGCCGATCGCCATCAGCTCGTAAATCAGCAGCACCGCCGTCGGCCGTGGCGTCAGGCCGAGCATCTCGTGCCCCACCTGGTAGCCGCCCTGCTCGGAGGACTTGGCGCGGATCACCAGTGTCGGATCGAATGGCAGGCCATGCCGCGCCAGCGCCGCTTTGTAGGCTTCGAAGAATACGAATCCCAGGTTGATGTCGTTGCTCGGCAGCGCCAGTGCGATGCGGCTGTGGCCATTTGCGACGAGCCGGTCCACTGCGCGGTTGGCAACCCCTTCGAAATCAAGATCGATCCAGGGATGGTGCCCCGGCGTACCCGTGCGGCCGAGGGTGATGAACGGGATGCGCGTCTTGGTCAGCAGATCGATGCGCGGATCCTTGCGATGCGTCGCCGAAATGATCAGCGCGTCGACCAGCCGTCGCGCCACCATGCGACGCAGATATTCGGTTGGGTCCTCGTCTGTTGAGCAGGGGAGGACAACGAGGTCCAGATGATGGCGCCCCAGCGCCGTCTGCACGCCCTCGAACACGCCAAGAAAGAAGTTGTCGCCGTTGCCGGTCGCCTCGCCACCGGACTCGATCATGAAGCCGACCGAGTTGGTTGTCCCCTGCCTCAGGCTGCGGCCCGACTGGTTCGGCACGTAGCCCAGTTCGCTCGCCGCCTCGAGCACCCGCTTACGCGTCTCTTCGTTGACGTCCGGCCGTCCGTTCAGCGCCCGCGACACCGTGCCGATCGAAATGTTGAGTTGATCGGCGAGATGCCTGATCCCCTTCATTTTGCCTCACTATTCACGGATGCTGCTCCGGCCGATGGAGACGTTTCCGAAAGCCTATTGACACGCCTACGACCCCGAATATAGCGTCGTAAACGTTTACGGAACAACCGGGAGAGATCGCGTCAGGCGACCGCCGGATGGTCCAGGGAGGATCAACTTGCAGCATCGTGCCGTTCTGGCCGGGTGCGGAGCTATGGCCAAGGGCTGGCTTCGCGCGATTGCCGATACCCCGGCTCTCGCCGGGCGGATCAGCATCGTCGGCCTCAACGACCTCGACCTTTCGGCCGCTCGCCGCCTCGGCGACGAATTCGGCCTTGGCGCCGTTGCGACGGGCACCGATCTGGGCGCGCTACTCGATGCAACCAAGCCCGATCTGCTGTTCGACGTGGTGATCCCCGGCGCGCGCCACGACGTCGTCGCGACGGGACTCCGCCATGGCTGCCACGTGTTGTCGGAGAAGCCCATGGCGACCAGCCTCGCGGAGGCGACCGATCTTGTTGAGAGGGCGCGCCGCGCCGGGCGGGTCCACGCCATCGTCCAGAACCGGCGCTTCAACGAAGGCGTTCGGCGCATTGTCGCCACGCTCGAGAGTGGCGCGCTCGGCACCCTCAATGCCGTCCACTGCGACTTCTTCGTCGGTGCCCATTTCGGCGGCTTTCGCGAATCCATGGATCACGTGCTGCTGGTCGACATGGCGATCCACACCCTCGATGCCGCCCGCTTTATCTCCGGCAAGGTGCCGCTCGCCGTCTACTGCCACGAGAGCAACCCCAAGAGTTCCTGGTACGCGCGCGACTCCGTCGCCAACGCCATCTTCGAGCTCTCCGATGATGTCGTCTTCACCTATCGCGGCTCGTGGAGTGCCGAGGGTGCCAACACCAGCTGGGACTCCTCATGGCGGATCGTTGGCTCGAAGGGCACGCTGCTCTGGGACGGCGCCGACAGCTTCGACGTGAAGGTCGTCAACGGCGACACCGGCTTTTTCCGCGACCTCAAGAACCTCGACGCCGCCCCTCCGGCCGATCCGATGCAGACGCATGGTCACGCCAGCGTTTTGCTCGACTTCATCAATAGCATCGATGCCGGTACGTCGCCCGAGACCGCCGGCTTCGACAATCTCAAGAGTCTCGCGATGGTGTTTGCCGCGATCGAAAGCGCGCGCACCCGCCAGCGGGTCCAGATCGCAGCATAGGACAGCAAATTGACCGACCCCGCCAAAGCCATCCGCATCGGGACCATGATCAAGGCCACCGAGGGCAAAGCCGCCGAGAACATCGCGGCCGTTGCCGATCTCGGCTTCGAGAGCTTTGAGCCGTTCTTCTGGCAGACCACCAACGGCCAGGACCTTGCCGAACTCGGCAAGCGCAGCCTCGACGCCATTGGCAACCGCGACATCACGATTTCGACCCTCGGCATGTTCGGCAATCCGCTCGAAGACCGCGACATGGACCGCCATACCCTGCAGGGCTGGAAGGATTGCATCGACAACGCCCACCACTTTGGCGCCACCTGCGTCGCCGGCTTCACCGGCCGCATCCGCGGCAAGCCGCTGACCGACTCGCTGCCACGCTACAAGGAGGTCTGGTCGGAGCTCGCCAGGCGCGCCGCCGACAAGGGCGTCAGAATCGCGTTCGAGAACTGCGCTATGGACGGCAACTGGGCGAGCGGCGACTGGAACATCGCGCACAATCCCGATGCCTGGGAGCTGATCTTCAACGAGACGCCGGACGACAATATCGGCCTCGAATGGGAGCCCTGCCACCAGCTCGTCTATCTCATCGATCCGCTGCCGCAGATCCGCAAATGGGCGCACAAATTCTTCCACGTGCACGGCAAGGACGCGACCGTGCGCTGGGAGGTGATCCGCGAGCACGGCATCTTCGGCAAGGAGAAGTTCGTCTTCATGCGCACGCCCGGCTTCGGTGACAGCAACTGGACCGATGTCATCTCCGAGCTGCGCCTCGCCGGCTGGTCGGGCTCGATCGATATCGAAGGCTGGCACGATCCGGTCTATCGCGACGCCCTCGAAATGACCGGTCAGGTCCGGGCGCTCAATTATCTCAAGGACGCGCGTGGCGGAGATTTCGTCGCCGCAGCATAGCCGCACGCAAGAACCAGCAGCCGGACAATCGCGGACCGACCGCCGGCTTGATGGGGAGGGAAAAGGTCCGCTGAGGAGGAAAGTATGACAAGACTATCCAAACTGGCGCTGGTCGCCGCAGCATCGGTGATGCTGCTGAGCAACACGGCCATCGCCCAGCAGAAGACGTTCAACATCTGGTGGTTCGAAGATCCGGCAAGCTCCGAAGGCATCGCCTGGGGCAAGGCGCTCGACGAGTTCAAGTCGAAGCACCCCGACGTGACGGTCGCCTTCCAGCAGAAGACCTTCGCCCAGCTGCAGGCGGCCGGCAGCATGATCCTCAACTCTGATCAGGCGCCCGATGTCCTCGAATACAACAAGGGCAACGCCACGGCCGGCCTCGTCGCCAGCCAGGGCCTGCTCACCAACCTCGACGACTACGTGACCAAGGAAGGCTGGGACAAAATCCTCAACGCCGGCGACCTGGTTCTGAGCAAGTACGACGACAAGGGCATCTATGGCTCGGGCCACGTCTGGGGCATTTCGGTTTATGGCGAATATGTCTCGGCCTTCTACAACATCGATATGTTCGACAAGGCCGGCCTCAAGGTGCCGACCACCATCGACGAATGGGTGGCCGACATGGACGCCTTCAAAAAGCAGGGGATCACGCCCCTGGCGCTCGGCGCCATCGATACCAGTGGACAGCATCTGCTCGCCTCGCTCGCCTACACCAAGGCCGATGACACCTGGGTCCAGAACTACCAGGGCCTGAAGGCGCCGCTCGATGGAGCGCCCTACCTCTACGCCGCGCAGACCCTGCTCGACTGGGTCAACAAGGGCTATATCAGCAAGGACTCGACCGGGATGAAGGATCCGGACGCCGCGCTGCTGTTCACCTCGGGCAAGGCGCCGATGTACGTCTCCGGCACCTGGAACCTCGGCAACTTCGCCTCGACCATTAAGGACTTCAAATGGGGCCAGTTCGTCATCCCGACGCCGAAATATTCGGTCGGCTCGACGGGCAACCTCTGGGTCGTCCCCAAGGGCGCCAAGAACCCCGACCTCGCAGCCGAGTGGATCAGCCTGACGCTGTCCGCGAAGTACCAGACCGAACTCGCCAATGACGGCGGCGTCGCCATCGCGGCCGATCCGGCCACCATCACCGATCCGGTCGGCAAGAACGCCGCAGCGGTGTTCAAGCAAATCTCCGACAAGAACGGTCTCGGTTTCTACCCCGACTGGCCGGTGCCGGGCTATTATGATGTCCTGAACCAGAAGGACACCGGCCTGTTCCAGGGCACGTTGACCCCCGAGCAGTTCGTCGATCAGATCAAGAAGACCTACGACGACGCGCAGGCAAACCAGTAGCGTCGACAACGACGGGTCGCGTCTCCTTCCCGTGGAGGCGCGGCCCGGCAGATATCGGAGGACACAATGGCGGCAGCGCAGGCCAGTTTCGCCAGGCACCGGTGGGGGTTCTACCTCTACCTCATTCCCGGTGTCGTCGGGTTTCTGCTGATCGTCCTCATTCCGCAGGCCGCCAACTTCGTTCTGAGCTTCACCACCTGGAAGGGCGTCGGCCTGCCGCGCTGGGTGGGCGTGCAGAATTACCAGCGCCTCGTGACCGACGATCAGTTCTGGGGATCGATGATCCACACGCTGCTGTTCATCATTTCGATGACCATCATTCCGGTGCTGATCGGGCTCGTGCTGGCAGCGCTGCTCTTCGACTACATCCGCGACCAGTTCGGCGAACAGATTTCGAGTTTCTTCCGCGCCGGCTTCTACCTGCCGCAAATCCTGCCCATCACCACCGCCGGCGTGCTGTGGGGCTGGATCCTCAATCCCCTCGGCGTCGTCAACACCATCCTCAAGGCCATCGGCCTCGCGCCGCTGGCGCAGAACTGGATCGGCGACGCGACGTACGCACTGCCCTCCGTGTCGCTGATGATCGTCTGGATCCAGGTCGGCTATTGCCTCGTGGTCTTCATGTCCGGCCTCTCGCGCATCGATCCGTCGCTGTACGAGGCCGCGGAGCTCGATGGTGCAGGCTGGTGGCAGCGCCTGATCTCGATCACCGTGCCGATGCTCGCGCCCGAAATCTTCGTCGTCGTCCTCACCACGCTGATCGCCGCGCTCAAAGTGTTTGCGCCGGTCTTCGTGCTCACCGCCGGCGGACCGGACAACGCGACGCTCGTGCCGTCCTACCTCACCTATTATCACTTCTTCACCACGCAGCGCGTCGGCTACGCGGCCTCGATCGCCGTGGTTCAGACCGTGCTGACCGTTGTTTTGGCAGTGCTGTTCATCCGCTTCCAGTCCCGGCAGGAGGCCGCATAGCCATGGCCGACGCGACTCTCACCCTTGTCGAGGACACGACCAGACCAGTCGCGGTGGTCCACCAGAAGCGGCGCAGCCGCTATCGCTGGCCGGTGCTCGCGCTCCTCATCGTGCTGCTGCTTGGGACGCTGTTCCCGTTCATCCTGACGGTGATCAACGCCATCAAGACCGGCACCGACTATGCGCTCGGCGGACCGCTGTCGATCCCGAGCACGATCGACTTCACGGCGTTGCAGAAGTTCTGGACCCTCTCCGATTTCACCCGCAAGCTCTGGAACAGCGCTCTGATCAGCGCCTGCGTCGCCGTCCTTGGCGTGGCGATTAGTCTGCTGAATGCCTACGCCATCGGCATTGGCAAGGTCCGCGGCTCGCGCGTTATCCTCATCATCCTGCTGCTCGGCATCATGGTGCCGCAGGAATCCATCGTCTATCCGCTGTACTACATGGCCAAGGCCACCGGCCTCTACGACACGCAGCTCGCCGTGATCATCGTCTTTGCCGTGCTGCAGAGCGCCTTCGGGACCTATCTCCTCTCCTCTGTGCTCGGCAGCTTCCCCAGCGAGATCATCGAAGCGGCCGAGATCGATGGCGCTTCACGTTGGCAGGTGCTGTGGCTGGTGGTGGTGCCGGTGCTGCGCCCGACCCTGATGGTCGTCGGCACCTTCTTCTTCATCTGGACCTGGAACGAGTTCTTGATCCCGCTGGTCATGCTGGTGTCGAACAACAACCAGACCGTATCGGTGGCGATGGGCCTGACGCGAGGCCAGAATCTGTCCGACCCGACACTCGCCGCCGCCGCATCATTGCTCGGCATTGCGCCGACGGTGATCTTCTTCCTGATCTTCCAGCGCACGCTGACCCGCGGCGTCGCCGTCGGCGCGATCAAGTAGTCGGGCGCCGCTCGACGATCTGGCCGAAGCCGGCCGGCGCGACCTCGCCGCCGGCATAGGCGATGCCGCCATTGACCAGCACGTACGAGATGCCGTGCGCCTTCTGCGCCGGATTGTCGAAGGTCGCTGTATCGGCGATCTCGCCGGCGTCGAACAGCACCAGATCGGCGTATGCCCCTTCGCGGACCACGCCGCGATCCTTGAGCCGGAACGTCTCGGCCGACAGCCCGGTCATCTTGTGGATCGCCGTCTCGAGCGGGAACAGCCCCACCTCGCGCGAATAGTGTCCGAGGACACGCGGGAACGTGCCCCAGAGCCGCGGATGCGGATGATTGTCGCGCGGCAGCCCGTCCGAGCCGATCATCGTCGAGGGGAAGGACAGCACGCGCCGCACGTCGTCCTCCTGCATCTGGAAATACACCGCGCCGGCCGGCACCAGTCGACGCGCCGCGTCCTGCTCCGAGACGCCCCATTCGGCTGCGATGTCGCTGAGGTCGCGGCCGGTCATTTCGGGATGCGGCGTCGAGCCGGTGATCATCGTGCGGATACGCGTGTCGACCCAGTCGGGGTCGAGGACCGTCGAGCCGGCAATGTAGGGGTAGGCGTCGAGCCCGATCTTCTGGTCGCGCTGCGAGGCCGCAATGAACGGCAGCGTCTCTTTCGTGCGGCCCCAATTGTCCGGTCCGGCACATTTGTGGTGCGAGATCACCACCGGCACCTCGGCGCGCTTGGCCGTCGTGAACGACTCCTGCAGCGAATCCATCACCCCTTCGTACTCGCTGCGCATGTGGGTGGTGTAGGTACCGCCATGCTCGCGCATCGCCCCGGCGATCTCGACCACTTCGTCCATGTCCGCAGCGTTCGACGGCTTGTAGTAGAGCCCGGTCGAAAACCCTACGGCACCTGCCGCGAGCGACTCCTCGAGCAATCCCCGCATCTTCGTCGCCTCGGCGCGCGTCGCCGGCCGGTTGACATCGTCCATTACCGCAAGGCGGAGCGTCATATGGCCGACCAGTGCCGCGACGTTGACGCTGGGTTTCGCCGCCCGGACAGCGTCGAGATAGGCGCCCATTGTCGTAAATTTGTAAGCCGCGCGATCGCCCAGGAGGTTCAACGGCGGCGGCGGATCGAGCGGCGCGATCGGCGCCAGCGAGATGCCGCAATTGCCGGTGATCACCGTCGTCACGCCTTGGCTGATCTTTGCCGTCATCTGCGGATTAGCGAGCACGGCGCCGTCGTCATGCGTGTGCACGTCGATGAAGCCCGGCGAGATCGTGAGACCACTCGCGTCGAGCTCTGTCGTCGCCGTCCCCGAGATAGCGCCGATCGCCGCGATACGGTCGCCGCTGATGCCGATATCGGCCAGCTGCGCCGGGCCGCCGGTGCCGTCGACGAGGGTGCCGTTGCGGATGATGACGTCGTAATGGGGCATGGCCGGTCTCAGTCGGGTTGCGGGCGAAAGACGATGGCGGTTGGAATGTTGGAGGCGATGGGCTCTCCCAGCGGCGTCAGCGCGCCGCTCTGCGGATCATAGCGAAACAGCGAGACGGCGTCGCTCTGCTGGTTGGCGACGGCCAGCACCCGGCCGTCTGGATCGAAGGCGAAGTCGCGCGGCCACTTGCCACCGCAGGGCGTCGTGCGAATGAAGCGGGCGATGCCGCTCGCGTCGATGTCGAAGCGGGCAATGCTGTCATGCCCGCGATTGCCGGCGAATAGATGCCGTCCCCCGGCCGCGACCGCGATTGCCGAGCAATAGCTCTCCTTGGTCACGCCGGTCGGCAGCGCGCTCTCTTCTGCCAACAGGCGGAAAGCCCCGTTCGCCGCATCGAACGCAAGGCTTGCGACGGTGTTGCTGAGCTCGTTGACGACATAGGCAAACGGCAGCGTCGGGTGGAACACAAAATGCCGCGGTCCCGAACCCGCGGGCAACACCACGTCGCGGTGGCGGGCGATGCGCCCCGTGGTTGCGTCGAAGCGATGTACCACAAGCCGGTCGATGCCGAGATCGGCGACGACGACGAACCGGTTGTCCAGCGTCCAGCGCACACAATGCGCATGCGGCCGATCCTGCCGCGAGCGGTCCTCGCCCTTGCCGGTGTGACTAGCCTCGCCGACGACGTCGCCGGGTGCTCCATCCGCATCGAGGCGAAAAATGCGCACTGACTGACTCGCGGCTGGGAGCGGCGCATCGGTGTAATTCACGGCGGCGAGATAGCGCCCGGTGTTGTCGAAGCTCAGATGCGCCGGCGTGAAGCCGCCACTCGGCTGTGTCCCAAGCAGGCGCAGCTTGCCGTGGCTGTCGATCGCCAGCGTGCTGACCGATCCCTCGACCGCGCCTGCCCGCTCGCTGACCGTGGCGAGCAGCCGGCCATCCGGCGGCAGGGCGAGGAAGGTCGGATTGTCGACTTCTCCGAGGCGGCTTAGAAGGTCGATGACTCCGCTCTCGCCATCCAGCCGGTACACGCTGATCCCGCGGTCGTCACCGATCGCATTCCCGGCCGCGTCCCGATTGCGGCCGCCAACGAACATCAGGGATTTTGACACAAGAACTCCAGAACAACGATCTAGGGTTGGGCATTGAGGATGTTGAGGAACGCCGTGCCGTAGCGCTCGAGCTTGGCCTGCCCGACGCCGGGCAGTTCGGCCAGCTCCTCGAAATTCCGTGGCCGCGCCGTGGCCATGGCGCGCAGCGTCGTATCCTGGAACACCACATAGGGCGGTACGCCCTGGAGCTTCGCCAGCCGCGAGCGCTCGCTGCGCAGTACCTCAAAGATTGCGGCGGCCGCCTCGCTAAGTCCGACCGTCCGCTCCAGCGCGCGCCGCACCGATGCCGCCTTCTGCGGCCGGTCCTTGCGCAGCACGATTTTTTGCTCGCCGCGGAACACCGGTCGCGCCGTTTCGCTCAGCACCAGCGCGCCATGCCGCTCCTGATCGACATTGACCAGCCCGGACGCGGTGATCTGCCTCAGGATCGACTGCCAGGCCTTCGATTCGATGTTTTTGCCCTGGCCGAACACCGCCTGCGTCTCATGCCCGAAGCGCAGCACCTTTTCAGTCGGCTTGCCCATCAGCACGTCGATCACATGCGCCGCGCCGAAGCGCTGGCCGGTCCGATAGATCGCCGCCATCGCCTTGACCACCGCATCCGTCGCGTCCCAGCTGTCGACCGGCGATAGGCAGGTGTCGCAATTGCCGCATGCGCCGGCATGCTCTTCGCCAAAGTGCTTGAGGATCGCCTGCCGTCGGCAGCCCGCCGTTTCGCACACCCCGAGCAGCGCGTTGAGCTTGGTGTGTTCCACCCGCTTCACCGCGTCCGGCGCGTTGCCCTCGTCGATCATCCGCCGCCGCTGCACTGCGTCGGCCATGCCATAGCTCATCCACGCTTCGGCCGGCAGCCCGTCGCGCCCGGCGCGGCCGGTCTCCTGATAATAGGCCTCGATCGAAGAGGGCAGATCGAGATGCGCCACGTAACGCACGTCGGGCTTGTCGATGCCCATACCGAAGGCCACCGTCGCCACGAGGCAGAGCGCATCCTCCTTGAGGAACGCATCCTGGTTGGCGCTGCGCACCCGCGAATCCATCCCCGCGTGATAGGGCAGGGCGCGGATGCCCTCCGTATTCAGCCAGGCCGCGATGTCGTCCACCTTGGCGCGCGACAGGCAATAGACAATGCCGCTCTCATTCTTGTGCCGCGACAGGAAGTCCAGCAACTGCTTCTTCGCGCCGGTCCGCTCGACGATGGTGTAACTGATATTGGGCCGGTCGAAGCTCGCGGCGAACACCCGCGCCTCGCCCAGCCCCAGCCGCTCGATGATATCGTCGCGCGTCTGTGCATCGGCGGTCGCCGTCAAGGCGATGCGCGGCACACCGGGGAACAGCTCGGTGATGCGGCTCAGCTCGCGATATTCCGGCCGGAAGTCGTGGCCCCACTGGCTGACGCAGTGCGCCTCGTCGATCGCGAACAGCGCAATGTCGACATCCGCCAGTAGCTGCTGGAATCCCGAGGTCACCAGCCGCTCCGGCGCGACATAGAGCAGGTCGAGCTCGCCGCGCAGCAATTGCCGCCTGACGCTCGCCGATTCCTCGGCGCTCAGCGATGAGTTGAGCGCCGCTGCGCTGACCCCGGCCTGCCGCAAGGCTTCCACCTGATCACGCATCAAGGCGATCAGTGGCGAGATGACGATGCCGACACCGGGCCTGCAGATCGCCGGGATCTGGTAGCAGGCGGACTTGCCCGCGCCGGTCGGGAACAGCACCACCGCGTCGCCGCCCTCGGTGACGTGGCGCACCACGTCCTCCTGCTGGCCGCGGAACGACGCATGACCGAACACCGCGTGCAGTACTTCTGCCGGGTCGCGTCCTGCCGTGAATGCAAAAGCCGCCTGCGCCATCGCCTCTTTCGTCCTCGTCCCGCGACTTGGACCATGTCCGGCCCCCGCGCCGCAAGGCCCGGGCCGGAACGAATCCGTCGCGATCCCAGTTATCTCCGCAATAACCGGGTGTTGCATGTCGCAGCGAGGCTTCTTTTCACGATTTTCGCATCACGTATCAGCCTTCGCCGGCAAGCCGGCGACGTTCATCCTGGCCCTGACGCTGATCATTGTCTGGGCCGTGTCCGGGCCGTTGTTTCATTTCTCCGAGACCTGGCAGCTGGTGGTCAACACGGCGACCACCATCATCACCTTCCTCATGGTCTTCGTCCTGCAGAACTCGCAGAACCGCGATGGTCAGGCGGTGCAGGCCAAGCTCGACGAGTTGATCTTCGCCCTCAAGGGCGCCGACAATCATTTCGTCGCCGCCGAGGACATGGGAGATGGCGAACTCAAGCAGATGCGCGAGACGCTGGTGAAGCAGGCCGAGGCCGCCAGCGAAGAACTCGAAGATCGCGGCGAGCGGCCCAAGCCCGTCGAGATCGCGTGAGCTAGAACAGCCCGAGGAACTTTGCCGGCGTGATCTGGCCCTCGACGAACCGCCGAGTCCAGTCGCCATAGCCGGCATAGCCGTCATTCTGCCGCCGCTCGGCATACTTCGAGAAATACAGCCAGAAGCTGTCCGCCTCCGAGCCGAAGAACGTCTTCAGCACCGGATAGTCGCAAATCTGCTCGTCGGCGCAGATCGCCGCGCGCTCGAAGAAGTGAAACACCAGGTCCACGTCGCGGTCCGCGTCCGACACGAAGGCGTCGTCGCGCCCGGTCACCGCCTCGCCGATATTGCCATAGAGCAGCGCCCGCGCATCCTTGTCGTCGCCTACCGCGGCGATGGCATCGGAGCTCTGTGAATAGAGCGGCCACAGCCGGTCATTGGTGTTGGTGAACGCCGCGCGATAGCCGCCGGTCTCCCATTCCTGCACCAGGCTCAGCGATTGCGTTACCCGCGCATCGGCCTTCTGCCGGTCGTATTCGAACAGCCCGAAAGTCAGCGCCAGCACCGTCACGATCTTCAGCAGCAGCGCCGCGATCTCGTCCGCCTTATGCAGCGAACTGTACTGGTCCTCCACCACCTTGGCGACCGACAGCCCCTCGAGCACGCCGACCGCCGTATGCGCCGCCTGATGCTCGGCGTCGCCGCGGCGGCGGATCTCGTCGCGCTCGGCGGTTTCTTCCTGCTCGCGGCGAGCACCGGCGGGGGCTTTCGTTGGATTGTCGTCCATGGCGGTCAGACACTAAGAGACAAATCGCCGCAAAGAAAAGATGGTTTCGACCGAATTCCGGCCAAAGCCTACGGTTGGCACGAGCCTTCCGGCGTCCGCGGATCATCGACCGTGACCTCAGCCGCCTTCTGCGCACCCGTCGCCGGCTGCGCCTCGAGCGGCACCATCACCACCGCGCCACGCGGCGTCTTGGTGTCGCGGCTCGAAACCGGGATGGCGCGCGTCGGAACGCCGGCGCCGAGGTCGTCGATCATCCCGAGCAGGCCCTGCTCGCCGAGGCCGCGCTTGGCCGTCGGGATGCCGGGCTGCGCGAGGAAACTCAGATCCGTCAGGTCCTTGCCGCTCTCGTTGATGACCGCGACGATCCGCTCGCTGCCGATGTCGCTGTCCTCGATATCGGCAAGTGGCTGGAACAGATGATCCTGCTGCGCCAGGTGCGCCTGGCAGAGCAGGGTGATGCCGTAGTCGTGGTCGATGTAGAGGACGTTGATGTCCATCGGCTTGTCCGATGTGTTCGTCATATCGATGTGGAGCCGGTCGCCTGAATGGATGATCGGGGTTTCCTCGGCGGCCATCGCATCGATCTTGCTGCTGCCGGCCGCCTGCAGCCCGAAACTCAGCGCAAAATCCTTTGCCGAGAACGTGCTCGCCTGGCTCAGCCGCGACAGCCCGGTGGCGCGGAAGATTTCGACGAGGTTCTTTTCGAGTCCCCCGGTGAAGCTGGCGTCAACCGCGCTGGCCGCGGCCGGCAGCGGCATGTCGGGTGCCCGGCTTTGCGGCGCGAGCGAAGCGACGCCGCTCTTCGGCAGCAGCCAGAGTTTCGGCGTCGGGTCGAATGCGGTCGCCTGCACGCCGGCCGCGCCGCCGATCTTGGCTATCTGGTCGTCCGAGAGCACCGCGAGCCGCACGTCGGCGGGCGCTCCCGGATCGACGACGCGAAGCTTCATCGCGGCCTTCGGGTCGGCGAGGATCGTAGTCAGCGCGTCATTGATCGACTTGACGTCGGCGGCCGCGGTCGTCGCCGGATCGGGCTTCGACACGACGAGCTCGAACGGATAGCTCACTTCCGCCAGCCGCACATAGGTGCCGGCGGGCACCGCTTTAGCGTCGATCAGCGGATGCGTGTCGTCGGAGGAGGGGACGAGGGTCGAGCGGAGCTCTGTGCTGCTCGCCACCTGCATCACGCCGATCGCCTCGTCGTTGGACGCGGCCGGGCTCGGCAGCACGAGGAGCTTTGTGCCGGCGGCAAGGCCGTGCAGCTGTCCCGCCGAGATAGTGATCGCGCCGTCGCCGCCGACCACCGTGGGCCATTGTTCGGTCGGCACGATGCCGTTGCTGCCGAAGACCGGCGCATCGAGCTTGCCCTCGAACAGCGGCGTCGGCTTCATCGAGTTGTTGGCGGCGTAGTCGGCGAGCACGCTCTGCGCCAGCTGCCGGTAGGTCATGTTGGGGTTCTTCGCCAGGGCGGAGAAGATGGTGTGGGTGAATACCCCGTAGTTCAGTTTGACGTCGGTGCCGTCGGGCTGGGTCACGTCGAACGGCGTCTCCTGCGCCAGTTCGTTGGTCTGCGCCGCAAAGAACGCGACCATGCCGCCTTCATTGGGATCGGTCGGGTTGTCGGCATAGGTGCTCTCGGCCATCGGCACGGCGCGCGACGCCCCCTCGCCGCTGGATGCCGGAACCTTGAAGGCGCTGTCGGGCATGCCGAGCTCGGCGGGCGTGATCTCGCGCGTCGCGGTTCCCGTCTCGTCCGGCGCGCCGCGCGTCATCGTGCCCGAATGACAGGAATCGAACACGACCCAGACGAACGCGCCGGTCTTGCGGATCGCCGTCAGCGAGTCTCCGACTTCGTTGTCGGTCAGCACGTTGGGGAAGTAGCTCGGGTTGTCGGGCGGCGCCATCTTGGTGTCGGCAGACAGGAAGACCTCGTCGCGACCGTCCATCTCCGAGGTGTCCGTGGTTGCCGGCTGTTGCGAGCCATGGCCGGAGAACTGCAGGAACACGAAATCGCCGGCCTTCGCCTCCAGCGCGATCTTCTTGAGATTGTCGAGGATGGCCTGATGCGTCGCGAGCGTCATGCCGTCGCCCGACCCGAGCGTGGTGACGTTTTGCGGCTCGAACTTCACCGGGCTGCTGTTGAGCAGATAGTCGCGCACCAGCACCGCGTCGTTCTTCGGCCCCTTGAGCCAGTATTTCGGATCGAGGTTGGGATAGTCGCTGGCCGAGACGATCAGCGCGTAATTTTCGTGCGCTTCGACGCCGGTGGTGGCGACCAGGCTGCCAAGGAAGCAGACCGGCGCAAGCGCCAGGATCAACTTCATCCGAGAGGACAATACGGAGCGGCGGTTCATCTGTCAAAAATCCCCAAAAGCTGTGCAATTCCTAGCAGCTATTAGATGTAGGGACTATGGCCCGGCGGTGACACAACCCCAGCGATGCCGTGACAGATGTGCGGCCTATTGCGCGCCTCTTTCCTCCCCAATAGTGTCCGCCCACCCCAATTTCGGAGAGTTTTATGGCCAGCCCGACGATCCCCGTAATCCTGGCCGGTGGGCAGGGGACGCG
>CAZNAE010000065.1:0-17953 GCA_964570695.1 uncultured Devosia sp.
TTTTGGGCTCGGACCATCGGCTTCCGGCGCGACTTCACCCGCGCATGCGGACCCTTTGCCTTGCCTCGCGGGAAGCATCCTCCCACGCGCTCGGCCCCGCTTGGCCGGAACTGGCCAGGCGACGGATCCGGGGCCGGAAGCAGGGTTGCTCTTCCGCGGAACCCGGTGTCCCGGCCTGGCTGGAGCCGACGCCCCAGCCACCCGGTCTCCCCCCGCCGACCGTTCGTCGCGACCTCGCTCGATGCGAGGGGATGGGAGCCATTATGCGCGTGATGGGAAGGGCGTGGATAAGTTGCGATCGAGGGCCAGATTGATGTGTGAAGGCAATCAGTTGGTGAAGTCGAATGTGGCACGTCCGGTTGGATGGCCGGGCCGGCCGGCCATGACGCGACGGGTGGGCGATCGCGATGCGCCCCGCGACGGCCCGGCTTTTCGATCAGGTTTTCAGGCCGCACGAACATTGTTGAGGTTTGGTTCGCCTGCCACATGCGGCGCCGGGGGGAGATGGAGCCGAAACGTGCAGAAGATCAAAGAAGCCATGACCCTGACCGAAGACCTGGTCGCGCTGGTTAACCGCGTTGAGCCCGATCCAGGCCCGGAGCCGGGTCGCCACGATCCCTCCGATGCCGAATTTGCGGCGATGGCAGAGACCACGCTCGCCGGTGCACCGGTGGGCGATCTGTGGCTCTTTGCCTACGGCTCATTGATCTGGAGCCCGGGCCACGAGTTCGTCGACCAGGTCCGGGCGACAGCCACCGGATGGCACCGTGCGTTTGTCCTGAAACTGACGCGCTGGCGCGGCACCCGTGAAGTCCCTGCCCTGATGATGGCACTCGACCGCGGCGGCAGTTGTACCGGCATCGCCTACCGCCTGCCGCCCGGCGACCGGCTGGCACAGATCGAAAAGCTGCTGCGCCGCGAGACCGACGGGATTCCCACGACCAACGTTGCCCGCTGGATCACCGTCACTGCCGGCGGCCGAAGCTTCAAGGCACTGGCCTTCGTCGCCGCCCGCGACGGCGTCGCCTATGCCGGCCCGCAGCCGCACGCCGTCGTGGCGCGCGTCGTGGCCCGCGCAGCCGGCCATTGGGGCTCCGCCGCGGAATATCTGCAGCGCACGGTCAGCAAGCTCGACGAGCACGGCATTCGCGACCGCAACCTCTGGATCCTGCAACGGTTGGTGGCCGAGGAACTCCGCGAGGTCGCCGCCGCTATTCACTCCGGGTGAGCTGCCTGATCATTCCGTGCGGGCAAACAGCTTGACCGAGGCGAACAGCAGGATCAGGGCGGAGACCACGACGATGCCAACCTGCATCCAGACCGGGACCTCAAAGCTGCCCCACCAGATGCCGGGGTCGAGGATCTGGCGGGCGGCGGGCGGGATGTTCAGGCGGTCGAAGACGGCGGAGCGGACGGGCTCGACCGCATAGGTCATCGGGTTGAGGTGAGTGACGATGGTCAGCCAGTTGGGCAGCCGCGACAGCGGGAACAGCGCGCCCGAGAGGAACATCAGCGGCGTGATGATCATCTGGACCAGCGGCATGGCCGACTGCACCTGCTTGACGCGCGACGCGAGCACGAGGCCGAGCGCCACGATCATGAAGCTCATGAGGAACAGCAGCACGAGCACCTCGAGCATCATCGGGATGTCGTAGGGCACGCCGACGAGGCCGGCGAGCACCAGCACCACCACTGACTGGATGGTGGCCACCGAGGCGCCGCCGAGGCACTTGCCGGTGAGGATAGCGGTCGTCGAGACCGGCGCCACCAGCATTTCGCGGAGGAAGCCGAACTCGCGGTCCCACACCATCGAGATGCCTGCGAAAGCCGCGGTGAAGAGCACCGACATCGACAGCACGCCGGGGAACAGGAAGGTCTTGAAGTCGACGCCGCCGGTGCCGGCCTGGACCAGTGACGCAAGGCCGCCGCCGAGCACGAAGAGGAACAGCAGCGGCTGGATGACCGAGGAGATGACACGCGCCGGGTCGCGCCGGAAGCGGATCATCTCGCGCTCCCAGACCACGAGTGTGGCACGGATTTCGTGGGCGATGCCGCCCTTGGGGACGACGACGGATGCGATCGAGGCCTGGGCCATGTCTTATCTCCCGCGCCGCCGAGCGGCGATTGCCGGATTGTACCCGCCCTTGGCTTCCGCGTCGCGGAGCGAGGTGCCGGTGAAATTGAGGAACACGTCGTCGAGGCTCGGGCGCGCGACGGCGACCGACTTGATGGCGACGCCGAGCTTTTCGAAGAGCTGCGGCACGAACGCCGCGCCATCGGCCACCGAAAAGGTCACCAGCCCCTCGACCATCTTGGCATCGAGCTGGAACGTCGTTTTGAGCGCCGCGATCGCCGCCGGATCGTCGGCGGTCGCGATCGAAACACGGTCCTTGCCGACGCCCGCCTTCAGCGCTTCGGGCGTGTCGAGCGCGACGATCCGGCCCTGGTCGATGATGGCGATGCGGTCGCAGTTCTCGGCTTCGTCCATGTAATGGGTGGTGACGAAGACGGTGATCTCCTCGCGCTTGTGCAGCTCGCCCAGATATTGCCAGATCGAGGCGCGGGTCTGCGGGTCGAGGCCGATCGTGGGCTCGTCGAGAAACAGCACCTTGGGCGAGTGCAGGAGGCCGCGGGCGATCTCGAGCCGGCGCCGCATGCCGCCGGAGAACGTCTGCACGAGATCGTCCTTGCGCTCGTAGAGGCCGACCATCTCCAGCACTTCCTTGCGCCGCGCGGCGGCGGTGGCGCGATCGACGCCGTAGAGCTCGCCGTGGAATTTGAGGTTCTGCTCGGCAGTCAGGTAGCTGTCGAGCGTCGGCTCCTGGAACACCAGGCCGATCGAACGGCGTACCGCGTCGCGCTCGGTGGCCACATCGTAGCCGGCGACTTTTGCCGTCCCGGAAGTGGCATCGGCCAAGGTGCAGAGAATCTTGATGGTCGTCGACTTGCCGGCGCCGTTCGGGCCGAGAAAGCCGAAGGTCTCCCCGGTGCGGACGGTGAGGTCGATGCCTTTGACCGCTTCAACGGTCTTGAAGCGCTTGGTGAGGCCACGCACTTCGACGGCGGCATCGGCGCCGATGGATGAACCATCCACGATGAACTCCGGGGGTTCTCTAACGTTGTTAGACGTGCTACTACCCGAACACTGTTAGAGACGCAAGAGGCAAAGCCCGACGATGGCCATAACGCGCGACGATGTGATCCAGACGGCCATCCAGCTGCTGCAGGAGGTAGGGCTGGACGGGCTGACGCTGCGGCGGCTCGCCACCGAACTCGGGATTTCGGCGCCGACGCTTTACTGGCACGTGCGCGACAAGCGTGAACTGCTCGACCTGATGTCCGAGGAAATGGTGCGGGCGGCACGGGAGAAGATGCCGCCTTTCCCCGACGGGCTCGAGTGGTGGGAACAGATCGCCGAAGGCATGCGCCGGCAGTACCAGGCGATCCTCGCTTATCGCGACGGCGCCCGGGTAGTGGCCGGCAACCGGCCGACCGATTCATCGCTGCCGATGATCGAGCAATATCTGCAGCTGTGGACTCTCGCCGGGTTTCCGCCCGAGGAAGCGCTGGCGACCATCCTGTCGTTCGGCGATTTCGTCGCCGGCTCGGCGCTCGAATTTCAGTCCGAGATGGAGCGCCGGCGAAACCAGCCGCCAGAGCGGCTGACCGAGACATGGGAGAAGATGAAGGCCTATCCCACGCTGCACGCCGCCGCCCTGGGACGGGCCAAGACGCAGAGGGTCGACAGCTTCGAACATGGGCTGGCGCTGATGATTGCCGGGCTCAAGGTGCGACACGCCGAGATCGTCGCGAGTGGCGAAACGAGGGCAAAGGTCGGCTGACGCCGCGCCCACTAGGACATTCAGGGCAGATCGCTGAACGCGCGCCCGGATGGCCGGGCCCGACCGGCCATCCAGCGGACGTGCGGTTGGATCCCCGGGTCAAGCCCGGGGATGACCCCCGGGGGATTGTGGTGCGAGAGGGGGTGGGTCGCCACTTTACCGGGATGGCACCGGTGGGGTGGCGGCTCTAAATTGACCGCACCAACAGAGCATTCTCGCGGAGTCGGGAATCGGTTGACGATGATGAGGCGGTCTCGAAACGGAGATCCCCGCTTTCGCGGGGATGACCTAGCGGCTTTTTGTGAGATCGAATGAGTGGTTAGGTAGGTCCCCGCCGGCGCGGGGATGACACCTAATGGACACCCCTTACTCTGCCGCGGTCGTTGGATTACCGGCGGTCAGAAACGCCGGCAGCTCACCGACTTCAGGCTGGGGGGCGTTGGCGGGATCGCCGTTGGCGGCACCGCCCTCGCCCGGACCACGGCCACGACGGCGGCGGTTGCGGTCGCGGTGGCGGCGGCCTTCACCGCCTTCGCCAGCGGCAACCGGCTGGCCATCCTCGCCCATAGCGGCCGGTTCGGCCTGCTGTTGCTGGGGGGCCGGCTGCTGCTGTTGCGGCTCGTTGCTGCCGTTACCGTTGGCATTGCCGTTGTCGTCGCCGTCAGTGTTGAAACCCGGCTGATCGGGCTGCTGCGGCCGGAACTGCTGCGGCGGCTCGGGTGAGGCGAAGCGGTCGTTCATGGGCGGGAAATCGTCGTCATCATCCATTTCCTGACCCTGCTGGTCGGGGCGGAACTGATTCTGGGGCTGCGCCGCCGCGACGATGCGGAAATAATGCTCGGCGTGCTGCAGGTAGTTCTCGGCCAGCACCGGATCACCGGACGATTGCGCATCGCGGGCGAGCTGCAGGTACTTCTCGGCGACGTGCGAGGCGTTGCCGCGCACCTTCACGTCCGGACCGTTGGATTCGAAATTCCGGCTCAGCGGATTGACGTGCTTTCGCCCGCCATTGTTGTTGCTCCGCCCGCGCTGCCGGTTCTTGTTGTCACCGCGGTTGTTGTTATTCTGGTTTGGTCTCATCGGTTCGCTTTACGCCTTGATAATGAGCCTAAGGGGTTGGTTGTCTCAGGTCCGCTGCGCTTTTGGCGCCCGAGGGGGCGGCCGAAGTGGGGCGGGAGCTTGTCCGAGAGCTGTTCGGGCGGAACCACTTTTGGCTCATCACGTCAGGCAGGGGTCCATATCCGGGATACCCTTGCTGGCAATCCAGCATCGCCGATGAGCGGGTGGCCGTCACCTTGGCGCTCAACCCGCGCCGCTGACAGCTCCAGGAAACTAGCCGGTTCGCCCCGAATTTCCAAGCAGAAAATGCCCAATCGGGTACGGCAGGCCTGTTTCTCCTCAAGAATGGGAAGCCTTGATCACCCGATCAAGCCCCTGCAGGTCCTTTAGCACCTCGACCCGCCCGAAATTGGCGCGGCCGAACATGCGGCTGACCGCCTCACCCTGGTTGTAGCCGATCTCGAACAGCGCCAGCCCGCCCGGATTGAGCCGCCGCGCCGCCTGCGCGGCGATGGCCCGATAGGCCTCGAGCCCGTCCCAGCCGCCATCGAGCGCCAGCTTCGGGTCGAAGAGCCGCACCTCCGGGTCCAGCCCCCCGATCGCTTCTGTGGCGATATAGGGCGGGTTGGAAACGATGAGGTCGAAGAGCTCGGTGTGCGGCACCGCCTGCCACCAGGCGCCCTGCCGGAACTGGATGCGATCGGCGACGTGATGACGCTGCGCATTGGCGCGCGCCGCCGCCAGCGTCTCCTCCGAAATGTCGGTGGCGAAGGCCTTGGCCTTGGGCAGCGCATCGAGCATCGAAATCGCGATCGCGCCGCTGCCGGTGCCGAGATCGACGAGATGCGGCGAGCGCCTGGCTTCGAGAAATGCCAGCCCTTCCTGAACCAGCATCTCGGTCTCGGGCCGCGGCGTCAGTGTCGCCGCGTTGACCGAGAATTTGAGGTTCCAGAACTCTTTCTCGCCGATGATCCGACTGACCGGCTCCCCGGCAAGGCGCCGCTGCGCGGAGCGATCGAGCTCGACCATCGCGGCGGCCGGCACGATTTCACGCTCGCGCCGGACGAGCGCCATCGCATCGAGGCCGAAGGCCTTCTGGGCGATCAGTCGCGCATCGAGCTCCGGCGTATCGAGACCCGCGGCGCGGAAGCGGTCGCGCACCTGCCGCCAGGCGAGGCCGATCGCCACCCCGCTGGGTGCGCCGGTCAGTTGGTGCCGTCCATGGCGGCCAGCTGTGCCGCCTGATGTTCGGTGATCAGCGCCTCGATCAGCTCGTCGAGCGCATCGCCGGCGATCACCTTGTCGAGCTTGTAGAGCGTCAGATTGATGCGGTGGTCGGTGACCCGCCCTTGCGGGAAATTGTAGGTGCGGATGCGCTCGGAGCGGTCGCCGGAGCCGACCTGCTCGCGCCTTGCATCGGAGCGTGCCGTGTCGCGCGCCTCGCGCTGCGTCTCGAACAGCCGGGCGCGCAGCACCACCATCGCCTGCGCGCGGTTCTGGTGCTGGCTCTTGAGCGAGGAGGTGACGACGATGCCGCTCGGCAGATGCGTGATGCGCACCGCGGAATCGGTGGTGTTGACGTGCTGGCCGCCGGCGCCGGACGAGCGCATGGTATCGATGCGGATATCCTCGGGCCGGATGTCGATGTCGATGTCTTCGACCTCCGGCAGCACCGCAACGGTCGCCGCCGAGGTATGGATGCGACCCTGCGATTCGGTGGCCGGGACGCGCTGCACACGGTGCACGCCGCTCTCATATTTGAGCCGGGCATAGGCGCCCTTGCCCGAAATGTTGGCGATGACTTCCTTGTAGCCGCCCATTTCGCCCGGGCTTTCTTCCAGCAAATTGAACGTCCAGCCCTGTAGATCCGCGTAGCGCTGATACATGCGCAGCAGATCGCCGGCGAACAACGCGGCCTCGTCGCCGCCGGTTCCGGCGCGCACTTCAAGAATGACGTTCTTCTGGTCAGCGGCGTCTTTGGGCAGCAGCAGGATGCGAATGCTGCTTTCCATCTCGGCGATCTTCGGCTTGAGCTCGGCGATCTCGGCGTTGGCCATCTCGGCCATTTCCTTGTCGCCGGACGCGACGAGGCCCTCTGCCGAGCGCAACTCGTCAGTCGCCTTGCGCCACGCGGTGATCGGCCGGACGACCGGCTCGAGCTCGGCATATTCCTTGCTGAGCCGGACATACTCCTCCGCCGACGGGCCGGACGACAGCGCCGCTTCGACGGAGTCGAAACGCTTCTCGAGCTGGATCAGCTTGTCTTCGGGGAGATTGGGCATGTCAGAGCTGGACCCAGCGCCCACCCACCGGCTGCGCCGGTCCCCCCTTCCCACGAGGGGGAGGGAGCGGCTGGAACCGACGGCGCAGTTGGGGCATCAAACCACCAGTCCCTGCTTCAGCGACAGATCGACCAGCAGATCGCGGATGCCGACGCCGGACTGGCCTTCGCCAAGGGCGGCGGCGACGGCGGCCTGGATCGGCTTCAGCTCGAGGCCCATTACCATTTCCTTGATCGGCCCGATGGCGGGCGGGCTCATTGACAGGCGGGTCATGCCGATGGCCATCAGCGCCAGCGCGTCGATGGTGCGGCCGGCGAGCTCGCCGCACATGGTGATCGGCACGCCGTAGCGCTTGGCCATATCGACGATATGGCGCAGGGCGCGCAGCCGTGGCAGGGCGATCGGGTCGTATGCCTTGCTGACGCGGGTGTTGGCGCGGTCGGCGGCATTGAGGAACATGATGAGATCGTTCGAGCCGATCGAGACGAAATCCGCCTCGGGCAATACGTGATCGAGTTCGAACAGCAGCGAGGGCACCTCGATCATGGCGCCCATTTCGAGCTTGCTCGGCGGCTTGTGGCCCGCCCGGATCAGGCGTTCGAGTTCGAGCTTCACGACACGCTTGGTCTCGACGAACTCCCAGGTCTCGGTGACCATCGGCACGAGGATCTTCATCGGGCCGCCGTCAGCGGCGGTGAGGAGGGCGCGAACCTGGGTACGGAGCAAGCCGGGTCGCTCGAGTGCCAGGCGGATCGAGCGAAAGCCCATCGCGGGGTTCTCCTCGGCCGCGGCACGGAGGTAGGGAATCACCTTGTCGCCGCCGACATCGAGCAGGCGGAAGACGATCGGCTTGCCCTCGGTCAGCCGGATGGCCTCGCGATAGAGCGCGATCTGCTCGCCGACCTTGGGCAGGCGCGAGGCGATCATGAACTGCAGCTCGGTGCGGAACAGCCCGACGCCCTCGGCGCCGGTGTCGTGCAGCATCGGCAGATCGGCGACGAGGCCGGAATTGTGCAGCAGCGTGATGGCGACGCCGTCGCGGGTGACCGACGGCTTGTCCTTGAGCTCGAGGTAATGGGCGCGGCGTTTGGCGCTGAGCCGGACCTTGTCGACGTAAGTCTGCTCGAGGTCGGCGGTCGGCCGCAAATGCACCGTGCCGGCCGGGCCATCGACGATGATGTCGTCGCCGTTCTCCGACACCGAGACGATGTTCTCGGCCTGCCCGACCGCGACGAGCCCGAGCGAGCGGGCAACGATCGCCACATGCGCCGTGGCGCCGCCCTCTTCGAGCACGATAGCGCGAAGCCGGGTGCGATCGTATTCGAGGAGCTCGGCAGGCCCCATGTTGCGCGCCACCAGAATGGCGTTCTCGGGTAGCTCGCGGAGCTTCGAGGTGGTGCCGTCGCCGGTAAGGACGCGCAGCAGCCGGTTGGCGAGATCATCGAAATCGTGCAGCCGGTCGCGGATGTAGACGTCGGTCGAGCGCATCATGCGGGCGCGCGTATCGTTCTGCACCCGCTCGACGGCCGCTTCGGCGGTGAGGCCGTTGGAGATTGCCTCGTGCAGCCGGTCGACCCAGCCGCGGTCATTGGCGAACATGCGATAGGTTTCGAGGATGTCGCGATGCTCGGTGCCGGCGCCCATGTCGCCATGGCTCAGCATGTCGTCGATCGAGAGCCGCATCGTGGCGAGCGCCGTCTCGAGCCGCTTGATCTCCTGGTCGGTGTCCTCAGCGATGAAATTGGTGACGACGACGCGCGGGTCGTGCAGCACCACCTTGCCGAGCGCGATGCCATCGGTGAAGCCGGCGCCGTTGAAGGTGCGGGGCCGGCGGAGGTCGACCTCCTGGCCCGGCTTGATCAGCGTGTCGAATTCGGAGGTCGCGATCATCTCGGCGAGGATGGTGGCGGTAGTCAGCAGCGCCTCGGTCTCGTCCTCGCCATAGATCCGGCTGTCGCGGTTCTGCACGACCAGCACCCCGAGCGTCTGGCCGGCGCGCAGCACCGGCACGCCGAGAAAGGCGTTGAACGGGTCCTCGCCGGTCTCCGGGCGGTAGGCGAAGGCGGGGTGCGCCGGCGCGTTGGAAAGGCTCAGCGGCTCGGCCTGCGCGGCGATGAGGCCGACCAGGCCCTCGCCCAGCCGGAGCGTCGTCATATGAACGGATTCGCGCTTCAGCCCGTAGGTGGCGAACAGCTCGAGCGCGCCGTCGTCGCGCAAGACGTAGAACGAGCAGACGTCGGCCCGCATGTTGACGGCGATGAGGTTGACGATCTTGTCGAGACGGTCCTGCGAACCCAGCGGCTCCGCCATGGTTTCGCGCAACTGCCGGAGCAGCACGCGCGGACCGCCGATCCCTGTCGCCATACCCGATCCGCGGCCCCGCACCGCCTCCTGTTTGGGACGGCCGGGGGAGCTGCTCAGGCGCCCGGCTTGTCGAGTCCGTAATACGTATGGAGCGCCCGCACCGCAAGCTCAGCATATTCGTCGTCGATCAGCACCGAGGTCTTGATTTCCGAGGTGGTGATCAGCTGGATATTGATGCCCTTGTCGGCCAATGCCTTGAACATCGAGGCGGCGACGCCGGCGTGGTTGCGCATGCCCACCCCGACAACGGACACTTTTGCGCCACCTTTGCTGCCGGTGATCCGGGCATATTCGATGGCGCCCGAGGTCCGCGCGGCTTCGAGCGCCTTGACCGACTTGTCATATTCGCTGTCGGGCACGGTGAAGGTGATGTCGGTGACCGAGCCGTCATCCGAGATGTTCTGGACGATCATGTCGACGACGATCGATTCGTCCGCCAGCGCACCGAAGACCGCGGCGGCAACGCCCGGCTTGTCCTTGACGTCGCGCAGCGTGATCTTGGCCTCGGCCTTGGCGAGCGTAACGCCCGAAACGATCTGCTTTTCCATGATCTCATCCTCATCGCAAACCAGCGTGCCAGGCACGCCGGGCGTTCCATCCGGCGCCAACTGGGGGGCCTCCGGATCGTCGAAAGTGGAGCGGACGACGAGCCGCACTTTATGCGCCATCGCCATCTCGACCGAGCGGATCATCAGCACCTTGGCGCCGAGCGAGGCCATTTCGAGCATTTCCTCGAAGGCGATCTTGTTGAGCCGCTTGGCCTTGGGATCGATGCGCGGGTCGGTGGTGTAGACGCCATCGACGTCGGTATAGATGTCGCAGCGGTCGGCGCCGACGGCAGCCGCCACCGCCACCGCGGACGTATCCGAACCGCCGCGGCCGAGCGTCGTCACGCGGCCCGACGGCGCGATGCCCTGGAACCCCGTGACCACCGGGACGACACCCTCGGCCATCCGCTTGTTGAGTTCGGTGGGATCGATCTCGGCGATGCGCGCCGCGCCATGCGCGTCGTCGGTGTGGATCGGCACCTGCCAGCCCTGGAACGAGCGCGACGGGATGCCCATTTCGCTGAGGACAATCGCCATCAGCCCGGCGGTGACCTGCTCGCCCGAGGCGACCACGGCGTCGTACTCGCGCGCGTCGTGCAGCTTGCTGGATTCATTGACCCAGGCGACCAACTCGTTGGTTTTGCCGGACATGGCCGAGACCACGACGGTCACCTGGTTGCCGGCATCGACCTCGCGCTTGACGTGCCGCGCCGCCTGCCGGATGCGCTCGACATTGGCGACCGAGGTGCCGCCAAACTTCATCACGATACGAGCCACTTATGCTCCCCGCGCCGACAGTCAGAACCCGGCGGTACGCTTTTCAATTCGGGGCGGGACATGCCACAAAGCCCCCAGAGGCGCAAGAAATGACCGATACCACGATAAACGCTGACGAAATCGCCAAGTTTTCGGCCATGGCCGACGACTGGTGGGACCCCAAGGGCGATTTCAAGCCGCTGCACAAGTTCAACCCGGTGCGGCTGGCCTATATCCGCGACTGGGCGCTGCACCATTTTGCCCGCTCGGAGCACGACCGGCAGCCGCTGAAGGGGCTGACGCTGCTCGACATCGGTTGCGGCGGCGGGCTGTTGTGCGAACCGTTGACCCGGCTCGGCGCGGCGGTGACCGGGATCGACGCCGGCGGCAAGAATATCGCGGTCGCGAAGCTCCATGCCGAGCGCTCGGGGCTTTCGATCGACTATCGCGAGACGACATCCGAGGCGCTGGCGGCGGGCGGGCAAAAATTCGATATCGTGCTCAACATGGAAGTGGTCGAGCACGTCTCGAACGTGCCGCTCTACATGAAGAGCTGCGCCGACCTCGTGGCGCCGGGCGGGCTGCTGTTTTCGGCGACCATCAACCGCACGGCGCGGGCCCTGGCCTTCGCCAAGTTCGGCGCCGAATATGTGCTGCGCTGGCTGCCGCGCGGCACGCACGACTGGAACAAGTTCCTGACGCCCGACGAACTCAAGGCCCTGATCACCCGCAATGGCCTCAGGATCGCCGACGAGACCGGCGTGGTGTTCCACCCGCTCGCCGACGAATGGCGGAAGAGCCGCGACATGGGCATCAACTACATGGTGCTGGCGGAACGGGCCTGACCGCTCCTCAACACCCAGACCAGCGCCGGGGCGTAGGCGAGCTGCCAGATGGCGGCGAGCCAGAGGATGGCGCTGTTGGAAATCTCGAGATTGAAGAACGGCATCGCAGCGATCGCGGTTGCGATCACCGCGAGGGCAAGGCTGGCCATGGCGATCCGCAGCCAGACCGCGCGCGATCGCTGTACGAGCCCCAGGATCGGGAAGGCGGCGAGCGAAATGCCGGCGCCGAGGAAGCCGGCGATCGCGCACACCATCATCTCGGCGATGTCGTAGGTTGCCGGATCGGCGCGGAATGGCGTCGGCGCAAGGGAGAGGATGCCGGCCATGGCACCAATCCCGAAGGCCGCGACAAAGGCGATGATCAGCGCCAATGCCTTCAACGGACCGAGCGCCCGATAGAACAGCGCCGCGAACGGCACGGCATAGAGCGCGACGCCCGGGAGGAGCGCAAAATAGCCGCTGCGTAGCCCCGGGTCGACGCCGGCGAAGATGGCCGCGCCAATGGCGGTCACGGCGGCTCCCGCAAAGCCAGCCACCGCGACCATCGGCAGGCCGGGCATGACCGATCTGGGCGGAGACACAGGCGTTTCACCGGCGGCAAGAACCGCAGCCGCATCGGCCAGATCGGGACGGCCCAGATGGCGCCCGATGGCGCTGAGGGTATTGCGCCAGCCGGGGTGGCCCGGCGTTCCCGGAGTCCAGTCGATCAGCGATTCCGTGTGCAGAGTGTTCCACGGCGGATCGAGCTCGGTGGGCTCGAGCAGCACCGGGACCAGGCGGCCGCGGCCCTGGCCGATCGTCGCCTCGCCCACCACCCAGCCGGTGGTGTCGCCGCCATGCGGGAAGGCGTCGTCGCTCCAGCAGACGAGGATGCAGCCGGCGCTACGCACCTCATTGCTGATTTCGGCCGAAAAGCTGGTGCCGGCTTCGAGCGCGGCATCGAACCAGACGGTCAGCCCAAGCGCCCGCAGCGCCGCGGCGATCTCCTCGACCCGCGGACGCAGGCGGCGCTTGTAGGAAATGAAGATGTCGGTCATGGCGGCCCCGGATCGGATTTTTGTAGTGGGCCGGCGCGCCGCCGTCCATGCGCGAGACGAAGCGTTTACGGCTGGCGTGGCAGGCTCGGCGGTCTCGATCACGGACCAGCCGATGCCTCTCGACGATTTGCGGACGGCGCAGAACCAGCGCGCCCTCGAACGCTTCAACAAGGCGCTGCCCGACGCCTTTCCGGCGCCGGTGCTGACGCATGCGCTCGCTCGCCGCTGGACACCGCCGACGCCGCGGCTCGCCGTCGACTCCTATTGGCGCGCCCATCCGCTGCGCGCCGACCGGCTGGCGCGGGCGCTGGCGGCGAAAACCGGTGCGCCCGCCGGATGGAGCTGGCGCATCAAATCCGAGGAGACCCCGGAGCTGCCGGCGACCTTCCGCTCGCCGCCCGCACCTTATCGCGAGGCGGCACATTCGCTCGGGCCGGGGTTCTGCTGCGTCTGCGGCCAGCCGGTCTATCGGCTCGGCTGGCACGAGGATCTGTGGGATCGCGGGCCGAACAAGAACGCCGTTTGGCACACCGCCTGCGTCACCGCCTGGCAGATGTGGAACGCGCCCGCGGACCAGGCCAAGCTCCTCCGCCGGCTGCAGGGCCGGCGCTGCGCAACGAGCGGTGCGCGGCTGTGGAAGACATCGGAAGTCGATCACCGCGTACCGCTGTTCCGGGTGTGGCGCGAGCAGCGCGACACCGCGTGGCCGGCATTGCTCGGCTATTGGGGATTGCCCAATCTGCAGGTGATCAACCGCGAGGCGCATGTGGAAAAGTCCGCCGCCGAGGCTTTCACCCGGCGGCGGAGCAATGTAGCGGCGGAAGCCTGAGCTCAGGCGGCCATCGCCTGTGGCAGGCGATCGAGGAATCCGGTGACCGCCTCAATGCGGCCGTTGCGCACCAGCGCGATATCGGTCCCCTCGAACGGCGCATCCACATAGTCGCCCGGGCCAAGGCTCCACGAGAAGCGAACGTGCTCGCCATGGCCGTCGGGCTTGCCGGTGAGCTGGAAGCTGAAATTGGGGAACTGCTTGTGCACGCCCTCGATCAGCCGGTCGATCTCGGCGGTGCCGCGGCCGCTCATCATCGGGTCGCTGTAGGTTGCGCCCTCGGCCCAGTCCTGCGCGAACAGCGCGGTGCGCACCTCGGGATCGGGCTCATTCCACAGCGCGATGTAGCGCTCGGCAATCTGCTTGGCATCGGTCATTTCGAACTCCATTGATCTGCGGCCTGTCGATCAGGCTGGCCGATCATGGGGTGGCGCATGCCGAGGGTCGATTACGCCGGAGGTAATGGCGCGCCCGGCAGCAGCGGCCTAGATACAGCGCCATGCACACGCCCCAACCCATCGGCGAGCAATTGCGCGAATGGCGCCAGCGCCGCCGGCTGAGCCAGCTCGACCTCGCGCTCGACGTCGAAATCTCGACCCGCCATCTGAGCTTCGTCGAAACCGGCCGGGCGCAGCCGAGCCGCGACATGGTGCTGCGGCTGGCCGCCGAGCTCGACGTGCCGCTGCGCGAGCGCAATGCCATGCTGCTCGCCGCCGGCTACGCGCCGATCTTCGCCGACCGACCGCTCGACGATGCCGGGCTGAGCCAGGCCCGCGCCGCGATCGAGACGCTGCTCGCGGCACATGATCCGTTTCCGGCGCTGGCCGTCGATCGCCACTGGAATTTGGTAACGGCCAACGAGGGCGGCGCCCGGCTGATGCGGGGCGTTGCCGCGCACCTGCTGGAGCCGCCGGTCAACGTGCTGCGGCTCAGCCTCCACCCGGAGGGCGCCGCGCCCCGGATCGCCAATCTCGCCGAGTGGAAGGCGCATCTGCTGCATCGGCTGCGCAAGCAATTCGAGGCCAGCGCCGATCCCGCGCTACTGGACTTGCTCGAAGAACTGCGCGGCTATCCCGCGCCACCACCGGCAACGCCGAATGCCGGCGCGCTGGCGGTGCCGCTGGTGCTGAATTCGCCGCGCGGCACGATGTCGTTCCTCTCGACAACAATGCTGTTCGGTTCGCCGCTCGACGTGACGCTGTCCGAACTCGCCATCGAGTTCTTCCTGCCGGCCGACGCGGCGACGATCGAGCGGCTGCGCGCCGCTTCGGTTAGCGCAGCCCGGTGATCGTCGCGAAATCGGCGTCGCTGAGCTGGATCGCCGCAGCGGCTGTGTTTTCCTCGAGATGCGCGACTTTCGCGGTCCCGGGGATCGGCAGCATGACGGGCGAGCGCTTCAGCAGCCAGGCGATGGCGAGCTGGCCAGCGGTGGCACTGTATTTCTGCATCAGCGCCTTGAAGGCCGGTTTGTCGGCGGCGGTGTTGCCGCCATCGATCGGGCGCCAGGGGATGAAGCCGATCTTATTGGCTTCGCAATAGGCGAGCACGGCCTCGCTATTGGCGTCGGAGAGCGAATATTTGTTCTGCACCGTCGCGACTGGGAAGTGCTTCTGCGCCGCCTTGATCTGCTCGACGGTGACGTTGCTGAGCCCGGCGTGGCGGATCAGCCCATCTTTGAGGAAGCCGGCGACGGCGCCGAACTGGTCGTCAAGCGGCACGCTAGGATCGGGCCGGTGCAACTGCCAGAGGTCGATCCGCTCAAGCTTCAAGCGGCGGACGCTCATATGGACCTCCTGCTGCAGATATTCGGGGCGGCCCACAGCCGTCCATAGATTGGGGCCGCTGCGCACCAGGCCGCCCTTGGTGGCAATATGCACCTTCGCATAAGGCGCCAGGACTTCGGCCAGGAGCTCTTCGGAAATGTATGGGCCGTAGCTGTCGGCGGTATCGATGAAGTTGATGCCGAGTTCCGGCACGCGCTTGAGCGTCCGCCTCGATTCGGCTGGATCGGCTGGCGGTCCCCAAATGCCGGCGCCGGTGATGCGCATGGCGCCAAAGCCAAGGCGGTTGACGACGAGATCGCCGCCAATGGCGAACGTTCCCGAGAGGGAGGCATCGGGTGTGGGCATGGGGAACTCCTGCGGATAAGAGCGAAAACTCTATCGGTGTTTGCCGATGAAAGGCAAGGAACGAGATTTTTGTTCCCTGACCGCGAACCGTTTTGCAGGTGCCGCTCCTCTCTCCTTCATAACCAAGGAGAGACCAATGTTGTATCGCAAGAACATCTACGCCTGGGAGCAGTGGAGCCGGGTCCTGCTGGGCGTGGCCCTTGTCGCGCTGGGTTTTCTCGGACCGCCCGGCGGCTGGATCGGCTGGATTATCGCCCTGGCGGGTGCGGGACTGGCCGTGACAGGTATCTTCGGCTGGTGCCCCGCCTGTGCAATGATCGGCCGCAGGCCCGTTGAGTAGCGATGCCACAGCGACCCTATTTCACGTTCATTGCGCCGGCCCAAAGCGGCGATGCCGAGGCGATGGGCCACCTGCTCGCCGCGGCGCAGCCGGACATCCGGCGTTATGCCCGCGTCGCCTGCAAGACGGCCGATATTGATGATGCGGTGCAGGATGCGCTCTGCCTCGTGCACCGAAATGTCGGCAACCTGCGGACGGCAGCTGCCTTCGCCGGCTGGGTCTACGCCATCGTCGAACGCGAGTGCCGACGCATGGCGCGCAAGGCGCGTGGCGTCGTCACGCCGATCGACGGCCTAGACAATGATCTGAGGCTCTCGCAACGGCCCGACCACGAATTGCGGCTCGATCTGGCGGCAGCCATCAACTCGCTGCCGGCGCATTATCGCGAGGTGATCATGCTCCGCGACATGGAAGAGCTCACGATCAACGAGATCGCCGCTTGTCTCGACGCCAGCCGCGAAACGATAAAGGCCCGGCTGCATCGCGCCCGGGCCCTGGTGCGGGAATATCTCGAACGAGGCTAGTTGTGCTCTTCCGGGATGTTCGGCAGCGGCATGAAGTCGACGCCTTCGTCGACGAGGGCTGCGACTTCCTCGCGAGTAGCTTCGCCGTAGATGCCGCGGGGATCGACTTCCTTGAAGTGGATCTTGCGGGCTTCTTCGGCAAATTTATCGCCGACATAGTCGGCTTCGCTGGTGACCTTGTTGCGAAGGGCCAGCATGGCGTCGCGCAATTGGCTATGCTGCGGATGGCCGATGGAGAGCGAGACTTTCTCGGAGCCGGAGCGGCTGACCGAAGGGGCCATCATGGCTTTGTCGACGGTCGTGGTGAGGCAGATCGGGCAGGTGACAAGGCCGCGCAGCTTCTGGCCGTCATAGGCCGCTGCGCTGGCAAACCAGCCGTCGAACTTGTGGGACTTGTCGCAAACGAGCGAGTAGTGGATCACGCGAGGAACCTCTCCGAGCCTTCAGATTGCGCCCGTAGGGTTAACGGATAACGAAAACGTGCGCGCGTTCGCAAGGGCCGGCACGCGCCCGCGCGCTTCCGCCACAGCTTTTGTGTCGATATCGGCGACGAGCACGCCTTCGCCCTCGCCGCCCAGTTCGCCGATGATCTTGCCCCAGGGATCAATGATCATCGAATGCCCATAGGTCGAACGGCCGTTCTGGTGCTGGCCGGCCTGCGCCGCGGCGATGACGTAGCAGCCGGTCTCGATGGCGCGCGAGCGGAGCAGGATTTCCCAATGCGCCGCGCCGGTCGGGACCGTGAACGCCGCCGGCACCGTCAACACCTCGGCACCAGCCGTCGCAAGCACCTGATGCAGCGCCGGGAAGCGGACGTCGTAGCAGATGGTGAGGCCGAGCTTCAGACCGGCGGCCTCGGCGACGACCGCCTGGTCGCCGCCTGCATAGGTGGCGCTTTCGCGATATTCGCGAAGGCCGGGCAGCGTCGCGTCGAACAGATGGATCTTGTCGTAGGTGGCGGCGATGCTGCCGTCGGGGCGGAACAGCACCGAGCGATTGGCGAAGCGGCCATCGCTGAGCGCGACGGCGAGCGAACCGAGATTGAGCCAGAGTTTTGTTTCGCGCGCGATGCGCGCCGCGCGGGACATGTGGGGATTGTTCTCGAACGGCCAGGCGGTGTTGCGGAGACCCTCGCGGTTCTCGGCAAAGACCACCGTGACCTCGGGACTGAGCGCATAGGCGGCACCCTGGGCCGCAGCGTCACGGGCCAGCGCATCGAGCGCATCGAGATTGGCCTCCGGCTCGGTGCCGGAATTCATCTGCAGGGCTGCGACGCGTACCACGGGCTAGGCGAGGAGCGGGTCGAGCTGGCCGCGCCGCTCGAGGGCCGAGAGATCGTCGTAGCCGCCGACATGTATCTCGCCGATGAAGATCTGCGGGACGGTGCGGCGGCCATTG
>CAZNAE010000066.1:0-17945 GCA_964570695.1 uncultured Devosia sp.
GACGCGCTTGTCGGCGCCACCCACGTCGAGCGCGTAGGCGACCGGGTCGTAACCGCCGCTGTAGGCGATGAGCACCACAGGGAGCTTCGGCACCTTGAAGTCGTGGGTGAAATGCCTGGCGACCTCGTCAAGGAAATGCGCGAAGCCACCCGGCATCCAGAATTTTCCGGCGCTCGAATCGAGCGCGTTGACCGCGAATTGCGGCGCCACCAGCAGGCCGTTGATGCCGGAGGCGTCGAACTGATCGATCACGTGCTGGTCGCCGATGACCGTGTCGCGCAGATTGGCGTTGTTACCGTGAAAATAGATGACCAGCACGCCCGGCCGCCCGGTGTCGTAGCCTTTCGGCACATGCAGCAGGACGCCGCTGTCGTTATAGGTCTCGTCTTCCCAGTAGAGCCCGCCGCGCCCGGAGGTATGCCCACGCCGGCCGTTTTGCTCGACGTCCATGAACGGCAGGCCGGTATCGGGAATGATGCCAGTGTAAGGGAAGGGCGCCGTCTGGAACGGCACAATCTCGGTGACGGCATTCGGCATCTTTGCGGCGAACGCGGCGCCTGGAAGCCATGCAGTGCCGGCGAGGCCGAGGGCTCCCGCGAGAAAGGAACGCCGCCCGGGTCGCCGGAGCGTCAACTGGCGACCTTGAATATCGGCTGTCGCGCCGGAAGCATCACCGCGAAGAAGGCCGGGATAGCGACAAGGTAGGCGGCAGCGCTGAGCTCCAGCACCGCCGAGAGGCCAAAGCTGGTGGCGATCAGCGGCACCGCGGCGGCGCCGACGACGGAGAAGCAGCCGTTGATTCCCCAGGCCCAGACGAACATATGGCCCTTGCCCAGCCGCGCCAGCCAAGTCATCGCCGTCGCCATCGGAAAGCCCATCAGGAACGCCGGCGGTGCGGTGAGTGCGAAGCAGCAGAGGAGCCGCAGCGCATAGGGATAGGCGCCGATGGTGTCGAGCACGGTATTCAGCAACAGCACATAGACCGCGAGGATGACGACCACCGCTGCCAGCACCAGCGGGAGCACGAAGCGCGCGCGGTTAACGAACCGCTCCGCCGCGAGGCTCCCCAGTCCCGAGAACACCAGCATGCCTCCGATCAGGATCGATGCCGAGATCGTGGGGTTGGTCAGCGCCAGGTTGAAGCGGCTGATCAGCCCCACCTCCACCATGATATAGCCGATGCCGAGGCAGGCAAAGTAGATGATCGTCCCCAGCTTGCCGGGCGTGCCGCTGAACGCCACCCGCCAGCCGAACAGGACAGGCAAGAGGACCAGCGAGGCGGCAGTGATCGCGGCGATGCCGAGCGTCGCCCAGACCAGCAGATAGCCCCAGTCGTCCTGGAAAAGATCGAGCCGGTCGAGCGTCTTGGTCAGGTCGGGCGTTTTGACGTAGGCGGCGAAGTACGGCCGGTCATTGGTCAGCGGGTGGCTGTCGAACACGTACTTGTCGGCAACGTCATCAGAGCCACCGTCAAACTCGGCGCGCCAGAACATCCGCTCAAGGGTGGTCGACGGCAGGGCCGTCGGCGCCGCATCGGCCGCTGTGCTGTCGGTCGAGTCGAGGTTGTCGAGTGTCGGATCGGAACTGGCGTCGGAGGCGTTCGAAGCGGCAGCGTTGGGATCGAGTGTCGGATCGTCGCCATTGCCGAAGATCGAGTCCTGGTATTGCGCCAGAAGGCCGGTTTCGGCTGTTTGGTCGTAGGTGAACCCCGGCGAGTAAAGCTCGTCGAACGACATAGACGCCGTGTGTTTGCGCAAAGCCGCGACCTCGTCGGCCGTGAAGCCACCACGTTTGAAGAGGACGGTCGTCGTCGAGAGATACGTCGACGTGGCGAAGATCGAGTTGGCGGCGTTCTTGGGGTCGAACTGCTTGGCTGCGGCGGCGATGGTAGAATAGAGTTTCAGGACAGACTTGGGCGGCTCTTCCTTGTCCCACAGCGTCACCGACAGCACGCCGCCATCCGCCAGGGCATGCATGTAGTTCAGCATCGCCTCGGTAGTGTAGGCGTACTTCTCGGTGATGCTGAAACCGCCAGGGTTCGAGAGGCCCGTCGAGTCGGCGAGGCTCAAATCGATGACGTCGTAGCGGTCCGAGGTATGCGCCAGATAGAGCCTGCCGTCATAGTCGATGACCTTGACACGCGGATCGGCGAGGACGTCGCCCGTCGCATCCTTGAGGCTCGGATCGCGGAAGGCCTGCAGCACCGCCGGATTATTCTCGGCGACGGTGACTGATTGCGCGCCGCTATTGAGCGCCGTGACCGTCGAGATGCCGCCGCCGAACTGCACCACGAAGGTTTTGGGGTTCGTCTTGATGACGTACGGATAGTACATCGGCAGATATTTGAAGTAGGTCGCGTCCGCCGCCGGCAGCTCGCGCATGATGCCGTCCGGGCCGTCGCCGTCGACATACATGCCGACATAGGTGTTGGGCGGCGGCTCGGGGATGTTGAACGCGGCGTTGTCCGACAGGCCCGGGGCGAAGTGCATATACGAACTGCCGTAGATCTGCAGGTCGCCGAACGGCGAGATGTTGCGGTAGATCTGATGGCCGTCGGGGAAGTTCCGCGCGTAGGCGACGCCCTTGTACTGCGACACGGCGATATCGGGCACTCCCGTCAATGACGGCAGCGTGTTGTACGCTGCGACCGAGAGAACAGCGATCACCGCGCTGGCAATCAGCATCCGGCGGTTCCTCTCCATGCCGAACCAGCAAAGAGCGGCAGCCGCCCAGAGCACCAGCGGCACGGTCAGCAGATGCTCGGGCGGTAGCAGGTACATCGCTGCAAGGACGACGACGCTGGCGAGCCCGGAACCGGTAAGGTCGGCAAAGTAGACCCGGCCAAACCCTTCGCCGGCGCGAAGGAAGATGATCCCCAGATAGAACGCTCCCGAGAGGAACGGCATCAAATAGAGCAGGAAGTTGGCGAGCAACCGCCATTTCTGATCGGGGTCGGAGACCAGGAAGATGGCGTTGAACGGCACCATCTGGGCGATGAGATTGGCCGCCACCGCCAACGGCCCTACAAGCAGCAGCGCAACGCTGGCGGAGCCACGCCAGTGCGTTTCGAACCATGGCCTGCCGACCGAGATGATGACGCTGGCGAGTCCGAAGCCGAGCATCGCGAGGCTTACCACCAGTGAGCCGAAATGCGCCCAGCTGCCCACCGCGAAGATGCGCATGATGACGATCTGGAGCGCGATGATCGCGCCGGCCAAAAGACCAACGGAGAGGAACAGTGAGAGCCGAGGACGCAACCCCGGAGGGGCCTCGATGACAAGCTGGTTCAAGGCGAAGCGACTCCGGGGCGACAGCTCACTTTAGAGCTAAAGGCGGCCGTCGGCTGCACCCTTCGTGCACACACTACCCGTTATGCGTCCCGACGATCTTGTCGCCGTCGAGCTTGGTGAACGGCACGAACGGCACGATTTTGCCGTTGTAGATGTCCGAGCGGGTGACATTGAACGTGCCGTCGGCGAGCTGCTGCTTGACCACCTTCAGCACATGCTGGGCGCCCGGCGGGCCAACCGGGATGACCATGATGCCGTTGGGCTGCAATTGCTGCAGCAGCGAGGGCGGGATGTGGTCGATGCCGCAGGTGACGATGATTTTGTCGAACGGTCCGGCATCGGCCCAGCCATAATAGCCGTCGGCGTTCTCGCGCGTAATCGCTGAGTACTCCGAATAGCCCTTGCCGATCAGGCTGGTGTAGGTCGCGTCGGTGCGCTCCTGTAGCGGCTTGATGATCTCGATCGTGTGGACGTTGTCTGTGAGGTTCGAGAGGAACGCCGACTGGTAGCCCGAGCCGGTACCAACCTCGAGCAGCTTTTCGCCTTTTTGGATATTAAGCGACTGCGTCATCCGGCCGACGAGATGCGGGCCGGAAATCGTCACGCCGAAATTAATGTCGAGATAGTCATTGTCATAAGCGCGCGGCAGGTTCGCCTTGAGGCAAAACTCCTCGCGCGGTGTCATCAGGAAAGCGCGCTTGGTGCGATCGTCCGTGAGGTCGCGGTTCTTGACCATGATCTCGAACCGGTCGAACCGCTCGCCAAGGAAGGTCGGATCCTCGCCGCGGTTCTTCACCATCCAGTCGATGAAACTTTGCCGATCGGTGGTCGGCGGTGACGATGTCCAGTCATACGCAACCGGAACATTGGCGCGAACCGCGCTGCTCGCGGCAAGAGCGGCGACCGCGCTGGTGGCGCCGACGATAAAACTGCGACGCAGCATGAGAGTTCTCCACATCAACGAGTCGGGGGGATTCAACTCGCGATATTGACCCAAATCATAATGTTCGCCTGGCTGCGCCGGAACTTACTAATTTGTAAGGGCCAAGGCGCAATTGCGGCAGCCGGTCATTCCTCCGCTGCCTCCAATTTCGCCTTCAGGCGCCGGATCTGCTTCTCGAGGGCGTCGTTGTGGGCTTTCAACTGGCGCAGGCGAGATTCGGCGGCTTTGAGGTAGTCGATGCCGAGGTCGGAGCGGCGGACGGCGGCAGCGGCTTTGGCGCCGAGGGCGCGGCCTTCCAGCACGTCCCACCAGGAGAGCTGGTGCTTCTTGATCAGGTTGGAGGCGGCGAGGGCGGCCGAAGCCCGCTCGCCGGCATGATCGGAGCCGAGGAGGGCGAGGATACGGTCAAGCCGCACGAGGTCTTTCTGTTGCACCTAGGCCTCTCGCAGCACGGGTTCATCGTCCGATTAGCGTCATGTCCCAGCCCGGCGGGGCGATAGGGACCGTAACGGGTTGGCCGGGGGCCGTTGCTTCGATGGCATCGACCTGTGCGCCGAACAGCGGGCCGGCGACGGGCGGCAGCGTGAAGTTGAACAGGATGAGCGCACCGCAGAGGCCGGCCACCGTCGCCAGCGTGGCGTTGCTCAGCGGCGGCAGGTAGATCGCGGCGAAATAGAGCAGCGTTCCAACCCAACCCACGCAGGCGACGATGAAGTAGCCATTGTCGTCGGCAGCTGGAAATTGCGGCCACGGCGCGGGATTGAAGACCGAGCCGATTGCGAACACGGCAAAGACCAGCGCCCAGGTGAGCAGCAGCCCGCGGCTGCGCCAATTCCCTCTTACGGCCACTGCGATCGCGATGATGGCCCCGATCACGATCGTCGGGAACACCACGATGGGGGCCGACAGGTCGTTGGCCCAGAGGCTTGGCGTCAGGAAGCCGAGCAAGACATGCGCCACAAGGATCTGCAGCGGCGCGATTGGCTCGATGGCCTCGCCGGCCCCCGCACCGAAGCCCCCGCTGACGATGAAAACGATCAGTTGCAGGGCCGCGAGCGCGACCGCTGCCCCGAGGAAAGGCAGACGGGCGGCCGCCGTCGATCGCTGCATCCTTGTGCGCAGCGCCAGCACCGGGAGCACGAAGATGACCAATGGTCCGGTCGTCCCGGAGATCAGCAGCGCGACCCAGTCATGCGCCTTCCAGCCGATGGTTCGCGGCGGGTCGGCGAGCACGACAGCAAGCAGATAGAGGCCGAGATACCAGTGGGTGTTGGTGATGTTGGCGTGCGCCTGGGCGATGTTCGGCATCAGGATGAAATAGGCCGCGAGCAGCACTTTCGCGCGCCAGTCGATCCAGCTGAAGCGCGACGAGAACAGGAAGGCGGGGAGCGCGGCGCGCGCCAGCAGTGCCACCCAGACGCTGAACACCGGCACCAGCCAGAGCGGCAGGAAGGTCGAGACGCCGAAGACGAGGCGCGGAAAAAGCTGCAGGGACCCGTCGTGCGGGATGAACAGCGGTGCCCACCAGCCATGATTGTAGGCATCGGCGAAATAGGTCGCGCCGTCGTCGGCCCACAGCGTTGCCGCTGTGATGATGTCGGGTCGCCGGGCGATCAGCACGAGGAGCGCGATGACCAGCGCCACCGCGGCCGCACCCTCGCGCTGCGGCCATGGCGGTACAGTCAGCCGTGGCCGGCGTGGACCGGATTCTGCCTCAAGCGAGACCAAGGGATCGGTGAGGTGAAGATCGTGCAGCAGCCAACCTTCGACCAGCCGGGTCCGGTTCTCGGCGGGCTCGAAATCGAGGGTGGGGGCGATCATCCGCGCGAAGGCGGCCGCCTGCTCGCGGCTCAGCCGATCCTGCGCCGGCAAGCGTCGCCACAGCCGCACCGCCTCCCGCTCTGCCGCCCCCTGGTCCATGTCCCGTTCTTAGCGTGACCGCGTTGTTGTCGCCCAGTCCTATTGTCGGCGGCCCGCACATAAGGCGGCAGAAGGGGATTTTTCAACACGGCGGCGGCTAATATAGCGGCCCAGCACCTCGACTCGCCGCGCCTCCATCACCAAACTGACCCGGATGGCAAACTCCTCACTCACGAAATACCGGCAGAAGCGCGATTTCGCGAAGAGTCCGGAGCCGGCCGGACAGCTCGCGGGCGGGGAGGGGAGCCGGTTTGTGGTGCATAAGCACTCGGCGACGGCAGATCATTACGATCTGCGACTCGAGTTCGGCGGCGTGCTGAAGAGCTGGGCGATCCCCAAGGGGCCGTCGCTCAATCCGGCGGACAAGCGCTACGCCGCCGAGACCGAGGACCACCCGCTCGACTATATCGATTTCGAGGGCGTGATCCCGGAAGGCGAGTACGGCGGCGGGCCGATGATCGTCTGGGACACCGGCACCTGGGCGCCGATGGGTGATGTCGGCGAGGCGCTCGACACCGGCGACTTCAAGTTCCGGCTGTGGGGCGAAAAGCTCAAGGGCGGCTGGATGTTGGTGCGGATGAAGCCCAAGCCCGGCGAAGACGACACCAACTGGCTGTTCTTCAAGGAGCGCGACACTTCAGCGGATAAGACGCGCGATATCCTCAGCGAGCGGCCGGAGAGCGTGAAGTCGGGCCTCACCGTCGAACAACTGGCGGCCACAGCGAAACCGAAGCCAGCGGCGAAGGCGGTGAAGCTCGACCCCAGGACGATCGGCGTAAAAGCGCCAATGCCCAAGACGATGAAGCCGCAACTCGCGACGCAGACCGATGCGCCGCCGCGAGACGACGGCAACTGGCTGCACGAGATCAAGTTCGACGGCTATCGAACCATCGCCCATGTCAGCGGCGGTGTGGCGCGGTTGATCACCCGCACGGGGATCGATTGGACCGACCGCTACGGCGTGCTGGCCAAGTCGTTCGCGAAACTGCCGTGCAAAGAGGCGATCATCGATGGTGAGATCGTCGTGGTCGACGACAGCGGCATTTCACACTTTAGCGACCTGCAGCAGGCGCTGAGCGACCACGCCAGCGAGCGGCTGACCTTCTTTGCCTTCGATTTGATGTATCTCGACGGCTACGATCTGACCAAGGCGAAGCTGATCGATCGCAAGGCGCTGCTGCAGGCTCTCCTTGCGCAGGTGGTGTCGCCACGCTCGGCGATCCAGTTCAGCGACGGCATCGCCGGCGACGGCAACGTACTTTATGACCACGCGACCGAAATCGGCCTCGAGGGCATCGTCAGCAAGCGCGTCGATGCGCCCTATCTGCAAGCCCGCAGCAAGACCTGGATCAAGGTCAAGGCGCTGCAGGTCGGCGATTTCCCGATCGTCGGCTACACGCTGTCGGATGCGGCGAGCGGCATCGGCGCCATCGCGCTCGGGCGCTGGGTCGATGGCGAGCTGCACTACAGCGGCAAATGCGGTACCGGTTTTAGCGGCGCTGAGCTGCAATCGATTCTGGCGAAACTGAAGCCGCTGGCGACGCCCGACCATCGGCTCGAGGGCATGCCGAAGAATGTCATCGCCATCCGGCCGGTGATCACGGCGCATGCTCACTATGCAAACGTCACCGCCGACGGCTCGCTGCGCCACGCGGTGTTCAAGGGGCTACGCGAACCCGAAATTTCGGTCAGCGTCGAGCCGGTGAAGCGCAAGCGGCTGATCTCGGACGCCGATCTCGCCAATATCTGGGTGACCAATCCGACGCGGCGGCTGTTCGGCAAATCGGGGCCGACCAAGCTCGACGTGGCGGTGTATTACGCCGCGGTCGGGGACTTCATGCTGCCGCACATTTTCGGCCGACCGGTGTCGCTGGTGCGCAGCCCGAGCGGCCGGCTCGACGACATCTTCTTCCAGCGCCATCCGTTCACCGGCATGCCGCCGACCATCGCCAGCTTCGAGACGATGAGCTCTGAGGAGGGCGAGATGAAGAAGTACATCTCGATCGAGGACGCCAAGGGCTATCTGGCGCTGGCGCAGTTCGGGGTGATCGAGTTCCACGCCTGGGGTTGCCACTGGGCCAAGGCGTTGGAAAAGCCCGACCGCATCATCTTCGACCTCGATCCGGGCGAGGGGATCAAGTTCAAGGCGATCGTCGAGGCTGCGTTCTTCGTGAAGGAGTTCCTTGAGGGGCTGGGCATGATGCCGTACGTCAAGACCTCCGGCGGCAAGGGGTTGCACGTCGTGGTGCCGCTCAAGCCAAAGCTCGACTGGAAGAAAACTCACGCCGGAACCGGCGAGATTGCGACCAAAATCGCCAAGGCGGCGCCCGAAACCTTCGTGGTCAACATGGCCAAGGACAAGCGGAGCAAACGCATCTTCATCGACTTTCACCGCAACTACCGCGGCGCCACGGCGGTTTCGCCCTACAGTCTTCGGGCGCGGGCCAATCTGCCGGCTTCTACGCCCGTTAACTGGACTGATTTACGATCCATCGACGCTCCGGAGGATTTGAATTATTCTACTTTGCCGGGAATCTTGAGCGTTTCCGGCGATCCATGGGCGGCGATGGATGATGACGCGGTCGATTTCGCGTCCATTTTGAAGCCGTCCAAGTAACGCGTAGGGAGTGGACCATGGCACCCAGAGCCAGCTGGAAGGGTTACATCAAACTGAGCCTCGTGAGCTGCCCGGTGCGGCTCTATCCCGCGACGAGCGGGTCCGAGCGCATTACCTTCAACCAGCTCCACAAGGACACGCATAACCGGATCAACATGAAGCCGGTCGACCCTGAGCTGGGGCTGGTCGAGCGCTCGGATCTCGTCAAGGGCTACGAGTACGAAGACAAGCAATACATCATCATCGACGACAGCGACCTCGAGGCGGTGCGGATTGAATCAAACCACACGCTCAACATCGAGGCCTTCGTCGACGAAAAGGATGTCGACGTCATCTATCAGGACGCGCCGTATTATCTGGCGCCGGACGGCGCGATGGCGGAAGAGACATTCGGCGTGCTGCGCGAGGCGATGCGCGCCGCGGGCAAGCTTGCGATCGCGCGGCTGGTGATGACCAACCGCGAGCGCGTGGTGACCATTGGGGCGCGCGAGAACGGCATGTTCGTGACGACGCTTCGCAACCCCAGCGAGGTCCGCTCGACCGCCGAATATTTCGCCGGCATTCCGGCGACCAAGCCAGACCCCGAGATGCTGCAGCTCGCCGAAAAGCTGATCGAGCAGAAGGTGCAGAAATTCGATCCCAAGATGTACGAGGATCGCTACGAAGCGGCGCTGATGGAGATGATCCGCGAAAAACTCAAGGGCCACAAGCCGATCATCGCAGCGGCCCCCGAGCGCGGCAACGTCATCAACCTGATGGACGCGCTGAAGGCGAGCCTCGGGCAGGCCAAGCCCGCCGCGCCATCCAAGAGCAAGGCCGAGCCGGCCGAGAAGAAGGCGGTCGCCAAGCCATCCCTGAAGGCCGCGGTGGCGGCATCGAAGGCAGCGGCTGCCAAGCCGGCAGCCAAGAAAAAGGCCTAGCGGCACCCCATGGCGTCAACCGGCCCGACGTTCGGCATTGTGGGAGCGCTGCGCGCCTTCCCGCAACGCCTCGCGGCGCGGGCCGTGGCGACGCGGGGTGGGCGGCTCAGGCGCGGTATCACCCGGCAGACGCAGCGCGTCGTGCTGGGGCGCAAGCTCCTGGAAAAGCTGGGTGAGACCGAGATCGAGGGCAAGATCGCGATGCTGCGCGATAGCGGCATCAAGATCCTCAGCGAAAACGGGTTCCTGCGCTGGCTGCATCTGCTCGATGCGCCGGAGCAATCCGCGCTGTCTCGGCAGTCGCTGCTCGAGCAATCCAAGCTCGGCGGCGAGACCTTCGACCGGCTGGCACTGTTCGATGCCTTTGAGCACGATAGCGAGCCGTTTTCGTTCCGCGATTTGATCCTCGCACGCAAATATGCCGGGCTGATCGCCGGCGGCGCAAGCTGGGGCGCGGTGGCGCGCTCGGTGCACCATGCCGGGCCGGTGGCGTCGCTGACGGCACGCTCGCTGCATCCAGACGGGGCGCAGAAGATCTACGCGGTCGAGGGCTCGGGCAGGTCCGAGCTCGACGGCCAGCGCCTGCTGCCGCTGGAGCCGGCCGAGGACGACAGCGAGCAATATTTCGCGCTGGCTGAGGCGGCGGAGTTCGCAAAGCTCTATGCAGAGGCCACCGTGCTCTATGCGCGCTGCCTTGCGCTCGATCCGTCCGACTCCGTGGCGGCCTACAACCGCGCCAACTGCTTTCGCGCGCTGGGCGAGGCGGACGAGGCGGCGAGTGCCTTCGCGCTGGCGATCAAGATCGACCCCAATTTCGTCGAGGCCTGGTTCAACTACGCGGCCCTTCTGCGCGACGAAGGCAAGACCGGTGCGGCGCGGACGCATCTGAAGCGCGCGATTGCCATCGACCCCGGCTATGCCGACGCGGTCTACAATCTTGCGAGCCTCGAATTCGATGCCGGCGACCTGGCCGCGGCGCGGCAGTGGTGGAGCCGTTATCTCGAGCTCGATGATCATTCCGACTGGGCCAAGACCGCGAGCCGCGGCATCGCCTTCGTCGAGGTCAAGCTCAACGCCCTGAAGACAGCCGGCTGATGGCAACCAATTTCCTGCTCGACGGGCCAGAGGATGCGCGCGTCACTATTCTGCTGGCGCACGGGGCCGGCGCGCCGATGGATTCGGCCTCGATGAACGCGACGACGAAGGTGCTAGCGGCCGCAGGGTTCCGCGTCGCGCGGTTCGAGTTTGGCTACATGGCGGCGCGACGGACTGGCGAGCGCAAGCCGCCGCCCAAGGCCGAGACGGTGATGCCCGAATATGTCGCGGCGATCGACGACCTCGGCCCAACCGCCGGGCCGCTCGTGATCGGTGGCAAGTCGATGGGCGGGCGCGTCGCCAGCATGATCGCCGACAGCGAATATGCGGCGAGGCGGATCGCCGGCCTGCTCTGCCTCGGCTACCCCTTCCATCCGCCGGGGCGGCCGACGCAGTTGCGGACGAAGCATCTCATCGGCCTCAGGACGCCAGCGCTGATCTGCCAGGGGACGCGCGACGAGTTTGGCGACCGCTACGAAGTCGGCGAGTATGGGCTGTCGGATGAGATCGAGCTGTTGTGGCTCGAAGACGGTGACCACGATCTGAAGCCGCGCAAGGCGATCTCAGGGTTTACAACGGCGCAGCATTTGCAGACACTGGCCGAGGCCGTGACGGCGTGGGTTGGACGCATCGCGCCCTAGCCGCGCATGAAAATCGCCACCTTCAACATCAACAATATCAACAGGCGTCTGCCCAATCTGTTGGCGTGGCTGGCCGATGCCAAGCCTGACATTGTCTGCCTCCAGGAATTGAAGGCGACGGACCGGCAGTTTCCGCGCTCGGCGATCGCCGATGCCGGCTACGGCGCGGTGTGGAAGGGGCAGTCGGCGTGGAACGGTGTTGCCATCCTGGCGCGAGGGCTCGATCCGATCCTGACCAACCGAGCGCTGCCGGGCGATGAGGCCGACGAGCAGGCGCGCTACATCGAGGCAGCGGTCAACGGTATCGTCGTTGCCTCGCTCTACGCACCGAACGGCAACCCGCAGCCAGGGCCGAAGTTCGACTACAAGCTCAGCTGGATGGCGCGGCTGGCGACGCACGCGCAGGAACTGCTCGATACCAAGCTGCCGGTGGTCCTCGCCGGCGACTACAACGTCGTTCCTGAACCGCGCGATATCTACGTGACGACGTCATACCGCGACAACGCGTTGGTGCAGCCGGCGCCGCGGCTCGCGTATCGGCGCCTGCTGGAGCAGGGCTGGACCGACGCGCTGCGGAAAGTCCATCCGGACGAGACGATCTACACCTTCTGGGACTACATGCGGAACCGCTGGCCACGTGACGCCGGCCTCAGGATCGACCACTTTCTGCTGAGCAAGAGTCTCGCGCGCAAGCTGAGGAACGCCGGCGTCGACCGTGAGATTCGCGGTGAGGAGGGCGCCAGCGACCATGCGCCGGTCTGGATCGAGCTCTAGCTCGCGACCGCGCCGTGCATCAGCATGTCGACGGCGCTCTCCATCGAGCCGGCGCGCGTCACCGCACCGCCGTTGACGAAATAGATCTCGTCGGCATTCTCGATGGTGTTGAGCCGGTGTGCAATGATGACCCGCGTCGTCGTCGCCGGCAGCTTCTTCAGGATTTCCTCGAGCAGCTGTTCGGTAACAGTGTCGATGTTGGCGGTCGCTTCGTCGAGGATCAGGATTTCCGGCTCGCGCAACGCCGCGCGGATGAAGGCGATGAGCTGCTTCTGCCCAAGGCTCATCGCGTCGCCGCTCGAAGAGACCTTTGTATCGAGCCCGTGATCGAAGCGGGCGAGAAGACCGGACAGGCCAGCGGCATCGAGATGGGCGGTAAGCTGTTCGGCCGTGAGGCCGGACTCCGCCGCGTTGCCGTAGAGGATGTTGTCGCGCACCGTCCCGGTAAACAGGAACGGCTCCTGCAGGATAAAGCCGATCTTCTGCGCCCGTTCCGACGGCTCGTAGGAGCGGATGTCCTTGCCGTCCAGCAGCACCGTGCCGGCGGTCGGATCGTAGAGCCGCGCCATCAGCGACGCCGTCGTCGTCTTGCCGCCACCCGTCGGGCCCACCAAAGCGTAAGTCTTGCCACGCTCGAGGGAGAGGTTCACGGATTTCAGCACGTTCTGGCCGTCGGGATAGTGGAACGAGACATCCTTGAAGGCCATGACAGCGTGGCCGCCGGTCGGCTGCGCCGGCACGATCGGCATGTCCGAGTTGAGTGCCAGCACTTCCGAAATACGGTCTAGGCCGGCGAGGGCCAGTTGCAGCGACGACCAGATCGCTGCGAGCTGCCGCAGCGGATTGTAGAAATTGTTGACGTAGAGCAGGAAGCCGATGAGCAGGCCGACGGTGATATCTCCGGTCGTGATCAGGTAGATGCCATAGGCGATCACCACCATCACGCCGAGGTTCGAGGCGAGGCCGTAGAGCGGGATGAAGATGTTGCTGGCGATGCCGGCGCGGATGGAAGCGCTATAGTTGGCGTCGTTGGCGCCGGCGAATTTCTGTCGGAAATAGTCGAGGCGGTTGAAGGCGACGATCACCTTGAAATTGGCAAGGCTCTCCTGGATCTCGCCACTCAGCCCGCCCAGGGTCTGCAGGCTCTTGAAGCTGGTGCGCTTGACCCAACCGGACAGCAATTGCGTGGCGATCAGCACCAAGGCCGCTGGCACCAGCGCGGCGGCGCCGAGCCGAATGTTGAGCACCAGGAGAAGGATACCCGCGCCGAGGATGAGGAACGCGTTGCCGAGGAACTGCATCAGCGCCTGGGCGAAGAACTGGTTGAGCTTGTCGGTGTCGTTATTGATGCGCGAGATCAAATCGCCCGACCGGTTCTGGTTGAAGAACGCGACCGGCAGTTCCTGCAGCTTGTTGAAGATGGCGTTGCGGAGGTTGAACAGGATGCGGCGGCCAACACCGCCCATGGTGCGTGACTGCGTGTAGGACGAGCCAAGGCCGACCAGGTAGACGACAAGCAGAATACCGCTCCACAGGGCCAGCCCGCCATAGTCCTTGCTGGCGATGAAGTGATCGACCGTGTAGCCGATGATCAGTGGGGCGACGAGCGAAACGGCAGACGAGATCAGGATCGCCCCGAAGGCGATGATCACCTTGCGGCCTTCGCCCTTCATCAGCGGCAGCAGGCGGGCAAGCGCCTTCCAGATCGGCTCTTTCTGCTGGCTCGCGTCAGCGACGTTAAGCCTGTAGTTCATAATCTTCCGTGCTCTGCTGCGACTGGTAGATCTGCACGTATTCGGGCGAAGCGTGCAGCAGTTCGGCATGGGTGCCGACGGCGAGGACTTTCCCCTCCATCAGGAGGATGATCTGGTCGTAGTCCTCGACCGGCGCGATCTTCTGCGTCACCGAAACCAGTGTGATGCCGGGATAGTTCTTGCGGACGTTGCCGAGGATTTTGCGCTCGGTCCGCTGGTCGACGCGGGCGGTGAAATCGTCGAGCAGCAAGACTTTGGGATTTAGTGCCAGCGCCCGAGCCAGCATGATACGCTGCTTCTGGCCGCCCGATAGAGACGTGCCGCGCTCGGAGATCACCGTGTCGAGTTTGGCGGGGAGGGTGGCGATGAAGTCCTCGAGCTCGGCGGTGTCGATCGCCTTGGCGAGGCTGTCATCGTCCACGGTGTTGCTGAAAGCGATATTCTCGCGCAGCGTCAGGTTGAAGGTGACGCTGTCCTGGAACACTAGCGCGACCTGGCGGTGCAGCGCCTGTTTGTCATAGGCCGCCAGTGTCAGCCCGTCATAGGTGATCGACCCCGCCTGCGGCTCGATCAGCCCCGTGAGGGCAAACAGCAATTGCGTCTTCCCTGCCGCGGTGGGGCCGATGATGGCGGTGCGCGTGCCCGCCTGTGCCGTGAAGCTCACGTCGTCAAGTGCCTTGCGCTCGCCGTAGCGGATCGTCAGGTGCTCCACGGCAATGTCACCCCGCAGATCGGCGGTCACGACGCCCTCGGTCTTTGGCTCGGGTGCCGCCAGCACAGTGGAGATACGGTCGAAGGAGGCCTGTGCCTGCGCTACGACATTGCTCATGAAGCCGATGATGACGATCGGAAAGATCAGGATGCCGAGATAGGAATTGAACGCGGTGAAATCGCCGAGCGTCATCGAGCCGCTGATCACCAGATGACCGCCGAACGCGAGGATGACCAGCGTCGCGAGATTAGTGAGGAAGATGATTGCCGGAATGAGGCCCGAGAACAGTTTCAGGATGCTCATGCCGATGCCGAACGCCTCGCCATTGGCGGCGAGGAATTTCTGGTATTCCGAGGTCTGCGAGTTCACCAGCCGGATCAGCGACGAGCCGAGGATACTCTCATTGATCACCTTGTTAAGCCAGTCGATCGCCGCCTGCGCCCGGCGGAACAGTTTCCGCACGCGCGTCAGCACGAGGTAGAACGTGACGCCGATGACTGGCACGACGGTCAGCACAGCGAGCGCCAACTGCCAGTCGGTGAGCAGCAGCAGCGCGCTGGCGCCGACGATCAGGAAAAGCGACGAGACGATCGACGCGATCGCCTGCGAGATGAAGTTCTTGATGGCGTCGACATCAGAGGTGAGATTGGTGAGGAGCCGCGCTGGCGACACCGTCTGCACGTAGGCAAAGTCCTGCTGCGCGATCTTGCCGACGAGGCGCGTCCGGAGGTCGCGGGCAACGCGCTCCGAGGTCAGGGTCTGGACGATGCTCTGGAAATAGGTCAGCACGAAAACGCCGATCGCCAGCGCCACGAACTGCGAGACGATCTTCAGCAGCGAAAATTCGGGCGAACCGATGCCGTCAATGGCACCCGAGATGATCTTTGGACCGACCAGATTGAGGCTGTTGCTGGCAATGGTCAGCAGCACCAGCAGCAGAATCCAGGGCCAATAGGGGCGCAGCAACCCGATAAGACCGCCCGATTTTGGGGGTTTGGCTGCTGCTCTGTCCATGCTCATTGAGGATCGTCTGTTATGGTTGAAATGGCGGCCAAAAGGGTAAGGCTGCCTCCTACAGGATTTTCCTCGATATATGAAGCTTGTCGGCGCCTGCCTAGGTCTGGTGCAGGTAGTGCGCCCGCATTTCGCGCGGCGTAATGCCGTAGGCGTTGCGGAACTGCTCGTAGAACTGGCTGAGCGCCGTGAATCCGCTCGAGAAGGCGACGTTCTCGATCGATAGCTTGCCCTCGAACAGCAGCGAGCGGGCCCGGATTAGCCGCATCCGGACGACGAACTTGTGGATCGAGACGTTCATCACGGAAGTGAAGACGTTGAGCGCATAGTTCGGATGCAGGCCGACCACCTTGGCGATGTCTTCGGAACGCAACGGCTCGGAGAGATGTTCTAGAATGTGCTTGATCATCGCCACGACATAGCGCAGGGGGGTCGCCGCCTTGGTGGTCGGAGTGACGGCTTCGATCCACGGCGACAGCAATTCGTCCCAACCGGTGACGGAAGCCCGGCGCAACATCAGCGCGATCTCGGATCTGAGGATGTCGCCACGTTCGGCGTCGCCGCGACGGTAATCGTCGTACCAGCGGTTGAGCGTCTCGGTGTTGATCGCGTCCTGATCGAGAGCGATCATGCCGCCGCCCATCATCGTCTCCGTCAGGCGGCCGAGATTGGGCATATGCAGAAAGCTGTCGAGCGGCAGATACACATTGCACTGTCGGCTGTCGCCTTTCCGGCCACGATCGATTCCAACCGTCTGATGCGGAATGCCGGCCCAGAACATGATCAGGCGATTGGCGGGGACGGATACCTCGTGTCCGTCGATGACATAATCCATCGTGCCAGCGGTCAGCCAATTGAGCTCGATATGGCCGTGGTAGTGTTCCTTCTCCATCAGCTGCGGGTCGAACCAGCGCATACCGAAGCGGCCGAAGGCCGACGTGGAGGCATAAAATTTGCGATCGGGCCGCGGCTGTGGCCGGGGCGCCGTGCCGGTCTTGCGCCTGGGGTCGGGCTGGGCCTCCGAAGAGGGGAGTCGGTGCACGTACATCACGCCACTCGTCTTTAGAAACCGGAACAACTGACTCAGCATGTCGAATTGTTTCGCCGGACGCAAGCACTACCAATCAGACTTCAACGGACGTCGTATGCCGCACTAGAACGGCGTACTGGCGCGGGGTGCGCTGTCCGTTGTTTGGGAGGAAACATGACCAGTAGAAATCTCGCCCTTGCGGGCGCGCTTTTGCTTGGGGTCTCGATCTTGACCAGCCAGGCATTCGCGCAGGTGGCTCCGGCCCCGCTGCCGGATCCGCCGAAGTTCGACGCGCAACAGGCGCCGAACTTTGTCAGCATTTCTGACATTATGGAATATAAGGCGCTGCCGGCCTACCACGAGCCGCAATGGGTCACCGACCAGTTCGTCAAGACCGGCAAGCTGCCGCCCGTTGCGGACCGCCTGCCGAAGGAGCCGCTGGTCTACAAGACGGCCAACGAGCCCGACGGCACCGGCGTTTATGGCGACGTGATGCGTCACGTCATCGGCGGCCGTCCGCAGGGCTGGAACTACGCCGCCGGCCAGATCCAGGGCTGGGGCGGCATCGATATCGGCATGTACGAGTGCCTGACCCGCACCGGTCCTCTGTTCGAAGTCAAAGCCAATGAACTTGAGCCCATGCCGAACCTTGCCAAGAGCTGGGATTGGTCGCCCGATGGTCACAAGCTGACCATGCACCTGATCGAAGGCGCCAAGTGGTCGGACGGTGTGCCGTTCACGGCCGACGACGTCATGTTCTACTGGCAGGACAATATCTCGGACCCCAACGTGAAGCCGCTGAACTCGAACGGCCCCGATAGTTTCGGTGTCGGCACGACGCTCGAGAAAGTCGACGACTACACGGTGCTGTGGACCTTCAAGGAAGCCTTCCCCAAGCAGTACCTCTACACCATGGCGTATGGTGGGTTCTGTCCGCTGCCGGCCCATATCCTCAAGCCGATGCATCCGAAGTATTCCAAGAACACCTACGACCAGTACCAGAACGCCTTCCCGCCGGAATACATGAACTTCCCGGTGATGGGCGCCTGGGTGCCGGTCGAGTATCGCCCGGACGACATCGTCGTGCTGCGCCGCAACCCTTACTACTGGAAGGTCGACGAAGCGGGTAACCAGCTGCCTTACCTCGACGAGCTCGAGTACAAGCTCTCGACCTGGGCCGATCGCGACGTGCAGGCCGTGGCCGGCACCGGCGACTTCTCCAACCTCGAGCAGGC
>CAZNAE010000067.1:0-17706 GCA_964570695.1 uncultured Devosia sp.
ATCGACAGCCACTGCCATCTCGATTTCCCCGAACTCGCCGCCGACCGTGACGGGGTGCTGGCGCGGGCGAAGGCCAATGGCGTCGATGGCATGGTGACGATCTCGACACGCGTCGAGCGCTTCGCTCAGATCACCGCCATCGCGGAAGCGCACCGCCAGATCTGGTGCTCCGTTGGTACGCATCCGCACCACGCGCACGAAGAGCTGCACATCGAGACGGCCGATCTCGTCCGGCTGGCGGCGCATCCGCGCTGCGTCGCGATCGGCGAGGCCGGGCTCGACTATCACTACGACGGCGACTACGCGGCGCAGGCGACGGGCTTTCGCCGCCACATCGCGGCCGCCCGCGAAACCGGCCTGCCGCTGGTGATCCATTCGCGCTCGGCCGACGAGGACACGGCGTCCATCCTCGAAGAGGAAAGCGCGAGGGGCGCCTTCCCGTTCGTGCTGCACTGTTTCTCCGCGGGCATCGATCTGGCGCGGCGGGGCCTCGCGCTGGGGGGGTATGTCTCGTTCTCGGGCATCCTGACGTTCAAGAACGCCGAGATTATCCGCGAGGTGGCCGCCTTCACGCCGGCCGATCGCATTCTGGTCGAAACCGACGCGCCTTATCTCGCGCCGGTGCCGCATCGCGGCCAGTCGAACGAGCCGAGTTATGTCCGGCACACGGCCGAGAAGCTGGCCGAGGTGAGGGGCGTGCCCTTCGACACGCTCGCGGCAGAAACCACCGCCAATTTCTTTCGCCTGTTCTCGAGGGCAAAACTCTGATGGCTGCCGCGACCGAGATCATTGCCACCATCATGGGCTCGGGTTCGTCCGGCGGCGTGCCGCGCATTGGCGGCAATTGGGGCGTCTGCGATCCAGCCAATCCGAAGAATCGCCGCCGCCGCTGTTCGCTGCTGATCGAGGGCCGAACCGGCGACAGCGCGCCGACGCGCATCGTCATCGACACCGGCTGTGACCTCCGCGAGCAGTTGCTCGACGCCAAGGTCGATCGTCTCGATGCCGTGCTCTACACCCATGAGCACGCCGACCACACGCACGGCATCGACGACCTGCGGGTGCTGGCGCTCAACAATCGCAAGCGCGTCGACGTCTATTTCAGCCGCGAGGCCGGGCAGCGGATCGTGCAGTCCTTCGCCTATTGCTTCACCGCGCCGCCGGGCAGCGGCTACCCGCCGATTCTCAACCAGAACATCATCGCGGCCGGCGAGCCTGTGACCATCTCCGGACCGGGCGGCGACATCACGCTACTGCCGTTCCGGCAGGATCATGGTGAGATCTTTTCGCTCGGCTTCCGGATCGGCCACTTCGCTTACTCCTGCGATCTGAGCGGCATCCCGCCGGAATCAGCGGCGGCCGTCTCCGGCCTCGATGTCTGGATCCTCGACGCGCTGCGCCCGACACCCCATCCGAGCCATCTGAGTCTCAGTGAAGCCCTCGCCGTGGTTGAAAAGTACCGGCCGCGGGAGGCCGTTCTGACCAATCTCCATATCGACCTGGACTACGCCGAGACCGATCTCGTCACGCCGGACAACGTCCGTCCGGCCTTCGACGGCCTGTGCATCGATGTCATTCATGGGCGGGTGATTTCGCCGCGCTAGAGTGTCGCCAACCCGCGCCAACGCGGCAAACGATCACAGTTACGGCATCGATTTCATAGCCGCGTCCGGCATCGATTTCATAACCCGAACGATTAGTCATATTTTGGCAGCTAAGTCGGGGGTTTGCGGCATTGAGGTACGTACCTGCAAAATTCCTATCAGACTCGTTGACAGAAATGGGTCCCGCGCCGATAACACCGCCGTTCTTTGTGCACCGTCGAGAAGATTTGGATGGCACAAACGGGAGGACATCACATGCGTTATCTAAAGACTGTTGCAACGACCGCTCTGCTGGCCAGCGCTCTCGCGCTCGGGTCGGGTTCGGTCGCTTCGGCGGCGGGCCTGACCGCCGCTGATCTGGCCGCCGGTGGTGGCCAGGATGCGATCTTCGCCAAGCTTTCCGCGCTGTCGGATGTGGCCAAGGCCGGCAAAGGCAAGATTGCGGTTCTGCTGCCCGACACCCAGTCGAGCGCCCGTTGGGCCGGCGTTGACGCGCCCGGCTTCGACGCCGCGTTCAAGGCCATGGGCCTGACCGCCAACGACTACACGATCGTCAACGCTCAGGGTTCGCCGCAGACGCAGCAGACCCAGGCCGAGCAGGCCATCACGCAGGGCGCTTCGGTCATCGTGATCGCCAACCTCGACTCCGGCTCCGCCGCGGCCATCCAGGCCGAAGCCAAAGCCCAGGGCATCGTGTCGATCGACTACGACCGCCTGACGCTGAACGGCGATGCCGCTTACTACGTGTCGTTCGACAACGTGGCCGTCGGCAAGCTGCAGGGCGAAGGCATGGTTGCCGCGCTCAAGGAGTGGAACGTCAAGAACCCGGTCATCTTCGAGCTCGGCGGTTCGCCGACCGATAACAATGCCACGCTCTTCGAGCAGGGCTATGACTCGGTTCTGCAGCCGCTCTATGACGCCAAGACTGCGACCCTCGCGAGCCGCATCCGCGTTCCGAACTGGGACAACCAGCAGGGCGCCACGATGTTCGAGCAGGGCATGCAGGCGAACTCGGCGATCAATGCCGTTCTCGCCGCCAATGACGGCCTCGGCCAGTCGGCGATCTCGATCCTGAAGAACAACAAGGTTCCGCCGAAGACCGTTCCGGTCACCGGCCAGGACGCGACGCTCCAGGGTGCCCAGAACATTCTCGCTGGCTACCAGTACATGACCGTCTACAAGCCGATCTATGAGGAAGTCGCGGGCGCCGCGGTCCTCGCCGTTCTTGCTCGTGCCGGCCAGACCCCTGACCCGGCCCTGTTGAATGGCTCGGTTGACGCTCAGAACCACAAGACCCCGTCGCTGCTGCTGACGCCGCTCGCCGTGACTGCCGCGAACATGGAATCGACCGTGATCGCCGACAAGTTCCTCGACCCGGCCGCCATCTGCACCGCCGACTTCGCCGCCGCTTGCACTGCAGCCGGCGTGAAGTAAGACCTACCCAGACTAAAACAGTCGCCCGGCTCGCCATGAGCCGGGCGATTTGTTACGCTTTTGACGGCTTTCGGGGGATCTATGGCCGATACACCTTTGCTCGAACTGCGCGATGGCAAGAAGCATTTCGCCGCCGTCGAAGTGCTGCGGGGCGTCAATATGACGGTCCGGGCCGGCCGGGTGACCGCGCTTGTGGGCGACAACGGGGCCGGCAAATCAACCCTGATCAAATGCCTTGCCGGCATCTACCAGCTCGACGGTGGTTCGTTTTATTGGGAAGGCCAGCCTGTCAACGTACATAATCCGAAAGAGGCGTCGGCGCTGGGCGTCGAGTTCGTGTATCAGGACCTGGCGCTCGCCAACAATCTCGACATCGTCCAGAACATGTTCCTCGGCCGCGAGCGGGTACGCGGGCTGTTTCTCGACGAAGAGGCGATGGAAGACCTGGCGCGCGAGACGCTGGCCGGGCTCAACGTCACCACCATCCGATCCATCCGCCAGCAGGTTTCGAGCCTCTCGGGCGGCCAGCGCCAATCGGTCGCCGTCGCCAAGGCGGTGATGTGGAATTCAAAGCTCGTCGTGCTCGATGAGCCGACCGCCGCGCTCGGCGTGGCGCAGACTGCACAGGTGCTCGCGCTGGTCCGGCGGCTCGCCGATCGCGGTCTCGGCGTCATTATCATCTCGCACAATCTCGAGGACGTGCTGAAGGTCGCCGACAGCATCGCGGTGCTGCGCCTGGGCGTGCTCGTCGCGCAGCCGGACAAAAAGGACGTGAGCAGTTCGGAGCTGGTGGAGCTGATCACCACCGGCCGCTCCGGCACGCGTTTCCCCGGTACGCCGGCAGCACCCGCGGCGTCCGCCGCGCAACATGTTTAGCCGGGAAGGGGACGCGGCATGACCGACACGAATCCCGCGCATGGCAATGGCGCGCCGAACGATACCCCGGCTCCGGCGCCTGTCGCTGCAGTTAATCTGATCAAGGCCGATACGCTCGGTCAGTACTTCAGCAACTGGATCGCCCGCGTCCGCGCCGGCGATACCGGCGCGCTGCCGGTGATCGGCGGGCTGATCATCCTCGCGGTGATTTTCCAGAGCCTCAACGGCAATTTCCTGACGCCCGGCAACCTCGTGAACCTGATGGTTCAGGGGTCTGTCTACATGCTGTTCTCGCTCGGCATGATCTTCATCCTGCTGCTGGGCGAAATCGACCTGTCGATCGGCTTCATCGGCGGCGTCGCCGGCGTGGTCACCGCGCTGATGGTTTATGGCGACCACGGTTTTCCATGGTGGCTGGCGGTTCCCGCGGGGCTGCTGTGCGGTGCTGCCATCGGGCTACTGAACGGCATCATCATCACGGGGATCGGCCTGCCGGCCTTCATCGTGACGCTCGCGGGCCTGTTGGCCTGGAACGGCGTCATGCTGATCATTCTGGGCAATGGCGGCACGATCCCGATCAACAACGAGATGATCACCAACCTCGCCAATGGCCTGCTCGACCCGACGGTGAGTTGGATCGTCATGGCGGTGCTGCTGGCGCTGATCTGCACCGACATGATCGTGACCTCGCGCCGGCGCAAGCATTCGAGCGAGCCGGCGGGGCTGATCTGGCTGAAGATCGCCGGCATCATTGTCGCTGGCATCCTCGTGGTGGCGCTTTGCAACGTCAATCGCGGTCGTGCCGCACCGATCCAGGGCGTGCCCTGGGTGCTCCTGATCGTCTTCGGCTTTGCCTGGCTATGGACGATCGTCCAGAAACGGACCCGTTTCGGCACCTATGTCTACGCCATCGGCGGCAATGCCGAAGCGGCGCGTCGCGCCGGTATCCCGGTGAAGCGCATCCGCATCGCCGTGTTCACGATCGCCGGGTTCATGGGCGGCGTGGCCGGTATCATCTATGCCTCGCGCCTTCGCTCGGTCTCGACCAACCTCGATGGTGGCACGCTGGTGCTGTATTGCATCGCTGCCGCGGTCATCGGCGGAACGAGCCTGTTCGGTGGTCGCGGCCGCGCCATCAGCGCCATTCTCGGTGGCCTTGTCATCGCATCGATCGATAACGGCATGGGCCTGCTCGGGCTTGCCGCCGCAATGCGTTACGTCGTGACCGGCATCGTGCTGATCATTGCCGTCACCATCGACGCTCTCGCGAGCCGTGGCCGCGCATCGTCGGGCCTCAGCTGATCGACCAGGAACAATGGACGGCGCCATCGGCGCCGTCCATCCTCGCGACTGCTTCGGTGCAAATCGCCTAAAATCCAGGCCTCTGCCGGCAATCGTTCCAATGGCAAAAGTTCCATAATATATCTTATGCGAATCGCGGATGTGCGCTGAGCGGTTGGTTGCCGGTTGCCGCTGGGCTAGCGTCGGCACGCCCCGCAACCGAGTCCGCCGCATGCAGCCGTCCCGCGACATCGCCCGTCTCCTCGAAATCATGGCGACGCTCCGCGATCCGGTCGATGGCTGTCCGTGGGATCTCGAGCAGGACTTCGCGTCGATCCGTCACTACACCATCGAGGAAGCCTACGAGGTTGCCGATGCGATCGAGCGCAAGGACTACGACGACCTGCGCGAGGAACTCGGCGACTTGCTGCTGCAGCCGGTATTCCATGCCCAGATGGCGTCCGAAGCCGGCCTGTTCGATTTTGGCGATGTCGTGCGGGCGATCACCGAGAAGCTGATCCGACGCCACCCGCACGTCTTCGGCGAGGAAGCTGCCGCGGCAGCCGGACAAAGCGCCAAGGGCGTCCGGCTCAAATGGGATGAGATCAAGGCCGGCGAACGCGCTGCCAAAGCCGCCAAGGGGAGCGCACCGCCTTCGGTGCTCGATGACGTCGCGCATACCCTGCCCGCGCTGGCGCGTGCCGACAAGCTCACAAAGCGCGCCGCCAAGGTCGGCTTCGACTGGCCCGACGTCGACACCGTGATGGCCAAGGTCACAGAAGAGATCGCGGAGGTGCGCGAAGCATCAACGCCGGCCGACAGACACGAGGAACTGGGCGACCTGCTGTTCGCTATCGCCAACCTCGCCCGCCACATGGGCATCGACCCCGAAGCCGCGCTGCGCGACGCCAACGCGAAATTCACGCGCCGCTTCCACTACGTCGAGGATCGGGCGAGGCAGGACAATGTGCCGATCGCCGAAGCTGGCCTCGACCGGCTGGACGGCTACTGGAACGAAATCCGGGCGGCGGACAAGCAGAAGGCCTAAGCCGCCTCGATCCGTCCGACGAAGCGCTGCGAGAACGCATCGCGATGCCGCGGATCGACGCGGACCTCGTAGGTCTGGCCCTCCTCGTCCGGCTCCTCGCGGTTGATGATCTCGGCATGGCCATACAGCCAGTTGACGTCAGCGCCATTTACGTGCGGCACGCGCACCTTGTAGGTCTGGCTCTTGGCGGCAAGGGTCGCCTCGATAGTGTCGAGCAGCGTTGCAATGCCTTCGCCGGTCTGCGCCGAGACCTGCACGGTCGCCGCCACGGAGCCCGCCGGTTTCACCGTCTGCAGCGCCTCGCGGCGCGACATCTCGTCGGTGCCGACGAGATCGATCTTGTTCCAGACCTCGATGATCGGCTGCTTGTCGGCCGCGACGCCGAGGGTGCCCAGCACCTTCAGCACATCGATCGCCTGCGCCTCGTGGTCCGGATTGGCCACATCGCGGACATGCAGGATGATGTCCGCGTCGGTGACCTCCTCGAGCGTGGCGCGGAAGGCCGCGACCAGCGTCGTCGGCAGGTCGGCGACGAAACCGACGGTGTCGGAGATCATCGTCTGCCGGCCGTGCGGCAACTCGATCTTGCGGACGGTGGTGTCGAGGGTCGCAAACAGCAGGTTTTCGGCGAACACGCCCGCCCCGGTCAGCCTGTTGAAGAGGCTCGATTTGCCGGCGTTGGTGTAGCCCACGAGCGCCACGATCGGCAGCGAGACAGCGTCGCGGCCACCCTTTTGCTGGCCACGCGTGCGCTTGACCTTCTCCAGCCGCTCGTCGAGCAGCTTGATCCGCTCTTCGAGCAGTCGGCGGTCGCTTTCGATCTGGGTTTCGCCGGGGCCGCCGAGGAAGCCGAAGCCGCCGCGCTGCCGTTCAAGGTGGGTCCATGACCGCACCAGGCGGCTCTTCTGGTAGTTGAGATGCGCCAGTTCGACCTGCAGCACGCCTTCGCGCGTCGCGGCCCGTTCGCCGAAGATTTCGAGGATCAGTCCAGTGCGGTCCAGCACCTTGGCGCCGGTCTCGGTCTCGAGGTTGCGCTGCTGCACTGGGCCGAGCGCGGCGTCGACCAGCAGCAGCTCGACCTTGCCCTCCTCGACCTTCTTCTTCAACTCCTCGACATGGCCGCCACCGATGAAGGTCGCGGGCTTGACCTCGCGTACCTTGACGATCTCGGAGAACACCAGCTCGACGCGGATGGCCTGCGCCAGGCCTTCGAACTCGGCCTTCCGCATTTCGATGCTGTGGGTCGTGGTCACGCCGCGCACGTCGGGCACAACCACGCCCACCCGCGTCGGTCCTGGACGCTGGTCGATAAAGCGCTGCGGACCGCCTGCGCGGTCCTCGTCGTCGAAACTGTCTGACATGGCTGCCTGCCTAGTCTTCCACGTGCTCGGGATCAAACAGCTGGATTGGCGCACCCGGCATGATGGTCGAAATCGCGTGCTTATAGACCAGTTGCGATTGAGCATCGCGCCTGAGCAGCAAACAGAAATTGTCGAACCAGGTGATGACGCCCTGCAACTTGACGCCGTTGACCAGGAAGATCGTCACTGGAACCTTGTGTTTCCGGACGTGATTGAGAAATGAATCCTGTAGATTTTGTGCCTTTTCACCGGGCATTTCTGGCCTCTTGTCATTGTTGGCGCTGTTAGGTGCGCCAAAACTTCCAGGGCCGGGAAGGCATGTTGCCTCGCCGGTCTGATCCGTCTGTCCGCCGTCCCGCAGCCTGACTATGCCATATCGGGTTGGCGATGCCTACCCGCGAGGGGTGAGGCTAAAGTCCGAGAGATTTTATCTTGCGATGCAGCGCACTCCGCTCCATCCCCACGAACTCGGCGGTCTTGGAAATGTTCCCGCCGAAGCGCTCGATCTGCGCCAGCAGATATTGCCGCTCGAACACCTCGCGCGCCTCGCGCAGCGGGAGGCTCATCAAATGCGCCGACTCGTCGGTGTCGCCCACCGTCGGCAGCACCTCGCCGATATCGGAGGGCAGCATCTGGGCCGTGATCACGCCATTGTCGGGCGGCGTATCCTTGATGAGGATCAGCAACCGCTCGATCGAGTTGCGCAATTGCCGCGCATTGCCGGGCCAATCCTGCGCCTGCAACACCGCGATGGCGTCGGTGCCTATGGTGAGGCTCTTCAAATTGTGCATACGGGCGATCTGGTCGAGGAACAGATCAACCAGCGGCGGCACATCCTCGCGCCGCTCCTTCAGCGGCGACAGCTGCAGCGGCACGATCGACAGCCGGTGAAAGAGATCGGAGCGGAAGGTGCCGTCCTCGATCTGCTGCGCGACGTTCTGCGAGCTCGCCGAGATGATACGGACATCGATCGGCACGCCCACCGTGCCGCCGACGCGATTGAACTTGTTCTCGACCAGCGTGCGGAGCAGCGCCCCCTGCGCCGTCGCCGGCAGTGCCGAGACTTCGCTCAGATAGAGCGTGCCGCCATGCGCCCGCTCCAGGGCCCCGACCTCGGTGCGGAGCGTACCCGTCTTCTCCCGCGTCTCGCGACCGAAGAGCACGAACTGCACTTCGTCGGGCGAATAGAGCGAGCAGTTGATCTCGACGAAGGGCGCCTCGGCACGCGGGCTGCGCTGATGGATCAGCCGTGCGGCAAGGCCCTTACCGCTGCCAGATGGGCCGGAGATGAAGATGCGCGAATTGGTAGGCGCCGATTTTTCGATCACCCCCCTCGCCTGTTGCAGCGCCGGCGAGACGCCGACCATGTCGATCGACTGCGTGCTGGCCCGGCCGCGCAGCTCTTCGACCTCGGATTTGAGCCGCGTCGCCTCCATGGCCCGCTGCGTGATCAGCAGCAGCCGGTCGATCTTGAACGGCTTCTCGATGTAGTCGTAGGCGCCACGGCGGATCGCCGATACCGCCGTCTCGACGTTGCCGTGCCCCGAGATCATCACCACCGGCATATCCGGGTGCTGGGTCTGGAACACGTCGAGCAGTTGCAGCCCGTCGAGCCGCGAGCCCTGCATCCAGATGTCGAGGAAGACGAGGCTCGGCCGCCGCCGGGCAATCTCGTTGAGCCCGGAATCGGCATCGTGCGCCTGCCGCGTCTCGTAGCCCTCGTCTTCGAGGATGCCGGCGATCAGATCGCGAATGTCGTCTTCGTCGTCGATGATCAGGATGTCACGCGCCATACTACGTCTTTACCTCCGCCATGACAGGCGGCTCCTCCTGGCTTGGGGAGGAAGGCGCTGACTCGCCCTCGCCCGCTTCCGGTTTGTCGTTGACGTCGTCCGTCGCTTCGTCGTCCGACTGAAGCGGCAGCGTGAAGGTGAAGCAGGCGCCGATCCGTCCGCTCGGATCGGGTTCGGCATCGATCAGGTCGACGCTGCCGCCATGCTGTTCGATGATCCTGGCGACAATGGCAAGCCCCAGTCCGGTGCCCTTTTCGCGCGTCGTGATATAGGGCTCGAGGAGGCGCTGCCGGTTTTCCTTCGGCCAGCCCTTGCCATTGTCGGACACCGAGATGCGCGCCTTGTCGCCATCGGTCCGCAGCTGAACCGTAATCACCGGGTCCTTGATCGCCTCAAGTCCAGCGCCCTCAATGGCTTCCACCGCATTTTTGATGAGGTTGGTGAGCACCTGCGAGATCAACCGCTGGTCGAACCAGGCGGTCATTGGCTGCTCCGGCAGGTCCATCTTGATCTCGACGTCGGGCAGCCGGACGCTTTCGAGGAACACCGCCGAGCGCACCGTTTCGCTCAGGTCAGCCTTGGCCGGCGTTGCCTCGGGCATGCGCGCAAAGGACGAGAATTCGTCGACCATGCGGCCGATGTCGCCGACCTGCCGGATGATCGTGTTGATGCATTTGTCGAAGATTTCGAAATCGTCGGCGAGCTTTGACGCGTAGCGGCGGCGCAGGCGCTCGGCGCTGAGCTGGATCGGCGTCAACGGGTTCTTGATCTCGTGCGCGATGCGCCGCGCCACGTCCGCCCAGGCACCGGTGCGCTGTGCCGACAAGAGGTCGGTGATGTCGTCGAGCGTCACCACAAAGCCCTTGCTCTCGGCCATCGTGCCTTCGCGCGTCAGCTGCACCTGGTACGTCCGATAATCCGGCCCCGAGCCGGTCTCGATCTGGTCGCGGATCTGACCGCGGCGCGACGACTTGGCGCGATCGACGATGGCGCCGAGTGCCGGCACCACTTCGCTCACCTGTTGGCCGACAACCGAGATTTCGTCGCGGCCAAGCATCTCCACCGCGCGGGCATTGAACAGCGTGATGGCGCCGAACGCGTCGAGCCCGATGATGCCGGCGGACACGCCCTCCACCACCGCTTCGGTGAACTGACGGCGCTTTTCGTTGGTCTCGTTGGCTTGCACCAGCGCGACCCGCTGCGAGCGCAGTTGCCGCGTCATGGTGTTGAAGCGGTTGCTGAGATCGCGCAGGTCGCCCCTGCCCGGCTGCACCGGCACCTGGACGTCGAGATCGCCGTCCGACACCCGGCTCGAGGCGATCATCAGATTGCGGATTGGGTCGACGAAGCGGTTGGCAAGCGCGATGCCGATCCACAGCGCCGCGAGCAGCAGCACCAGCGCGAGGCCCAGATACATGATGGTGAAGGTGATCTGGAACACCAGCCGGTTCGACGCGTATTGCCGGTAGGCGGTGACGTTGTCGTCGGTCAGCCGCATGAACTCCAGCACCTCGGCGTTCACCGGCCGGGCCACAAACAGATAGGTGTCATCGTAGCCGCGCAGTTTCACCACGGCGCCGACGAGCTGCGTCTCGCCGGGCGAAATCAGCGTCGGCACGCCTTCATTGACGTGTGGCAGCAGGCCGTCCGGCAATTGTGGCGCGACGCCCTGCGCATTGATCTGCGCCTTCATCAGCGTGTCGCCGTCGCCTGAGATCAGCGTCGCGTAGGGCAGCGAGCGGGTCACCGCCAGCGCGGTCAGGATGCGCTGGTACTGCGTGCGGTCGGTCTCGAACGTGTTGTGCGCCTGCTCGAGCTCGCCGGCGACCCAGATGATGTCGTCGCGCAGCACCTGCGCATGCTCCATCATGTAGGTCCGCGCCACGACGCGCGAGCTCTCGACCATCGTCTTGGTGCGGTCCGAGAACCATTGGTCGAGGCCTTGGTTGAGCGAGATGGTCGCCACGACCGCGACGATGATCGCTGGGACAGCCGCGGCGAAGGCGAACATCATCACCATGCGCAACTGCAGTCCGGAGCCGGCCTGACCGAGGAAACGCGACTGCACCAGCAGCATGGCCTCGGTGACGACGAGCGCCACCACCATCAGCACAAGGAGGCCGTTGGCCACCCAGATCAGCGTCCAGACTTCGGGCGTCGGCTCGATGCCGGTGGCGCCGGTCATGATCAGGAAGGAGCCCGAGGCGACGAGCACCGACAGCACGACGACGATCAGGCCCACGGCGCGGAGCGCCTGGCGGCCGCGTTGGCTGAACAATGAATTCGGAGCTTTGGCGGGCGGTGCTTCGGACGTGTCCGGGAAGCCGCCGCTGGCCAGTGCTGTGTCGCTCATGTCACAGACCGTTTCCCGGATTGCCGCAAAGAGGCGCTAAACTGACCCAATCGCGGCGACCCTTCAAGACAATTGTTGCTGAAATGTGACACCCGTCGGTTTCTCCCGGACGATGTCCAATCAAACGAGTGTGTCCCGCCGGCAGATCGGCGCGTGGAACGGAATTCCCGCAGACATGTTTGTGAGCCATACGCGACCCTAACCATCCGGGAACCGCAATGACCTCGCTGGCGTCCTCATCCTACCGAACCGACTATGCAATGACTTTGGTCGGTCTGTTTTCCTTCCTCGCCCTCGTCGATTCTCTTTTCAACTATTTCTGGACCAGCAACGGCATCCACGGCAGCGAAGGCGCGCTGCTGGTGATCGTTTCGACCCTGCTGATGATGCTGGCCGCCGGCTTGATCGTGGCCCGATGGGTCCGCGGTTGGCTGCGGGGGCTGTTCGAGGTGCTGCTCGCCCTCGATTTCGTCGGCACGGCCCTCGCCGCGTACCTGCTCGAGGCATGGGTTCTCCTCGCCTTCGTCATCATCGCCGCCCTCGCCTGGATCGTCCATTTGATCCGGCCCACCTCCCCCGTCTCCAATCTCGGTTGATCCAGATGCGCAGCGCCCTTCTCGCTTCCGTTCTCGCGACGGCTCTCCTCAGCTCATCCGCTTTTGCCGCCGATCAGGCCGGCTCGACAGCCAGCGACGGCACACAGGCCTGGTACACCTTCACCGGCCAGCTCAATGCCCAGAAGTACGCGACCGCGGAGCAGATCACGCCCGACAATGTCGGGCAGCTCCGGACGGCCTGGGAGATGCACACCGGCGATGTCTCGGACGGCACGAAGCCGAACGGCCCAAAGGCCTCGGATTGGGGCGCGACGCCGCTCTTCGTCAACGACACACTCTATGTGTCGACCCCGTTCGACCGAATTTTTGCGGTCGAGCCGGACACCGGCAAGGTGAAGTGGACGTTCGACACCCACGTACCGCTGGTCGATCCCACGCAGGGCGAACTGAAGAACCGTGGCCTCAGCTATTGGCAGGCGGCGACGCCGACCGTCGGCGCCCCGTGCCAGAAGATCGTCTATCTCGGTACGATGGACGGCAAGGTCTTTGCCGTCGATGCGGACATGGGCCAGGCCTGCGCCGGCTTCGGCCAGAACGGCGTTCTCGACATCAACCAGTGGAACACCGTCAACAACAAGTGGCCGCTGTCGATCCTGCAGCCGCCAACGGTCTACAAGAACCAGCTGTTCGTCGGCTGGTCGGGGCAGGACTGGACGCAGGCGGTGCAGCCGCCCGGCTCGCTGTTCGCGATCGATGCCCAGACTGGAAAGCTCAACTGGAAATTCGACGCCATCCCGCCGGACCTCGACCCCAAGACCGGCACGTCCAACGTCTGGTCGTCGATGTCGGTCGACACGCAGAACAACCTGCTCTTCATCCCGATCAGTTCGCCCAGCCCCGACTACTACGGCGGCGACCGCACCGCGCCCATGCCGCTTTCGACCTCGGTGACGGCGCTCAATCCCGATACCGGCGCGGTGGTCTGGAGCTATCAGATCGTCCACCACGACATCTGGGACTACGACACCAATTCGGCGCCGGTGCTGTTCGACCTGCAGCAGAACGGGCAGACCGTTCCGGCACTGATCCAGTCGAGCAAGATGGGCTTCCTCTATGTCCTCAACCGGCTGACCGGCAAGCCGATCTTCCCGATCGACGAGAAGGCCGTTCCGGCCTCCGATATCCAGGGCGAGCAGGCCGCGCCGACGCAACCGTGGCCCACCACGCCGGAGGCGACGACACCGGACCAGTTCCCCGGCATCTCGTGGCTCGCCGACGCGCTGAGTGGCGGCTATTGCAGCCGCACCTTGGCCGGGCTCCGCTATGACGGCCGGTTCACGCCGCCGAGCCTCAAGGGTACGCTCGCCTTTCCCGCGACGGCCGGCGGCGTGGAATGGGGCGGCGGCGCGCTCGATCCGACCACCAATACGTATATCGTCAACTCGTCGCAGGTCGCCCAGATCTATCGTCTCCATACCCGGGCGGAGTACGACAAGATCAACGCCGGACTTGATATCGGCCAGAAGAATGCCAACGGCTATTTCGCCATGCTCGGGGCGCCCTACGGCTTCGAACTCCAGACCTTCCTCAATCCACTCGGCATGCCGTGCTGGAACGGCCCTTACGGTACGCTGTCGTCCTACGACCTCAACACCGGCAAGCTGAACTGGCGCGAGCCCTTCGGCCAAGTGCAGAAATGGGGCTTCTACATGCCGGACTCGTGGGGCTCGGTGACCATCGGCAGCCCGGTGATCACCAAATCCGGCGTAGTCTTCATCGGCGCCTCGATGGATTCGCGCGTCCGCGCCATCGACATCAAGTCCGGCAAGGTGCTGTGGACGTCATTGGTTCAGGCGCCCGCGGTGGCGGAGCCGGCCGTCTACACGTATAAGGGCAAGGAATACGTGGTCTTCGCCGCCGGCGGGAACTCGATCCTTGAGCCCAAGGTTGGCGACCAGTTGATCGCCTACGCCCTGCCGGGCTGAGGAGGATTCATGTCACAAGCCTTCGTTCGCGAATCCGGCGCCAATCCGATCGTGCGGACCTCGCGCGAGAGTGCCGAGAACACCGCCGAGGTCTATCGCGCCATCGAGCCTGACTACCGTTTCGATGTACGCGAAGGCCGCGGCGGCTTCATGATCGCCCGGCTCAGGAAAGATGGCAGCTTCGACTCCTGGGTCGAGGAGTAGCCCAGCGGTTGGCCGATCGAGCCCTCTTGGGATCGATTGTCCGGAGCGCAAAAGGCCGCACTCAGCTTTGCCGGCGGCTGTGCTTGACGATCTCGATCGAGTGCGCGCGGATTTTCTTGCGGAGCGTATTGCGGTTGAGCCCGAGCAGTTCGGAGGCCTTGATCTGGTTGCCGCCGCAAGCATTGAGTACCATGGCGATCAGCGGCGCCTCGACCTTGTCCAGCACACGCTGGTAGAGCCCAGCCGGCGGCAGCTTTGGCTCATGCTCGCGCAACAACTGCGCTACGTGCGTCTCGACCGCCGCCGACACGTCCACAGGGCCTGAAGCTGTCTGCACCGTTTGCCGGTCCGAGATGTTGAGCTCCGCCTGCACGATCTCGCGCGAAATGCTCTCGTCGGCGTAGAGCGCCACCAGCCGGCGAACGAGGTTCTCGAGCTCGCGCACGTTCCCCGGCCAGGAATAGTCCTGCATCAGTCGGATGGCGTCCTGGGTGATGGTCTTCAGCGGTTCACCCTCCTGCTGCGCGGCGCGGAGGAAATGGCTCACCAGATCGCCGATATCGTCGATGCGCTCGCGCAGCGGCGGCAGGCGGATCGGCACGACGTTCAGGCGGTAGTAGAGATCCTCGCGGAACAGTCCCTGCCGGATCATCTGGCTGAGATCGCGGTGGGTCGCCGCGACGATGCGGACGTTCGACTTGATCGGCGTGCGGCCGCCGACCATGGTGTATTCGCCCTCCTGCAGCACGCGCAGCAGGCGGGTCTGGGCATCCATCGGCATGTCGCCGATCTCGTCAAGGAACAGTGTGCCGCCCTCAGCCTGCTCGAAGCGGCCGGAGGATCGGGCCGTGGCGCCGGTAAAGGCGCCCTTCTCGTGCCCGAACAATTCGGCCTCGATGAGATCGCGCGGGATCGCCGCCATATTGATGGCGACGAACGGCCCGTTGCGGCGCTTGCCGAAATTGTGGAGCGCCCGGGCCACCAGCTCCTTGCCGGTGCCGCTCTCGCCGGTGACCATCACCGTGAGGTCGGTCTGCATGAGCCGGGCCAGCGCCCGGTAGATGTCCTGCATCGCCGGTGAGCGGCCGACGAGCGGCATCGTCTCGCCCGGCTCCTCGGCTTTCCGCTCCGCCGCAGTTGGCTTCTTGGCGTCGGCCAGCGCTCGCGCCACCACGGACAGGACTTCGGTGATGTCGAAGGGCTTCGGCAGATACTCGTAGGCGCCGACTTCATTGGCGCGGATCGCCGTCATGAAGGTGTTCTGGGCGCTCATCACTACGATCGGCAGGTCCGGCCGCAGCTTCTTGATCTTTGGCATGATGTCGAAGGCATTGCCGTCGGGCATTGCGACGTCCGTGATCAGCAGATCACCCTCGCCGCGGCTGACCCAATTCCACATCGTCGAAAGGTTGCCCGTCGGCCGCACCTCGTAGCCGGCACGCGTCAGTGCCTGGTTCAGCACCATGCGGATCGCCGCGTCGTCGTCCGCCAGCAGCACCGTTTGACTCATTCGGACGAACCCTCGGTCTCTTCCACCAGCTTCAGCCCCTTGGCGACGGGCAGCAGCACCCGGAACCGGGTGCGCCCGGGTCGGCTGTCGCTGTCGATTATGCCGCCATGGTCGCCGACAATCTTGGCAACCAATGCAAGTCCCAGGCCAGAACCGTTCGCCTTGGTCGTGACGAACGGATCGAAGAGGATCGGCATCAAATCGGCGGGGATGCCCGGGCCGTTGTCCTCGATGGCAATCTCGAGCGGCAGCGAGATGCGCTGCGACACCCCTTGCACCGCGATGCGGATACCCGGGCGGAAAGCAGTGGTGATGTGGATTTCGGCCTTCGGCGTCCGCTCGAGCGCCTCGGCGGCATTCTTCACCAGGTTGAGGAACACCTGGATCAGCTGGTCGCGGTTGCCGAACACCGGCGGCAGCGAGGGGTCGTATTCCTCGGAGAAGGTGATGTTGCGGGCGACGCCGCTCTTCAGCAGCAGCTTCACCCGGTCGAGGACGACATGGATGTTGATTGCTTCGCGCTCGATCGGTCGCTCGTCGCCGAACACCTCGACCCGGTCGATCAGGTCGACAATGCGGTCGACCTCCTCGCGCACCAGCCGGGCCAGTGGCAATTCCTCGGCGGTCACCGACTGCTCGAGCAATTGCGCCGCGCCGCGGATACCGGAGAGCGGGTTCTTGATCTCGTGCGCCAGCATGGAGGCGAGGCCGGTGACCGAGCGCGCCGCGCCGCGGCTCACCAATTGCCGGTCGATCTTGTCTGCCATGGTGCGCTCCTGAAAGAGCAGCGCCACCCGGGCGTCGAGATCGGAGATCGGGCTCGCGAACACATCGACCACCCGGTCTTCCTCGCTATCCCCGAAACGGACCGAGCCCACCCGAACTCGATATTCGGTCATCGGCGCACGCCGCTCGGCGACCGATTGCGCCAGCCCGACAATGGGCGAGCCGAACGCGATGAGGTCGTCGAGCCGCTGCCGGCTCAGCACGCTGAGCGAGGCGCCGAAGAAGGATTCGGCCGCGTAGTTGACGAAAACCACCATGCGGTCCTCGTCGATGACGATCACCGGTTGCGGCAGGGCCTGCAGCACCGAGGTGGAGAGGTTGGGCGCCAGCATCTCGTTCATGCCGCTTCCTGCATTTCGCCGCCGAAGATCGCCTCGATTAGCCCGATCGCCTCGGCCGGTGCCGGCGCTTCCATCAGGTCGCGGCGCGTCTGTTTTGAGACCCCGATGCCAGAGGCTTCGAGATACCAGTCGAGATGTTTTCGCGCTGCGCGAACGCCAACATCGACGCCGTATTCGCTCAGCACGCCCTCATAGTGTTCGATGACGATCGCGGTCAGCTCAGCACCGACCGGCGTCGCCCGACCCCCCTCGCCCGCCAGACCGGCCGCGATCTGCCCGACCACCCAGGGCTGTCCCTGCGCGCCGCGGCCGATCATCACCGCCGCGGCGCCGGACTGCTGCAGCGCCTCGCGCGCCGCATCGAGCCCGGTGATGTCGCCATTGACCACGACCGGCACATCGACCGCCTCGACCACGGCTCGCACCAATTCCCAGCGCGCCGATCCTTTGTAGAATTGCTGGCGCGTCCGGCCATGCACGGTGATCATCCGGGCGCCCGCCTCGACGGCGCGCCGTGCAATGTCCGGCGCGTTGAGGCTGGCGTCGTCCCAGCCAAGCCGCATCTTGACGGTC
>CAZNAE010000068.1:0-17326 GCA_964570695.1 uncultured Devosia sp.
AACGCCCGAGGTGACGAGCTGCACATAGGGGCTGAGCTCGCGCACGCCGATGCCATATTTGGCGGCGGCGACGCGGTAGATGGTGATCTGCCAGTCGATGCCGGGGGCGGGGCGCCCGTCCTCCACGTCGATGGTGTCGCCGAGCTTGTTCTGCACGAAGTCGCGGAGCTTGCCCACCACCGGCGCGAGGTCGGCGTACTGCGTGCTATCGACACGCAGATTGATCGCCTTGCCGGCCGGCGGGCCGTTTTCCTGCGCGGCGATCTGGATGTCGAGGCCCGGGATGTCCTTCACCGAATTGCGGATGTTGGTGAAGATCTCGTCGGCCTTGACGCGGTCGTTCCAGGGCATCAGCTGCAGCTGGAACGAGCCGATGGTATCGGGCGGGGAATTGCCACCGCCAAAGCCGCCTTCGCCGCCGCCAAAGGCCATCACCGAATCCTGGACTCCCTGGACGGCGAGGATCTTGTGCTCGACCTCGAGCAGCATGTTGCGGATCTCGATCGGCGAGTAATTGCCGCGCGCGATGACGTTGACGGTGCCCTGCTCGGGCTCCGACGCCGGGAAGGCCTCGGTGCCGGTCGGGTGCGTGATGTAGAGGGCGAAGCAGGCGATGACCAGCGCGAAGCCGATCGGCAGCGTGATCAACGGATAATGGATCAGCCGCGCCATCATGCGGACGTAGATGCCGGTGAAGCCGCCAACTTTCTTCACGTCGAACTTGTCGGGGTACATGACGATGTCGGCCTTCGCCTTGGCCACCGGATCGACGTGTGCCTTGGCGATGAACGAGCCGATGATCGGCATGAAGATCAGCGCCGAGGCGAGCGAGGCGCACATCACGACGATCACGATGATCGGCAGGTAGCTCATGAACTTGCCGATGATGCCCGGCCAGAACAGCAGCGGCACGAAGGCGCCCAGCGTCGTGAAGGTCGCCGAAACGACCGGCACGAACATCTTCTTGGCCGCCATGATGAAGGCTTCCTTCTTGGGGACGCCCTCCTGCAGCTTTCGTTCGGCGTATTCGACCACCACAATCGGGTCGTCGACGAGCACGCCCACCGCGAGCACCAGACCGAACATGATCATCATGTTGATGGTCATGCCGAGGATGTTGACGACGAGGAACGCGATCATGAACGAGATCGGGATCGACGCGCCGATCATCAGCGCCGGGCGGAGGCCGAGCGTCGCGACGCAGGTGATCATCACCAGTGCGACCGCGGTCAGCACGGCGGCCTGCAGCGAGTTGAAGAGGCTCTTGGCCGATTCCGACTGGTCGAGCAGGAACGAGTGGTTGATCTCGGTTGGCCAGTCCTTGGCGACCTCTGCCGTCGTCGCCTTCACCTCGTCGACGACGCTGATGACGTTGGTACCAAGCTTCTTGACGACGCTCAGCGTGATCGCCGGGGCGCCGTTGACATAGGCGTAGCTGGTGGCGTCGGTGAAGGTCCGGGTGATCTGCGCCACATCGCCGAAGGTGACGACGGTGTCGCCCGAGCTCTTCAGCGGCAGGCTGTAGACGTCTGCGGCGGTGGTGATGAGGCCCGGGACCTCGACGTTGAATGAGCCGTTGCCGGTGTCGAGCGTGCCGCCCGGAACCACGAGATTGTTCTTGGCGAGGGCATCGAGCAGCTGCGCGGCGGTCAGATTGTACGCCTCAAGCTTGTTCATATCGATGGTGATGGCCAGCATCTCGTCGCGCGAGCCGGAGATGTCGGCCGACTGCACATCGGGGACCTTCTCGAGCGCGTCCTGCAGGTCCTTGGCCTTCTGCACCATGGCGCGCTCAGGCACGTCGCCATAAATAGCAACCGAGATCGAGGGGAAGCTGGCTGTCGAAACGCTGGTGACGGTCGGCGTCGTGGCGTCGGTCGGCAGCAGGGCGGTAATGCCGTCGAGCTGGGCGCGGACGTCCGCCAGCGCCTTGTCCTTGTTGGCGTTGGCGTCGAACTCGAGCAGTACCGAGGCATGGCCGGTCGAGGACGTGGTGGTGTAATTCACCAGCCCGTCGATGTCCTTGACCTTGTCCTCGATTGGCTTGCCGAGCAGGCGCTCCGCATCGCCCGGCGACACGCCGGTCTCGCTAACCGAGATATAGAAGTACGGAATGTCGATCGCCGGGAAGCTTTCCTTCGGCAGCGAGATGTAGCTCAGCACACCCGCAAACAGCAGGATGGCCATCACCGTGAGGACCACCCTGGGCATGCGCAGGATGCGCTCGAGGAAATTCATCATGACTTCTGCTCCGAGCTCGCGGCTGCACTGGCATCGGCACTGCCGATTGGGGTGTCATCGGTCTTGGCATCGACAATCTGGCCGGGCTGGACAAATTCCTGTCCGACGGTGATCACGTTGATCTTGAGCGGCAGTCCTACGATCCACACGCCTTCGCGTGTATCCTTGACGATGGTCACGGCGTGGAACGCCACTTTATTGCCGTCTTCGACCGTGCGGATGCCGAGCACGCCGTCGTCGTCGAGCGTCAGCACGGACTGCGGCAGGACGGTCACCGGTGCGGTGCCGACATTGACCACCGCATCGGCGGTGATGCCGTCGCGCAGCTTGCCGTCGGCATTGGGGATCTCGACCTCGACCGGGAACGAGCGGGTCGCATCATCGGCGGTCGCTGCGATGTAGGTGACCTTACCGGTGACCTTGTCGCCGGTCACTGTGGTCACGTCAGCGGAGAGGCCGAGCTTGGCGTAACCGATCTTGGCTTCCGGCACCGAGGCGATGAACAGCATCGGATCGAGCTGGGTCACGGTCGCGCAGGGCTGGCCGGCGACGAGCATCGCGCCGACATTGGCAACCGGGTCGCCGACGACGCCGGGAACATCGGTCTTGATCTCGGTGCGGGCCAGCTCGAGCTGGGCGTTCTCGAGCGCCGTCTTGGCACCCGAGAGGGTCGACTGCGCGGCGAGCGTGGTGTTCTGTGCAGCAAGGCCCTTCTGCACCAGCGCGGCATTGGAGTCGAATGCGTTCTGCGCCTGGTCGACGGCCGCCTGTGCCTGATCGACTGCGAGCTTGCGGGCGCCCTGATCGAGCGTGCAGAGGAGGTCGCCGGCCTTGACGGTCTGGCCCTTGGTCACGGCGACGGCCTGCACGATGCCTGAGGTCTGCGCCACGACGGCAACCGAGGCCTTTGCCTTGGTCCGGCCGCGCAGCGGCACTTCGATCGGCATCAGTTGTGCCGTGACGACGGCGATGCGCACCGAGCGCGGCGCCGCGTTGGCGCCGTTGCCCTGCGAGTCATTGCGTTCGGCAATGGTCTGTGCCGGATCGATCGCCTCGGAGGGCTTCTTGTCGATGCCGGACTTGTCGATGGCGTCGGTCAGCGGTCCGCCATTCTTTTCGATCAGCGAGACAACCGGCTTCTCGCCGTTGCCCGGACCCTTGCCGCCGGTAACGAGCGTTCCCGTCGCCAGCCAGACGGCGAGCACCAGAACGATGATCAGCGCTACGCCGTAGGAGTAAATCGCACGCATTGCAGAAAAGCCCTCTATTCAGCAGCGAGGGCGGCATCGGGCCGCGCCAGCGCAATCAGTTCGCCCATGTGGGCTTCGATATGGTCACGCGCAAAGGCCATGCAAGATCGGCCGTAATCGATAATCCAGCGATCCGTCGGTTGCGTGTGGTTGGTGGCGAGCCGATCCATCTCGGCGATGACCTCGTCCAGAGCAGCGATTCGCTCTCGCAGGCGGACCTGAACCAGCGACTGCGGAAGTTCCGAGGCGAAGCGCGCGAACAGCAGGAACTCGCTGCGGTATTCGTCTTCGCCCAGTTGCTCGAACAGCGAGTTGATGAAGTCGCGGCGGCCGAGTTCGGTGATCGAATAGATCTTCTTGGCCGGCTTGCCGTCCTGCTGCTCGACGCGGGCGGTGACCAGCTTATCCGCCTCGAGCTTGGCCAGCGCCGGGTAGATCGCGCCGTAGCTCGCGTCGATGAAGTAGGAATATTCCCCTTCGGTCGAGAGCTTGCGGATCTCGTACCCCGTCGATTCGCCGTCGAAGAGAATGGCGAGACAGATGGTTCTGACGTTCATTTGATATGTCCGTGCGGCATATGCCGGGCCAATATATGCCGGGCGTATATACGCACAGAGGGGTACCCGCAAGCGGGGTTCCAGCATGTAAGCTATGCGAAGTTAATGGGGCCTTGCGGCCGGCTGGATCAGCTTTTTGCCAGAAGTGCCCGCATTTCCGCGGCGCCGCGGGCGGCAAGGTCGGCGTTGGCGGCAGCGATAAAGAACGGATTGAGGTTGTCGCCGCCCTTGCCGTAGCGGAGCGGGGTGCCTTCGAGCACATAAACCGCGCCGCCGGCCGCTTCGAGCACCGCCTGGCCAGCCGCCGTGTCCCACTCGCTGGTGGGCGTGAAGCGCGGATAAAGCTGCGCTTCACCCCGGGCCACCAGACAGAATTTCAGCGACGAGCCGACGGAAACGTCCTCAACCACCTGAAATGTATGGCAAAAGCCTTCGAGCGCCGCATGTCCGTGCGAGCGCGACGCCACAACTTTCATCGGCCCGTCCGGCTGCGTATGAAGCGCAACCGCGGCGTTGCTGGCATCGATCTCGAACGCGCCGTCTGGGCTGCCCGTGAAGGTCGCCCCCGTCGCGGGCGCGATGACCACGCCAATGGTGGGACGACCATGCTCCACCAAGGCGATATTGACGGTGAACTCGCCGTTGCGCTTCAGGAACTCCTTGGTGCCGTCGAGCGGATCGACCACGAAGAAGCGGTCGCCCAGCATCGGGACGATGCCGGCAGCGGCGCTTTCCTCGGCCAGGACCGGGATGCCGGTTTCGGCGAGAAGCTTCAGGATCACCGCCTCCGCACGCTGGTCGGCGACGGTTACCGGCGAGCCATCGGCCTTCTGCATATGCTCGAAATCGCTCAGATAGACCTCCATGATCTCGGCCGAGGCCGCACGCGCGGCGGCGAGCATGAGGTCGAGCAGTGGCTGTGTCATCGAGCGCAATCCGTTGGTCCGCGGCGGTTTATGGGCTTGATCGACGCCTGTCTATCGACATTTCCGCGAGCCTCGTGATGATGCTGCGGCATGAACCTTACCGATGCCGAGGCTCTCGACCGCGCCGACCCGCTTGCCCGCCATCGCGACGACTTCGCGCTGCCTGAGGGGATCATTTATCTCGACGGCAATTCGCTCGGCGCACTGCCCAAAGCGGTCGTCGCACGCATCGCCAAGGTGGTTGGTGAGGAATGGGGGCAGGGCCTCATCACCAGTTGGAACAGATACGACTGGATCGATCTGCCGCGCCGGGTCGGCGAGAAGATCGCCCCGCTGATCGGCGCCGCGCCGGGCACCGTCGTGGTTGCCGATTCCACCTCGGTGAACATTTTCAAGCTGCTGTCGGTAGCGCTGGCGGTGCGGCCGGACCGCAAGGTGATCGTCACTGAGGAGGGCAACTTCCCGACCGATGTGTACATGGCCGGCGGCCTCGCCTCGCTGCTGGGGCAGGGGCATCAGATGCGGCTCGCCGCTGCCGCCAGCCTGGCGGACGCCATCCGCGAGGACACCGCGGTCGTACTGCTGACCGAGGTCAACTATCGGACCGGCGCAAAGCTCGACATGCGGGCGCTAACAGAGAGGGCGCATGAGGCTGGCGCACTGATCATCTGGGATCTCTGCCATTCCGCTGGCGCTATTCCCGTCGATCTCACCGGGGCCAACGCCGACTTTGCCGTCGGCTGCGGCTACAAATTTCTCAATGGCGGCCCGGGAGCGCCGGCCTTCGCCTATGTCGCGCCGCGGCATTTGAGCGGCCTGCGTCAGCCGCTGCAGGGCTGGCTCGGCCACGCCGCTCCGTTCGAGTTTGCGCCGGATTATTGGCCAGCGGCCGGCATCGATGCGCTCCGTGTCGGCAGCCCGCCGATCTTGTCGATGTCGGCGCTCGATGCCGCACTAGACGTCTATGCCGGCGTTGAGATGGGCGCCGTGAAAGCCAAGGCCGACGCGCTGTTCGACCTGTTCACCACCGAAATCCGCGCCCGCTGCCCCGGTCTCGACATCCTGACGCCGTCCGATCCTGCGCGCCGCGGCTCGCAGATCAACCTCCGCCATCCTGAGGCCTATGCAGTGATGCAGGCGCTGATCGCCCGCGGCGTCATCGGCGATTTCCGGCAGCCCGATATCATCCGCCTCGGCCTGACGCCGCTGTACCTGCGCCATGCAGACGTTTTCCGCGCCGCGGATATATTGTGCCAGGTGATTGCCTCGGGCGAGTGGGACCAGCCGGGGTTCAAGCAGCGGGCGAAGGTGGTCTAGAACTGCGCCATCGCGCGCTTGACCTTCGCGAGGAACGCCTTGAGGCCGTCGGGGCTCACATTGTTCATGTCGTAGAGGGCGAGGTATTGCGGCGGGAGCCAGCCGCCGAAGGTGACCCAGCCCCAGCGCTTCGCCATGCGGCGCGGCGGATCGCCCATCAGCCAGGTGCGCCAGCGGTCGCCGCCGTACGAGGTGACGAAGGCGACCTTCTTGATGTGCTTGAGGTTAGGCTTCAGCGTGCCATGGGCCGCATCGGCGCCGCCTTCGAGCACGAACGACACGCCGGGCATGAAGACACGATCGAAATAGCCCTTGAGGATCGCCGGGAAGCCGTAGTTCCAGACCGGATGGACGATGACGATCGCCTCGGCGGCCATCAGCCGGTCGACATAGGGCTTCAGCTCCGCCGTGATGTTGTTGGGCACATCGTGATAGCCGAGCCGCCCCTCGCGGCTCATCACGGGGTTGAAGCCCTCGGCGTAGAGATCGACGGCGTCGACCTGATGACCCTTGGCGGCCAGCGTCTCAAGAACGGTGTTATAGAGCGCGTGGTTGAAGCTGGTCTCGACCGGATGGGCGTGGAGCACCATCACCCGCATCAGGCGGCTCCGAGCGTCTTGAGACCTTCGAACAGCCAGGCGCGGCCGCTGTCGAAATCGAAATTCGGATCATCCCAGGCGATCATCTTGCCGGGATTGAGGATGCCCTTGGGGTCGGCCTGCTTCTTGAATTCGAGCTGGCGCCGGTCGGTGCGCTTCATGCCGCCTTCCTCGAGCGTGTAGCGGTGCGGATTGAAGACGAGGCAGCCATTGGCCTCGTGCAGCGCGATGATCTCCTCGAGCCGCGCCTCGGTCGTGTAGCGGACAATCGGCAGGCCGGAGAACACGATCTTGCCGTCGAACCGGGTCATCTCGATGTGCATCGGCATCTCGTCGCCGAAGAGCTTGATCGCCCATTTGACGTGCTCGAGATCGGGGTACTGCGTCTGCAGGTATGTGATGCTGGGGTCGAGCTTCAGACCGCGCAGCGTCGTGTGGTTCCACGCCAGCTCGTAGATCGGCGGCAGCTTCTTCCTGTCGTCCTCGGGGATCGTGTCGGTGCGGAGGAGGAGGTCGCCTTTGAGGAAGTCGACGAGGTCGATGAGGGCGGGCACCGCCGCCGGCGCCGCCATCAGCAGCACGACCGACTGGTCGCGGTGCTTGATGTAGGGGCGGTGGCGGTTGAACCAGTCGAACGGCACAGGCGCCGCGACCGGCGCGATCTCCTTGAGCAGCAGCCCATCCTGGCGCGCGCATTGCTCGCCGAAGGCGCACGCTTCCAGCGGCGAGTTGAAGCCGACCATGACGTCGACCCAGTCATGCGCTTCTACGAGTGGAATCTCCGCTTCGGCGATGATGCCGTTGGTGCCGTAGGCGTGGGCTACCTTGAGGATATCGGGGCCGACGAGGTCGAGCACCCGCGGCTCGGCTTCGCAGGTGACGACCTTGAGGCCGAGCAGATTGCCGAAGGCGCGGAGCCCCCCCCAGCGGATCGAGCCGACGCCGCCCGAGCCGCCGGCGATGAAGCCGCCGAGGGTCGCCATGCGATAGGTCGAGGGATGGAAGCGCATCTCGCCGCCGACCGCCGCTTTGGTCTGTTCGTCGAGTTTTTCGAGGATGATGCCGGCTTCGGCGCGGACCCGGTCGCGGCTGATCTTGATCACCTTGTCGAGGCCGATGAGGTCGAGGATGACGCCGCCCGAAAGCGGCATCGCCTGGCCGTAATTGCCGGTGCCTGCGCCGCGCGGCGTCACTGGAACGCCGTATTTGAAGGCGGCGGCGAGGATGATCTTGACCTCGTCCTGCGTCCGCGGCGCCACGACAAGCTGTGCGGTGACGTGCTCCAGCTCGGCCTTGAGGCGCGGCGAGTACCAGTAGTGATCGCGGCTCTTCTGCTGGACGATGCGCGGGTGATCCTGCACCGGGATATCGCCGAGCGCAGCGCGGAAGGCGGACAGGTCCATTTCAGGCCTCCATCAAATCGTCGAGTTCGCGATAGTCGGGCAGGGTGGTGTCGATCGCCTTGCCGGCGCGCAGCACCACGCGATCGGATTGCGGGCGGGCAAGAAGCTCGGTCCAACTGCGGGCGCGAAACAACAGAAGGTCCGCCGGTGCGCCTGGCTTGATCTCGGCGGTGTAGTCGAAGCCGGCGATCGCCGCAGCGTCGCCGGCGACTGTTCGGGCCCAGCCCCACGCTTCGTCCTGCGGATGATCGAAATGGAGGATGCGGGCGCCCTCGCGCAGCACTTCGAGCGCGTCGAGATCGCCGTAGGCATAGAACGGGTCGCGTGTATTGTCGGACGCGATGGCGACCTTGACGCCGGCGGCGCGGAATTCGTGCAGCAGCGTCACGCCGCGGCGGATCGGGGTCGTGCCGCCGGCCTCGGCGCGATCCTGCAGGTACATGTTGCACATCGGCAGCGAGACGATGGAGATGCCGGCGCGCGCCACCTTCTCGATGGTGCGTCTCTGCGTCGCTTCGTCCTGCACGGTGAGGACGCAGCAATGGCCGGCGAGCACCTTGCCGGTGAAGCCGGTCTCGATCACCGCCTCGGCGAGATGCTCGAGCGCATGCGCGTTCGGATCGCCGGTCTCGTCGGCGTGCATGTCGATATCGAGGCCGAATTCGCCGGCCTTGTCGACGGCGGCGAGCATCGCTTCTTTGGAGCGATCGAAAACCGCGACCGAGCCGCCGAGGATGCCGCCATAGCGCTGTGCCTCGCGCGCCACGATATCGAGCTGCTGTGGATCGATGAGTACATCAGGCCCGTAGAGCGCCACCGCCTGCAACTCGATGCGGCCGCGCCATCGTTCGCGCATCCGGTCGAACAGCCCCCAGCTGATCTCGTGCTGCGGCGGCATGGAATCGAGATGCGTGCGGATGGCGGCGGTGCCGTGGGCGTAGGCCGAGCGGAGCGAGAATTCCATGCGCCGTTCGACATCGGGCTCCGACCACAGCTCTTCGCGGTCGGCAAGCGTTGCAAGCAGCGCGCTCATCCAGGTGCCGTCCGGGTTCTGCTTGCGCGGCCAGATATGGCCCTTGTCGAGATGCGTGTGGATATCGACGAGGGCCGGCAGCACTAACCCGCCGTCCAGATCGCGACCGGGGCCAGGTTGATGTGGCGCGATGCTGGCGATCCTGCCGTCGGCGATGACGATGTCGACGCGCTCGATGCCGCCGCCAGGGCGGCCGAGCATCGCCGACGGGACCGACGCGTTGCGCAGGGTCTCCATCAGTTTTCGCGCCGGACGGCACTCTCGTGCCAGCGGTGCAGCACGAGCCAGGAGATGAACGAGGTGACGCCGAAGATCGCGACGCCCGTGAAAGTCAGCATGATCAGCGCCGCGAACATGCGCGGGATGTTGAGCCGATAACCGGATTCGAGGATACGGAAGGCGAGGCCCGAGCCGGCGCCGGCGGAGCCGGCCGCGAACTCGGCAACCACCGCGGCGATCAGCGACAGCCCACCGCCGATCCGGAGGCCGGTCATGAAGTACGGCATCGAGGCGGGGATTTTCAGATAAATGAGCTGCTGCCAGCGCCCGGCACCGTAGAGGTCGAATAGGTTGAGCAGGTTGTGGTCGACGCTCTTCAACCCCTGCACCATGTTGCTGAGGATTGGGAAGAACGCGACGAGGAACGCCACGATCAGCAGGGCGGTCTGCGTGTTGGGCGCATAGATCAGCAGCAGCGGCGCGATGGCGACGACGGGCGTCACCTGGAGGATCACGGCGAACGGAAACAGCGCCAGCTCGATCCAGCGCGACTGAATCAGAATGATCGCGAGCCCGACGCCGCCGATCAGCGCCAGGATCAGTGCCTCGGAGGTGATGATCAGCGTCACCCAGAGCGAGGGCAGGAGCGTCGGCCAGTCGGTCCACAGCGCCGTCGCCACGTCGGCCGGGCTCGGCAGGATGTATTTCGGGGTCCCCGACACGACGACATAGATCTGCCAGATGGCGACGGCGATCGCCAGCATCAGCACCGGGATCAGGATGCGCAGGACCCGTTCGCCCGATGTGGTGCGCGCCGGCGCGACAATGGCGTTGGCGTCGGTGCCAAGAGTGTCGGTCGCAGCCATCAGTGCACCTCCGCGCTGCGAATGGCATCCTGCAGCGCCTTCGAAACGACGGCGCAGGTGGCCCGGTATTCCTCGGAACTGCGATAGAGATCGTCGCGGTCCGAGGATGTCGAGATCGGGATGTCGGTAAAGACCTGTCCGGGCCGGGCGCGCATCACCACGATGCGGCTCGAGAGGTACGCGCTCTCAAACACCGAGTGGGTGACGAAAATCACTGTGACGCCCGACTGGCGCCAGAGCTTCAGCACGTCGTCGTTGAGCTTCTGCCGCGTGATCTCGTCGAGCGCCGCAAACGGTTCGTCCATCAAGAGCAGCTTCGGCTTGGTCACCAGCGCCCGGGCGATCGAGACGCGCATCTTCATGCCGCCCGACAGCTCGCGCGGATAGGCGTCGGCGAAATCGCTGAGGCCAACCAGCGCCAGCGTCTCCATGACCCGGGCGCGGGCGTCGTCCTTGCTGACGCGCTGCAGCTTCAGCGGCAGGTAGACATTGCCGAACACCGTCGCCCAAGGCATCAGCGTCGGGTCCTGGAAGACGAAACCGATGTCGCCTTCGGGCAGGCCCTTGGAATTGATGGTCGAGCTCGGCCAGTCGATGCTGCCCGAGGAGGCCGGGCCGAGGCCGGCGATGATCCTCAGCGCCGTGGATTTGCCGCAGCCCGATGGCCCGAGCAGGCTTAGGAACTGGCCGCGCTCAACCGTGAGCGACATGTTGGACAGCGCCAGCGTGCCGTTCGAGAACACCTTCGAGACGCCGCGCATGACCACGACGGGGCGCGGCGTAGATGGCTTCGCCGGCGCAGCGGAGGTGGCGGAAGGAGCGTCAGTCAGGGTCAAGTCATCGATCCAAAATACAGCGAAGCGCAGGGAGGATCCCGCGCTTCGGCTTCAATGGCGTGGAAGCGATCCGGAGCCTTACTTCTTGACGAGGTCCATGCCAACGCCTTTGCAGACGAACTGCGTGGTGTAGGCCGCCTTGTAGTCCACCGACGGGTCGACCAGCTTCAGCTTGACCAGCATGTCGTAGAACGACTTCTGGCGGTCGTCGGTCATGCAGCCGATGCCCTTGGTCTCGGCATCACCCGAGACGACAATGCCGTGATCCTTCATTTCCTTGAGGGAGAAGGCGAGCTGTTCGTCGGTCATCTCCGGGTTGTCTTTCTTGATCAGATCATTGGCGGCTTTGTTGTCACCATAAAGATAGTTGTACCAGCCGATGATCGTCGCATCGACGAAGCGCTGCACCAGGTCCGGATTGTCGTGCACCAGCTTGGTCGTCGTCTCGATCGTCGTCGAATATGGCGCGTAGCCATTATCGGCGAGGAGGAAGACGTTGGGGTCTTCGCCGGAGGCGTTCTTCACGGCCAGCGGTTCTGAGGTGAGGTAGCCCTGCTGCACCGAGTTCTTGTCGGCAATGAATGGCGCCGGATTGAACGTGTAGGGCTTGTACTGTTCGTCGTGGAAGCCGGGGAAGTTGGCCTTCATCCAGACGAAGTCGGTGACGAACAGATCCTTGCCCATGAAGATCGTGTCGGCTTTGGCGAGATCGGCGAATGTATCCATGCCGACGCCCTTGTGGCTCATGAACACCTGCGGGTCCTTCTGGAACAGAGCCGCGACGTTGATCACCGGGATGCCCTGCTTGATGTCGTCATAAATGCTGAACTGGCCGCCCATGTAGAAGTCGATCTTGCCCGAGATCAGAAGTGCCTCGTTGGCCGCCTGTGGGCCACCCTGGACGATCGTGACGTCGAGCCCGGCCTTGGCGTAGGTGCCATCGGCGACGGCCTGGTAGAAGCCGCCATGCTCGGCCTCGGCGAGCCAGTTGGTGCCGTAGCTGACCTTGTCGAGCGCCAGCGCCGGCGCCGCCAATGCCAACGTGAGCATCGCCGATGCGGCGAGCAATTTGGATGTGAGTTTCATAGGTCGTCTCCCTGTTGACGATTTGCCCCGATCACCAGCCGTTATCTGTCTGCACGCGTGCGGCCGGCGGATGCTGCCCAGCATCTTAATGCCGATTAATTCCGCGCTGATGAGAAAAAGGAAAGCCTAAAAGCGCGGCATTTCGGCAGTTGCCCAGTTTTGTGGCAGGGCGCCTCGGTTTGGGGCTGGTGTTCGCATGTTTTTGCCGGTTACCTGTGCAGCATCCCGAGGTTTTTATGCACAAGCCGCTCGCTCCCACGACCATCCATCCGCCATTCTCCGCCTATAGCAACGGAGTCGAAGTCCCGGCAGGCCAGAAGCTGGTGTTCTGCTCGGGCCAATTGGGTATCACCAGAGACGGCGCGATCCCCCCAAGCGCGGGCGAGCAGGCGGACCTCTGCTTCGACAATCTCGCCGCGATCCTCGCCGAATCCGGCCTCGGGCTCGAGCACATCGTCCGCATCAACGCCTTCGTCACCGGGCGCGAGCACTTGCGGCCCTATATGGACGTGCGCAACAAGCGCTTCGCGCATCCGCTGCCGGCCTCGACGCTGATGGTGGTGTCGGGGTTCGCGCGCCCGGAATTTTTCGTCGAGATCGAAGCCGTGGCGGCCGGTCCGGCATCGGAGGTCTGAAGATGGCGGCGTTCCGCAAGATCTGGTGGGGAGACTTCATCGCCGCCGAGTTCGACGGCATCGATCCGATGAAGACGATTGCCGTGCTGCCGACCGCGGCGATCGAGCAACACGGACCGCATTTGCCAGTCGCCGTCGACACCTTCCTCAACCGTGGGCCGCTCGACATGCTGGTCGGGCGCGTGCCGGCCGATCTCGATGTGCGCATCCTGCCGGTGCAGACCATCGGCAAGTCCAACGAGCACATCTGGCAGAAGGGCACGATCTCGAGCACCGCGCACACGCTGATCGATCTCTGGTTCGAGATTGGCCAGTCGGTGAGCCGGGCAGGCGTGAAGAAGCTGGTGATCGTCAACAGCCACGGCGGCAATGTCTCGATCATCGATATCGTGGCGCGCGAGTTGCGGGTGCGCGAGAACATGCTGGTGGTCAAGACCGCCTGGAGCAGCTTTCCGACGCCGGACGGCATGGTTGGCGATCTTGAAAAGCGGCACGGCATTCATGCCGGCGACGTCGAAACCTCCGAGATGCTGCATTTCCAGCCGGGCCTGGTGGACATGCGGAAGGCCGAGGATTTTCGCTCGGTCGCCGCCCGCGACGAACAGCAGTTCAAGTATTTGCGCCCGACGGGGCAGCATGCCTACGGCTGGATCGCGTCGGACCTCAATCCCGCCGGCGCCGTCGGCAATGCCGCGAACGCAACGGCCGGCCGGGGCCAGGCGATCGCCGAGGCGCAGGTCAGCGGCATGCTGGACCTGCTGGCCGAAGTGGAGCGCTTCCCGCTGCCCGACAGCCGCGATTAGTTTCAAAGGTCGTGCAACCAACGGGCTGCGTACGCGTTTGGGACGGGTTTAAGCGGTAGTGTACGTGGCCGCTTGCGACCGCACTTGGGGGCGAATTTGACGGATATCGTAGAGGAGCCATGGAGCGAAAGCGAAGCCCGGCTTCGTATGGCTTTGTCCTCCGGCAACCTCGCCGTCTGGGAACTCGATCTCGAAAAGAACGAGGTCACCGTCTCCGCTGAGCTCAACCGCCTCTACGGCTTTCCCGAAGACGCCAAGCCCAGCGTCGCCGACTATATGTCGCGGTATGCGCCGGGCGAGGTCGAGCGCACGGCAAGGCTCAGCGCCGAGGTCGCCGCTGCCGGCGGCACGAGGCTCGAGGTCGAAGTCAAGCACATCTGGCCCGACGGCACCGTCAAATGGCTGCTGATCAGGGCTGAGGCCGCGCCGCCAGCGCATGGCTCCGGGCCGCGCGCGCTCGGCGTCGTCATCGACATCACTCCGACAAAGCTCGCCGAGGAGCGGCTGCGCAAGAGCGAGACCCGGCTCCGGCTGTCGCAGGAGGCCGCCGGCATTGCCTCGTTCGAACTCGATGTGGCCAGCGGCCGGTTGATCGGATCGGACAATTTCTGGCCGATTTGGGGCCTCGACAAGCGCGACAGCATTCACATCGATGAGCTGCAGAACTTTGTTCTCCCCGAGTTCAGTACCGTCGTCACGAATGACGCGACGCGTCGCGAGGGGACAGCGGAGCCCAAGATCGAACTGCGGATCCGCCGGCCCGACAACGGCGAGGTCCGCTGGCTGGCGCGCGAGCTCGAGTTCGTCACCGACGAAAGCGGTAAGCCGGTGACGATGTTCGGCGTCGTGCGCGACATCACCGCCGACAAGGCCGCCGAACAGCGCCAGGCGCTGCTCACCCACGAGTTGCAGCACCGCATCAAGAATATCCTCGCGACGGTCAGCGCCATCGCGTCGCAGACGCTGCGCAGCGGCGATCTCGAGGCGGCCCGCGAGAACTTCATGTCGCGCCTCAAGGCCCTGTCGGAGGCCCACAACATCCTGACCGGCACCCGCTGGACCGAGGCGTCGCTCCGCACCGTGCTTGAGGCATCGCTTGCGCCGCACAACGTCGCCGGCCGCGTGGCGCTCGACGGCGAAGATTTCCCGCTCAACCCGCGCATGGCGCTGTCGATGGCGCTGGCCGTCAATGAACTTGCAACCAATGCGGTCAAATATGGTTCGCTCTCCAACGATCGCGGCCGGGTCGAAGTCGGCTGGCGCGTCGCTGGCGAAGCGAATGGCGGGCCCGAGCTGGTCTGGAACTGGCGCGAAAGCGGCGGACCGGAGGTGACGGTTCCGACCCGCCGCGGCTTCGGGTCGGTATTGATCGAGCGTGTGCTCGGAGCGGATTTCGGCGGCACGGTCACCGTCGATTTCGCCCCCATGGGTGTTGTGACCGAACTGCGCGTGCCGGTAGCGAACCTGCCCCGCTAGACGACGAATGCGAGACCACGAATGACGGCTCCGGCGGGGCCAGGAAAGACCGTGTTGGTGGTCGAAGACGAGGCGTTGCTTCTCTTCACCATCGCCGATGATTTGCGCGCCGCGGGATTCCGTGTGTTCGAGGCGACCAGCGCGCCGGCGGCGTTAAAACTGTTGGATGCGCTGGGCAGCATCGACGCGCTCTTCACCGATGTCGACATGCCGGGCGGCATCAGCGGCCTGCAGCTTGCGGCCACCGTGCGCGAACGCTGGCCCGTCGCGCAAATCCTGGTGACATCCGGCCACGTCACGCTGGCGGATCGCGACCTGCCGGCGGGCGGAAAATTCTTCGCCAAGCCCTATACGCCTGCCGCAATCGTGACCGCCTTGCGATCGGTGCCGGCCGGCTAGGCGGAACCGGACGTGTTCGGCGCCGTTGAGGGCGCGGAGCAGACCCGACCGACCATGAAGCGCAACCCGGAACTTGCCCAGGCGATCCGAGCGACGGCCTATTTCCTCTGGGAGCAGGACGGCCGCCCCGAAGGGCGAAGCTTCGACTACTGGGTGCGCGCCAAGGAGACGCACCTCCGACAGCTCGCCTACGACCGCTGGCTCAGCGAAGGCAGCCCGGGTGGAAGGGACTACGACATCTGGGTGGAGGTGTCGAAGGAGGTGGAGTAGCGACCCGGATCTGCCCCTCGCGAGGGTCTTTCTTTCATGCAGGGAATCTACAGGGACAATTTGTAAACTCCGGTGTGTGGGCTCGGGGGCCGGGGCCCAAAAACCCTAAGGCCGAAACAAATTGTTGTACATTTCGATCCCGCTAGAACAGGGAATTACCTCGTGGCGGAACAGCGATTGCCGTTCCCGATATCAGGGAATTCACACCGCGTTAAAGGAGCGGTCGGGATGACCTGGTTCGCCTAGGATTCAAGGCAAAAACTAAACAACACCTGTTGATTGCGAAGGCGTGTGAATCGCGCGATAGAGGATTCGCTTGTCCGAAAGGACAGCACTTAGGGAGAGGAGGTTTGTCCACTGTTCAACAGGGAGCCCTCCCATGCCGTTCGACGAGCTCAAGATCCAATATCTCTCCACCACCGCTCTCACGCCATCCGGGCGAAACGCTCGGACACACTCCAAGAAGCAAGTCCAGCAACTCGCAAAGAGCATCCGTGAGTTCGGATTCACCGTGCCGATCATCGTCGATAGCCAGAACCACGTTCTTGCAGGGCATGGACGGCTCGAAGCAGCCAAACTACTTGGCCTGCCATCGGTTCCATGCGTCACCCTCGATCATCTGACCGAGGTTCAAAAGCGCGCGTACATGCTTGCGGACAACAAGCTGGCGCTGAACGCGGGCTGGGACGTGAAAATTCTTGCCGAGGAGCTTGGTGCCCTCGTGAGTGAGGAGCTTAGCTTCGATCTCGAGCTCACTGGCTTTTCTTTGGCCGAGACGGACCTTCTCATCGGGGATCAAGAATCCGTGGTGCCAAGTCAGCCTAAAGCCGACGCCCGACCTCATCACGAAACCCTTAGTCGTGTTCAGTTGGGTGACATCTGGGATCTGGGCGGGCGGCATCGCTTGATCTGCGGCGCGGCGCTGGACGCTTCGACCTTGGTCGCTCTGATGAAGGGCGAACGGGCGCAAATGGTCGTCCTCGATCAATTTGGCGATACAGCGTCGACACTCATCACGGCGCACAAGGCCGGACGTCGGGTCTATCTCTGCGAACGCGACCCGGTTCGGTGCGATCGGGTCCTTAGCCGTTGGGAGTCCTCCGCCAAAGTCGACGCGACGCTCAGCTTCCGACGAACCTCGGATGCGCCCGCGGGTCCTGGCAATGATGGCACCATGGACCATCCAGCAAATCAAGCGAGCTGAGGACCGAAGAATGACCGACGACGGACGCAGCTCAGACCGGGACGGTAAGGTTGGGTACGGCCGGCCACCCGTGGAGCACCAGTTCAAGAAGGGGCAGAGCGGAAACCCGAAGGGGAGGCCGAAGGGGAGCAAGAATTTCAGCACCGACCTCAAAGCGGTGTTGGCTATGCCGGTCGTCTACGAGCAGGACGGAACTCGTAAGCGGA
>CAZNAE010000069.1:0-11119 GCA_964570695.1 uncultured Devosia sp.
TCCTCGAGATCGGCGACGGCGTGTTCGAGGTGAAGTCGACCAACGGCGACACCTTCCTCGGCGGCGAAGACTTCGACATGCGCCTCGTCGATTTCCTCGCCGACGAGTTCAAGAAGGAACAGGGCATTGACCTCAGGAAGGACAAGCTCGCGCTGCAGCGCCTCAAGGAAGCGGCCGAAAAGGCCAAGATCGAGCTGAGCTCGGCCACCCAGACCGAGATCAACCTGCCGTTCATCACCGCCGACGCCTCGGGCCCCAAGCACTTTACCCTGAAGCTTACCCGCGCCCGCTTCGAAGCGCTGGTCGACGACCTTATCCAGAAGACCGTCGAGCCGGTGAAGCAGGCCCTCAAGGATGCCGGCGTCACCACCAGCCAGATCGACGAGGTCGTTCTGGTCGGCGGCATGACCCGCATGCCAAAAGTGGTCGAGACCGTGAAGGCGTTTTTCGGCAAGGAGCCGCATAAGGGCGTCAACCCGGACGAAGTCGTGGCGCTCGGTGCGGCGATCCAGGCCGGCGTGCTGCAGGGCGACGTCAAGGACGTGCTGCTGCTCGACGTCACCCCGCTCAGCCTCGGCATCGAGACGCTCGGTGGCGTGTTCACGCGCCTCATCGACCGCAACACCACGATCCCGACCAAGAAGAGCCAGACCTTCTCGACCGCCGAGGACAACCAGAGTGCCGTGACGATCCGGGTGTTCCAGGGCGAACGCGAGATGGCGGCCAACAACAAGCTGCTCGGCAATTTCGACCTGGCCGGTATTCCGCCGGCGCCGCGTGGCGTGCCGCAGATCGAGGTCACCTTCGACATCGACGCCAACGGCATCGTCAACGTCACCGCGAAGGACAAGGGCACCGGCAAGGAACACCAGATCCGCATCCAGGCCTCGGGTGGTTTGTCCGACGCCGACATCGACCGCATGGTCAAGGAAGCCGAAGCGAACGCCGAGTCCGACAAGAAGGCCCGTGAAGTGGTCGAGGCCAAGAACGGCGCCGAATCGCTGATCCATTCGACTGAGAAGTCGCTCAAGGACTATGGCGACAAGGTCGGGGCCGACGAGAAGGGCGCCATCGAGACGGCGCTGGCCGCCCTCAAGGGCGTGATCGACGGCGAGGATGTCGAGGCGATCAAGGAAAAGACCAACGCGCTCGCGGAAGCCTCGATGAAGCTCGGCGAGGCCATGTACAAGGTCAGCCAGGCGGAAGCCGAAGCCAAGGCCGCAGGCGGCACGAAGACCGAGGACGACGACGTCGTCGACGCGGACTTCGAAGAGGTCAAGGACGACAAGAAGTCGGCCTAGCAAATGCGGCTGCCGAATTTCGACACCACGAAGGGCGCTGCGGGTCTCTCCCGCGGCGCCTTTCTTTAATATGACAGGGCCCCATGGCCAAGCGTGACTATTACGACGTGCTGGGCGTGCCCAAAGGCTCCGACGAGGCGGCGCTCAAAGGCGCCTACCGCAAGCTCGCGATGCAGTTCCATCCGGACCGAAACCCCGGCAACCACGACGCCGAGCACAAGTTCAAGGAAATCAACGAAGCCTACGACACGCTGAAGGACCCGCAGAAGCGCGCCGCTTACGATCGCTTCGGCCACGCCGCGTTCGAGCAGGGCGGTATGGGCCGCGCCGGGCAGGCCGCGGGCGCCGGGTTCGGGCCCGAGTTCACCTCCTCGATGTCCGATATCTTCGAAGACATCTTTGGCGACTTCATGGGCGGCCAGCGTGGCCGCGGCGGCGCGCAGCAGAGCCGGCTCCGCGGCTCGGACCTCCGCTACAATCTCGAGATTTCGCTTGAGGAAGCCTTCCTCGGCCGTACCGTCGAGATCGACGTTCCAACGCTCGTCACCTGCCACACCTGCGACGGCTCGGGCGCCAAGCCCGGCACCGGCATGTCGACCTGCAAGCACTGCAACGGCCACGGCAAGGTGCGTGCCGCGCAGGGTTTTTTCACCATCGAGCGGACCTGCCCGGTGTGCCAGGGCCGCGGCCAGATCATGGAGCAGCCCTGCACCGATTGCGGCGGCCAGGGCCGCAAGCAGGAAAACCGCAAGCTCTCGGTCGACATCCCCAAGGGGATCGAGGACGGTACCCGCATCCGGCTCGCCAATGAGGGCGAGGCTGGCCTCCGCGGCGGCCCGCCGGGCGATCTCTACATCTTCATTTCGGTCAAGCCGCACGACCTCTTCCACCGCGACGGCGCCGACCTTTACGCGCGGGTCCCCATCGCCATGACCACGGCAGCGCTCGGCGGCGAGTTCGAGGTGCCGACGCTCGACGGCGCCCGCGCCAAGGTCAAGGTTTCGCCCGGTACGCAGCCGGGGCAGCGCGTTCGCCTTAAGTCCAAGGGCATGCCGGTGCTGCGCGCCAAGGACATGGGCGACCTCTACGTCCAGCTCGATGTCGAAACACCGCAGAACCTCACCAAACGCCAGCGCGAGCTGCTGGAAGAATTCCACAAGGCGACGACGAAGGAGACCTCGCCGACCAGCGAGGGCTTCTTCGCCAAACTGAAGAATATTTTCGAGGCGTAGCGCGACGCCCTCGTGGTCCGACAGGCTCACCATGAGGGCACGGTGGTTCAGGAGACCCTCATCCTGAGCCCGTCGAAGGACGAGGGTCGAGGGCCCCGGTCGTGACTGAAACATCACTCCAGAAGACCGCCATTACCCTCTGCGGCTCGCTGCGCCAGGGCTCGATCAACGAAGTCCTGCGCCGGCACATGTCGATGAAGCTGCGCGAGGCCGGCGTCGCGGTCACTGATCTGAGCCTCGCCGATTTCGAGATGCCGATCTTCAACGAGGACCTCGAGGCCGAGCACACGCCCGAGGCCGCCAAGCGCCTCGCCGATCTGTTCCGGTCGAACGACATCGTCCTCATCGTCACGCCGGAATATAATGGTGGGATCACGCCGCTAATCGGCAACACGCTCGCGTGGGTCAGCCGGCAGAAGCCGAGCCCATTCCGCCATGCCATCTTCGGCATCGCCGGCGTGAGCAACGGCAAATACGCGACGATCTTCTCGCTCTCGCATCTGCGCGACAGCCTCAGCAAGGTCGGCGCCTTGGTCGCCCCGACGCTGCTCGGCATCGGCCCGTTCGACGAAACGTTCGATGCCGACGGCAACCCGACCGAGCCGGGCATCCAGTGGAAGGTCAACCAGACCATCCGCGAGCTCACCCACTTTTCGCGCGGCGGGATTTAGCCGGCGGACCCGCGGCCGGCGACCCGATGGTCGGCCCGCTCCCAGGGACGGGTCTCGAGATAGAGCGCGACGCTGGGTAGAAACAGTTCACGCCATTCCGTCTCCCACCGGCCGACGCCCCGTGCCAGCGAGGCGCTCAACGTCGTCGCCGGATCGCTCTCGACCCAGAAGCGGAGATCGTAGAGCGGTGCGAGCCGTGGGTGCAGAGCCGAGGTGCCTTCGACGACCACCCGTGCGCCGGGCGGGATCTCCCGCAGCGTTCCGCTGACTGCGCCCGTCGTCCAGTCATAGGGCGCGTAGCGGCACGTCTCGCCCCGCGCGATCGCCTGCACGGCGGCAACGAACTCGTCGTAACGGATATAGTCGAAGGGGAAAGCCGCCACACGGTGCGACTGCCAGAGCGCTTCTGGCTTCACGAAGTCATCGAGGAACACCTGCTCGGCCGCAAGCGCCAATGCCATGCGATCGGCAAGCGTTGACTTGCCCGCGACCGGCAGGCCGTCAATGGCGATCAGCCGTGCCCGGCTGGCTGCCGCGACGGCGATTGCCGCGTCGGTGTCGATAAGGCTCACCTGCCCGCACCCGTGAGACCAGCAAGCACCTCCGCCAGCCGCTGCTGACCGGTCCATACCGCCGCCTGCCAGCCGGCGGCGCGCGCGGCGCCGACATTGCCGGAATTGTCATCGATCAGCACGATCTCACCGGGCGAGACCCCTGCCCGCTGTGTCGCCAGCCGATAGAACTCGGGCTCGGGCTTTCGGTGCCCCAGCGCAGCCGAATAGACGATCCCGTCGACATGCGCCCCGAGACCAAGGTCCTCCATCAGAAAGCGGGCCCGCAGATGCTCCTGGTTGGTCGCCAGCAGCACGGTGACGCCGCCGGCGCGGAGCGCGTCGACATCGGCGAGCAAGTGCGTGTCGATGCGCGCATCGTTGGCGAGCCAATAGGTGATCAGCGCCTCGACGCTGGCGTGCGGTGCGATCCGGGCGAGCACGGCCTTGAGGCTCAGCGCAAGGTCCTCGCGACCGACCACGATGGCTTCCCAATGCGTCTCGAAGAATTCCGCCTGCAGGCGATCGACCGGCACGCCCAGATCGCGCTCGAGATCGGTGAAGAGCGGCTTGCCGTCGCGCGGCCGACCGTTGACCAGCACGCCGTCGACATCGAGCATCAAGACCCTCACGGGCCAGCCAACTCAGGCATGCGCTTCCGCCGTCAGCTTGGCGCGCAGCGCTTTGTCGAGCGAATGCCAGCGTACGCCGCGGACTGCACCGGCCAGCGCCAGCCGTGTGTGGGTGCACGCATCCTCGGGCAGATCGGCGCGCAACCGCCGGAACGCCGCCGCGTCGCCGATTGTCTTCAGCTCGGCCTCGGTGGTGATGCCGATCTTGCGCAGCCGCTCGGCCAGCACGTCGCCGATATTCGGCAAATCGCGGACGTCGCTCATCGTCCCTCCGTCTTTTTCGGCAGATGCTCGCTGAGCCCGAACATCTCGACGGCATCATCGAAGGCGGCGCGCAGCCGGTCGAGCTTGGCCACATCGTGATCCATGGCCCGCAGCCGCACCGGCCCGGCGACTGGGGCGCGGGCCATCAGCTCGCGGCCCTTGTCGGTGATGGCGACCTGTCGGGCGCGCTTGTCGCGGGCATCGCGCTCGACGGTGCAGAGCCCCATCACGCGCAATTCATCGATTGACTGGCCGAGCGTCGCCGGGTGCATCACCAGCGATTTGCGCAGTGCCGCCAGCGGCAGCGCCGGCCGTTCGCCGAGAATGCGCAGCACGCCGAGCTGCAGCCCGGTGATGCCGAACTCCTTGCGCAAGGTCTGGTTGAAGTTCTGGATCGCCGCATCGAGCCGGACCCAGGCGACGATGGCGGAAAGCGCTTGCTGCTGCATCGGGATGTTATGGCAGCATAATACCTCCGGCACAAGGTGCTATGACATCATAGGACCGCGCCGTCTTGCCCCGCGGCCGTGACTCAGGCATCACCCGCGCAAATCGGAGATCGCCATGGCCGGAACGCTGATCGTCGCCCTCGATTTGGATACTCGCGCGGAGGCCGAATCGCTGGTGCAAACCCTTGGCGATGCTGTGGATTTCTACAAGATCGGCTACCAGCTGGTATATGGCGGCGACGGGCTCGGGCTGGGCAAGGCGCTGATCGCCGCCGGCAAGCGCGTGTTCTTCGATCTGAAGCTCCTCGACATCGACAACACGGTCGAAAAAGGCGCCGCCGCCATCGCCCGGACCGGCGCCAGCATGATGACCGTCCACGCGTATCCGCAGTGCATGCGGGCCGCCGTGGCGGCGGCTGCGGGCTCGGGGCTCATGATTCTGGGTGTCTCGGTGCTGACCTCGATGAACGACGCCGACGTCGCCGAAGCCGGCTTCGCCCGCGACACGGCCGGCCTTGTCGCCTTGCGGGCTGGCCAGGCCAAGGCCGCGGGGGTCGGCGGGCTGGTCTGTTCGCCGCGCGAGGCCGAGATGGTCCGCAATATCGTCGGGCCGGGCATGGCGATCGTCACGCCGGGTATCCGGCCGGCCGGGAGTGCCGTGGGCGACCAGAAGCGCGTCATGGGTCCAGCCGACGCCATCGCGGCGGGCGCCACCCACCTCGTGGTCGGCCGCCCGATCACTGCCGCCGCCGATCCGAAACTCGCCGCCCGGACGATCCTCAGCGAAATGAACGGCACGCGGATCGCTTAGTACCTCCACAAATGTGGGCTATAGAACCGTCATGACTGACCTCAAGATTGCCATTGCGGGCGCCGGTGGGCGGATGGGTGCGGCGAATATCCGGGCCGTCGCGGCAACGCCAGGCCTCGTGCTGCATTCCGCCTTCGACCGTCCGGGCGCGCCCGCCATCGGCCTCGATGCGGGGGAAGCGGCGGGGATCGCCAAACTTGGTGTGGTCATCAGCGACGATGCGGAAGCCGCTCTCGTCGGGGTCGATGCGATCATCGATTTCACCGCGCCGACCGTCAGCGTCATGCTGGCCGAGATCGCCGCGAGCCGCCGGCTGATTCACATCATCGGTACGACGGGCTGCTCCAAGGATGAGGACTGGGCCATCGCCAAGGCCGGCAGTGCCGGGGCGCGCATCGTCAAGACCGGCAATTTCTCGCTCGGCGTCAACATCCTCGCCGGCCTGGTGCGGCAGGCCGCCAAGGCGCTTCCCGACTACGACATCGAAATCCTCGAGATGCACCACAACAAGAAGGTCGATGCGCCCTCAGGCACGGCGCTGATGCTCGGCCGCGCCGCGGCCGAAGGCCGCGATGTCGATTTCGACGGTAACGCGGTGCGCTCGCGCGACGGCCACACCGGCGCGCGCGTTCCCGGCACGATCGGCTTTGCGGCGCTGCGCGGGGGCGCGGTGATCGGTGATCACACCGTCATTTTCGCCGGCGAGACTGAGCGGATCGAGATCACCCACAGGGCGCAGGATCGCGGCATGTTCGCGGCCGGCGCAGTGCGCGCCGTGCTCTGGGCCAGGGACCAGCCGGCGGGACTTTACGATATGGCCGACGTGCTCGGCTTCAAGGACTAGGACGAAACGATGGCCGGAACACTGATCCTCGTGCGCCATGGCGAGAGCGAGTGGAACCTCAAGAACCTCTTCACCGGCTGGAGGAATCCAGAGCTCACTGAGAAAGGCATCGGTGAAGCCCGCGCCGCCGGCAAGCGGCTCAAGGCCGCCGGCATCACCCCAACGGTGTTCTACACCTCGGCTCTGCGCCGGGCCCAGCACTCGCTCGATCTGATCCTCGAGGAACTCGGCATCGTCAATCTGGTGATCACCCGCGACCAGGCGCTCAACGAGCGCGACTATGGTGACCTCAGCGGCCTCAACAAGGACGACGCGCGCGCCCGCTGGGGTGAGGAGCAGGTGCTGATCTGGCGCCGCAGCTATGACGTGCCGCCGCCCGGCGGCGAGTCGCTGAAGGACACCGCGGCCCGCACGCTGCCCTATTACGAGGCCCACATCCTGCCGCAGGTCGAAGCCGGCGAAACCGTCCTCGTCGCCGCCCACGGCAACTCGCTCCGCTCCATGGTGATGGCGATCGAGAAGCTGACGCCGGATGAGATTTTGAAGCGTGAGTTGGCCACCGGCGAGCCGGTGATTTATCGGATTTCGAAAGCCGGGAAGCTGAAGGAAAAGGTAGCGATCTAGGCCCTCGGGCTGCGCCCAACACCGGTGGATGGGCAACCGGCCCTAGGCTCCCACCACGCCCGCTTCCCATCCCAAAATCGCCCGCTTGCGCGGCACGCCCCAGTGATAGCCGGTCAGCGCCCCGGTGGAGCCGACCACGCGGTGGCAGGGCACGACGAATGAAATCGGGTTCTTGCCTACCGCCGCACCCACCGCGCGTGAGGCCGTCGGCCTGCCGATATGCTCGGCGACACCCTGGTAGGTGGTGGCCTTGCCGACTGGGATCTTGAGCAGCGTCTGCCAGACCTGCACCTCGAAATCCGTGCCGATCAGCACGAGCTTCACCGGCTCGTCCGGATTCCAGCGCGTCGGATCGAAGATGCGTGTCGCGACCGGCACGACCTTGGCGTCGCTGCGGGTGAACCGCGCATTGGGCCAGCGATCGCGCAAATCCTCGAAGGCGGCCTCGACGCTCGTCTCTCCGTCGGCAAAGCCGATGCCGGCGAGACCGTATTCGGTGAGCACCAGTACCGCGGTGCCGAACGGCGAGGGCGCGGCGCCCCAGACCATGTCGAGCCCCGCGCCCTTCTGTCGGAAGGCGCCCGGCGGCATCGCCTCATAGGCGACGAAGAGATCGTGCAGCCGCGACGTCGAGCTCAGGCCGACCGCATAGGTAGTCGAGAGCACGCTGGTTTTGTCGGCCAGCAATTGCTTGGCGTGGTCGAGCGCCACGGCCTGCGCGAAGCTTTTGGGCGAGAGCCCGCACCAGCGGCGGAAGAGATCGGTCAGTTGCCGCTCGGTCAAATTGATCGAGCGGGCAAAGCGCGTGAGATCAACGTCCTCGGCACCGGTCTCGCTGAGATAGGCGATGGCGGCGCGGACGGTTTCGTAGTCGTCGGCAGGAGTGAAAATCTGATGCTTTGTCATGGTGACCATCAGATAGGCCTCACTCCCCACCGATGCGACCCGGTTTTGACCGCTACAATACCGGCCGCGGCTGGCTGAAGTCCACCAGCGGCCGGACTTCGACGGCGCCGAGCCGCGCCATCGGATTGGTGGCAGCGATATCGAGGGCGGCCACCATGTCCGGCGCCTCGATCAGCACGATGCCCGCCAGCACCTCCTTGGTCTCCATGAACGGCCCGTCGGTCTGCGACCGCTTGCCGTTGCGGATGCGCAGCGTCACCGCTTCGCTGGGCAGCACCAGGGCCTCGGCAGTGATGCCCTTCGCCAGCAGCTCCTGGCGGTTGGCTTCGGCGTCGCCGAGCGTCGCGTTGTTTGTGGGACTGCCGTCGAAGACGGCGCGAGGATCGACATAGACCAGGCAGGCGAAACGCATCGTGCTGTTCCTTTCGTGCGCATGATGCAGCTGGTCGCTGCCCGGCGCACGAATTCGACATCAGCGAGGGCGAAAATCAGGCGCGGGATTTGCGCAGTGCGGTGCCGAACACTTTGCTGAGGCTCAGCTTCTCGTCGGTCGACAGGAACGCCCCAAGCGGCACCTTGCGGGCGGCGTCCTTGAGCCAGAGCGCCGTCACCCGCTCATTGTAGTCGCGGTCGACGAGGAAGCGGACATCCGCCGGCGTAAAGCTCAGCGTGTCTTCCTTGCCCTTGGGATCGACCCTCTTCAGCTCGAGCGAACCGGGCCAGAGCGTCAGCACTTCGAACGCCTTGCCGCCGCGCATGGAGACGGTGAAGGCGACCCAGATCGCCAGCACATCGAGGCCCATGAAGCCGAGCACCGGCCAGGCGCCGGCGACGTAAAACACGATCCCCGGCACCAGCGCCATCGCCGAGACCAGGCCGATGACGATGCGCTTGCCGTTGGGCGTCAGCGAGCGATGCGGCGTGAGAGTCGCAGCGAAAATCGGCTTGGCTTGAGTTTTGGTCGACATCACGCTGACTATAGACCCCGAATCGGAGTGCTGAGAATGGCGAAAGCGTCCGCCAAGCGATCAACAAAACGTCTAAGGCCGGAGGAGGTCGAAGCGATCTTCGCCGCCTTCGCCCGCGACAATCCCGAACCGAAGGGCGAGCTGGTCGCCAGCAACCCGTTCACGCTGCTCGTGGCGGTGGTGCTTTCGGCGCAGGCGACCGATGCCGGCGTCAACAAGGCGACGCCGGCGCTGTTCAAGCTCGCGGACACGCCGGAGAAGATGGTCAAGCTCGGCGTCGAGCGGATCACCGAGCTGGTCAAGACCATCGGGCTTTACCGCAACAAGGCGAAAAACGTCCACGCGCTGAGCCAGATCCTCGTCGACAAATTCGGCGGCGACGTGCCGGCCGACCGTGAGGCACTGGAATCGCTGCCCGGCGTCGGCCGGAAGACCGCCAACGTCGTGCTCAACATCGCCTTCCGCCAGCCGACCATAGCGGTCGACACGCATCTCTTCCGCGTCGCCAACCGGACCGGGCTGGCGCCCGGCGATACTCCGCTCGCGGTCGAGCTCGGACTGCTGAAGGTCGTGCCGGAGAAATATCTGCTGCACGCCCACCACTGGCTGATCCTCCACGGCCGCTACGTCTGCAAGGCCCGCAAACCCGAATGCTACCGCTGCATCATCGCCGAATGGTGCCGGTTCGAGCCGAAAACCCCGCCGCCAAAGGACTGGGACGGCGCGCCGGTGTAGCTACCCACCGGTGAAATGCCGAGCGCCATTCGAGCGTAGCTCTTCATGGCCTTCTCGGCTCAAATCGATCCACCGGATCGATTTGCCTTGCAGGACGGCTCGAAGCCCCGCTATCTCCGCCCCGACCAACAACAGCGGGCGGCCGATGGCTGACACACAGTTCGACGTGCTCACCATCGGCAATGCGATCGTCGATGTGATCGCCCCGATCGATCCTCAGTTCCTGAAGCGCGAGGGCATGGACGAGGGCATCATGCATCTGGTCGATGCGGAGCGTTCGGCCTACCTCTACGACCGCATGCCCGACGACAAGCGCCAGATCTCGGGCGGCAGCGCTGCCAACACCGCGGCCGGCGTCGCGAGCTTTGGCGGCCGCGCCAGCTTCATCGGCAAGGTGGCAGCCGATCCGCTCGGCGACGTCTTCGCCGGCGACCTGCACGAGCTCGGCGTCCATTACGGCGTGAGCCGTCTGCATGACGGCCCGGCGACCGCGCGCTCGATGATCCTCGTCTCGCCCGGCGGCGAGCGGACGATGAACACCTATCTCGGTGCCTGCCACCAACTCACCCCCGCTGACATCCGCGAGGAAGAAATCGGCGGCGCCGCGATCACCTACATGGAAGGCTATCTCTGGGACCCGGCCGAGGCCAAGAAGGCCTTCGTCACCGCGGCGCATTTCGCCCACAAGCACGAGCGCGCCACCTCGTTCACGCTGTCCGACCCGTTCTGCGTCAACCGCTTCCGCGACGAATTCCTCGATTTGATGCGGAGCAAGACCATCGACTACGTCTTCGCCAATATCGAGGAGGCGAAGACTCTCTACGAGACCGACGACCTCCACGCCGCCGTCCAGGGCATCGCCAAGGATTGCGAGCTCGCCGCCATCACCATGGGAGCACAGGGCGCCATGGCGGTTCACAATGGCGAGATCGTCACCGTACCCGCCTACCCGGTGCCGCACGTGGTCGACGCCACCGGCGCCGGCGACCTCTTCGCCTCGGGGTTTCTGCTGGCGCTGTCGCATGAGCGCGATTTGAAAACCGCGCTCGCCGCGGGCTGCCTCGCCGCGTCGGAAGTGATCTCGCATATCGGCGCAAGGCCGCTGCGCGATCTGGGCCAGATGGCGCGGGA
>CAZNAE010000069.1:11219-17193 GCA_964570695.1 uncultured Devosia sp.
GCGTGGTTGCCGCCCTTGGTCAGAATCAAATCCGCCCGGCTCCGAGTCGGCAAGATATTGTCGCGCAGATTTGGAACGTTGATCTGGTCCCAGGCCCAGAGACCGAATTTCTCGGCCTCGTCGGCGGGCATCTTGGCGAAGCGGTGAAAAAAGCTCTTCGGGTCGGCGAAGGCAGTTTCGCGCAGCGCGCGGAAGCGGACCATGAACCAGTTGCGGAGGTCCGCCTCGTCGGCGTCGATATAGATCGAGAAATCGATGAAGTCCGAGGCGAAGAGCAGCGGCCGGCCGCTGCGGCCGAGCTCGCCGGGCTGCAAAATGTTCAGTCCCTCGACGATCAGGATGTCGGGACGATCGATCGAGATGAACTCGCCCGGAACGACATCGTAGACGAGGTGCGAATAGACCGGCACCTTGACGTCGGGCTTGCCGGACTTGATGTCGGAGAGGAACGCGATCAGCGCGGCGCGGTCATAGCTTTCGGGAAAGCCTTTGCGGTCGGCGAGGCCGCGTTTGTCGAGCTCGGCATTGGGCAGCAGAAACCCGTCGGTCGTCACGAGGTCGACCTTCGGTGAAGTGCGCCAGCGCCGCAGCAACGCGCGCAAAATGCGTGAGGTCGTCGACTTGCCGACCGCCACCGACCCCGCGACGCCGATGATAAACGGCACCTTCCGGTCCTCGGTACCGAGGAAGCGGGTCGACACGCGATGCACCGCCTGCGCGGCCTCGACATAAAACGAGATCAGGCGGCTTAGCGGCAGATAAATTTCCTCGGCCTCGGCGAGCGAGATCGGGTCGGTCAAGGCGCGCAGCCGCTCGATGTCAGCGGCGCTCAGCGTCATCGGCTCGCCGTCGCGGTACTTCGCCCACTCGGCTTTGGTGAAGCGATGGTACGGGTTGAGCTCAAGCTTCTTGCGCGTCATTTCGGCCGGGACGCCTTTTCCGCGAGGCCCGACTGCCCGGTGCGTTTTTCGAGTTCGGCCATCACCTCGTCGAGCGACACATCAGCCGCCGCGAGCAGCACCAGCAGATGATAAAGCACGTCCGCCGCCTCGGCGGTGAGGCCGGGCTTGTCGCGGGCCACGGCGGCGACGACCGCCTCCACGGCCTCCTCGCCGAATTTGCGCGCGCAGCGGTCGATCCCGTCGCGCAGCAGCTTTGCGGTGTAGCTTTCGTCCGGCGAGGCTTTCGCCCGCTCGGCGACGCGTTGGTTCAATGCCTCAAACGAGAACGCCATATCAGTCCATCCTCATCGGAATGCCGTGTTCGACCAAATGCGCCTTTGCCTCGGCGATGGTGAAGGTGCCGAAGTGAAAGATCGAGGCCGCCAATACTGCGCTGGCGTGTCCGATGCGGACGCCGTCGACCAGATCGTCGAGCGAGCCGACGCCGCCGGACGCCACGACCGGCACATGCACCGCGTCGGCGATAGCCTTGGTCAGCTCAAGGTCGAAGCCCTTCTTGGTGCCGTCGCGGTCCATCGAGGTCACCAGCAATTCGCCGGCGCCGCGCGCCACCGAGCGCACCGCGAACTCCACCGCGTCGAGCCCCGTCGGGTTGCGGCCGCCATGGGTGAAGATCTCCCACTCCGAGCGGTTGGCGCCACCGACCGCGCCGGTCTGCCGCCGCCGCGCATCGACCGAGACAACGATGCACTGGTCACCATATTTATCTGCCGCGCGGGCGACGAAATCGGGGTCGTTCACGGCCGCGGTGTTGATCGACACCTTGTCGGCGCCGCTCAGCAGCAATTTGCGGATGTCTTCCACGGTGCGGATGCCGCCGCCGACCGTCACGGGCATGAAGCATTGCTCGGCGGTGCGGGCAACGACGTCGAAAATCGTATCACGGTTCTCCGAACTCGCGGTGATGTCGAGAAAGCAGAGCTCGTCGGCGCCAGCGGCGTCATAGGCGAGCGCCGCTTCCACCGGATCGCCGGCATCGATGAGATCGACGAACTGCACGCCCTTGACGACTCGGCCGTCTTTCACATCGAGGCAGGGGATGATGCGGGTTTTGAGGGTCATCTGGATCCAGCTTTCGGGGTCATGGCGTGGCCACACGCTTCGCAAAGCCCGCGCGATGCACCAGCAGCACGATCAGCCAGATAACGAACAGCACCAACCCCGCCGGCCAGCTGACCAGCACGAACCAGAACGAATTTCCATAACCTTGCAGGTCGGGACCCCAGTCCTGCCCGCCGATCATGCAGGGCGCCACTACACCCTCGGTCATGGTGCAGTCATTGGCGCCCGCGATGCTTGCAGCAATCAACGTCGCGATCAGCGGTAGATTGGCCAGGATGGCGATCACCGCCAGCAGCACCCAGTACACCCACCACGGAAAGCGACGCACGCCGTTCACGCCGCCAGACCCCTGAGCAGCGCCAGTGCGGCGGCCGGTTCGATGCGGCCGTCGTAGAGGGCGCGGCCGGAGATGGCGCCCTCGAGAATCTGGCATTCGGGCCGGCTCAGCCGCTCGATGTCGTCCATCGAGGCGAGCCCGCCCGAGGCGATCACCGGCACCGTGATGGCGCGCGCCAGCTTCAGCGTCGCCTCCCAGTTGATGCCGGCGAGCACGCCGTCGCGGTCGATATCGGTGTAGATGATCGCCGCCACGCCGGCGCCCTCGAAGCGCCTGGCCATCTCGATGGCATCGAGCTCCGACGTCGTGGCCCAGCCTTCGACCGCGACCTTGCCGCCGCGCGAATCGATGCCCACCGCGACGCGGCCGGGAAAGTGGCGCGCCGCGTCCAGTACCAGTGCCGGCTCGCGCAGCGCCACCGTGCCGAGGATGACGCGGCTCAGGCCCTTCTCGAGCCACGCCTCGACCTGCGCCAGCGTGCGGATGCCGCCGCCGAGTTGCACCGGCATCTTCACGGCCGCGATGATCGCCTCGACGGCATCGCCGTTGCGGCTCTCGCCGGCAAACGCGCCGTTGAGGTCGACGACGTGCAGATATTCGAACCCCTGCGCCTCAAAACTCTTGGCCTGCGCCGCCGGATCGGTATTGAACACCGTCGCCTGGCTCATATCGCCGAGCTTCAGCCGCACCGCCTCGCCGTCCTTGAGGTCGATCGCCGGAAACAGGATCACGGCGTCCACTCCAGAAAATTCTCGATCAGCGTCAGACCCAGCGTCTGGCTCTTTTCCGGGTGGAACTGCGTTCCGAACATGTTGTCGCGGCCGACGCACGCGGTCACCGCCTGGCCGTATTCAGCGGTGGCGAAGAGCTGGCGGTCGTCGGTCGGCTGCAGGTGATAGGAGTGGACGAAATAGGCATGCAGCCCCTCGTCGCCGTCGGGGATATTGGCGAGCAGCGCGTGCGGCTGCGTGAAGGTCAGCGTGTTCCAGCCCATATGCGGCACCTTGAGGCCGCCGCGCGGCTCGAGCCGCACTACCGGCCCCATGATCCAGTTGAGACCGCCATAAACGCCCTTCTCGTGGCCCTCGGTCGCCATCAATTGCATGCCGACGCAGATACCGAGGAACGGCACGCCGCCCTTGACCACCCGCTCGTCGAGCGCCTCGCGCATGCCGCGCACCGCGAGCAGCCCGTTCATGCAGTCCTCGAACGCCCCGACGCCGGGCAGCACGATGCGGTCGGCCTTGCGGACGAAATCAGGATCGTTGCTGACCGTGATGTCGGTGTCGGCGCGCAGCGCCCGCGCCGAGCGCTCAAAAGCCTTCGCGGCTGAACGGAGGTTACCGGAGCCGTAGTCGATGATCGCAACCGACCCGGTCATTTTCCGCGGGCCAGATAGTCGCGCTGCGCCAGGTCCTCGCCGCTGGCGATCATATCCCCACGCCAGACGAAGCCGCGGGCCAACAGCCCGTCACGGCGGAAGGCTGAGGCCTCAAAGCCCATGAAGATCGCCACCACCACATAGAGCCACGCCGCGGCGTCGACGCCGATCACCCGGCTGGCATAGACGAGACCGAGCACCAGGGCGATCCAGAACACCAGCAGCAGCCAGAGCCCGTTGAGGAGCGCGAAGACCGGCGGCAGGATGGCGCCCAGCCAGGAGAAGCGCTCGGGCACGGCGACCGGCGCCACGGCGATTGCTGCGCGCCCCTTTGCCGCCTTCCCTTGCGGTTTTTCAAAGATAGAGTAGAGGGTCATAGCGTTCGCCTTAGAACAAAACCCCGCGGCAGGGAAGCGGCGGGGTTCAGCGCCCGACCGATGGAGACTTCACCGTGAGCAGCACCCCGCAACCCCATGGCGACGACGCGGTCCGCGAGAAGCCGAGCCAGGGCGTGTTCATCGGCTGGCTGGCGTTCGGCCTGTTCATCTTCGCGGTGCTCTGGGCTTGCTTCGGCCTGCTCGCCGCGGTCCTCCACTTCAAGTAAGCAAAGAGCCGGGACGCTTCGGTCCCCTCGCCCCGCGGGGAGACGGACCTAGAGCGTCCCCTTGGTCGACGGAATCACATCCTTGGCCCGCGGATCGATCTCGACCGCGTCGCGCAGCGCCCGCGCCAGCGCCTTGAATGCCGATTCCGCGATGTGGTGATTGTTGTCGCCATACGGTGTCTCGACGTGTAGCGTGATCCCGGCATTCATCGCAAACGCTTGAAACCACTCGCGAAATAGCTCGGTGTCCATCTCCCCGACCTTGCCGTGGGTGAACGCCACCTTCCACACCAGGAACGGCCGGCCGCTGACGTCGAGCGCGACGCGGGTCAGCGTGCCGTCCATCACCAGATCGGCGCTCGCGTAACGCCGGATGCCCTTCTTGTCGCCCAGCGCTTTCTTGATCGCCTCGCCGAGCGCAATGCCGACGTCTTCCGCGGTGTGGTGGAAGTCGATGTGCAAATCGCCCTTGGCGCGCACCTTGATGTCGATCAGCGAGTGCTTGCTCAACTGATCCAGCATGTGGTCGAGAAAGCCGACGCCGGTCTCGATGTCGTAGGCGCCCGTCCCGTCGAGGTCGATCGCCACCGCGATGTCGGTTTCGTTGGTCTTCCGCTTGATTTCGGCCTTGCGCATGGCTTGCTCTTTTTTGGCTCTGTTCGACCGATCCCAAGGGCTCGACCGTCCAACCGCGGGGTGTTTCATCGGCAATTGCCGATATTGTATTCCGCCGTCCAGCCCCTAAATACCTGTGAAATCCTTTTGGAGTGTTGAATGTCGAAGGACAATGAGTTTCCGGGCTGGCACGGCACCACGATCGTGTCCGTCCGCAAGGGCAACAAGGTGGTCATCGCGGGCGACGGGCAGGTCTCGGTCGGCAACACGGTGATGAAGCATAATGCGAAGAAGGTCCGCCGCCTCGCCGGCGACAAGGTGATCGGCGGCTTCGCCGGCGCCACCGCGGACGCCTTCACGCTTTTCGAGCGGCTCGAGAAGAAGCTCGAGCAATATCCCGACCAGCTGATGCGCGCTGCCGTCGAGCTCGCCAAGGACTGGCGTAGCGACAAATATCTGCGCCATCTCGAGGCGATGATGATCGTCGCCGACAAGACCGACACGCTGGTCCTGACCGGCAATGGCGACGTGCTGACTCCCGACCACGGCGTCATCGCCATCGGCTCGGGCGGCAATTACGCGCAGTCGGCCGCCCTGGCGCTCGCCGACAACACCGATCTCGACGCCGAGACCATCGCCCGCAAGGCGATGAAGATCGCCGCCGAAATCTGCATCTACACCAACGAGAACGTCACACTCGAAACCATCGAGAGCTAAGATGCTGGACGAACAGGACACGGGCCCGGCCATAATCGGCGGGCATGAGGACGCGCTTCATCCTGAAGGCGTCCGGAAAGCAGGCAAAATGGCAGACACCACCCTCTCCCCCAAGCAGATCGTCGCCGAGCTCGACCGCTACATCGTCGGCCAGACGGACGCCAAGCGCGCCGTCGCGGTGGCGCTGCGCAACCGCTGGCGCCGGCAGCAGCTGCCCGAGGCGCTGAAGCACGAAGTCACCCCCAAGAACATCCTGATGATCGGGCCGACCGGCGTCGGCAAGACCGAGATTTCGC
>CAZNAE010000070.1:0-17111 GCA_964570695.1 uncultured Devosia sp.
GGGTTAAGGAAATAGAGGCTGCCCATTACCTCGGCCAGCCGCTCCATCTGCGGCTCGTATGGCGGATCGACCGCCAGCACCGGCCGGGGCAGGGCGACCGTCAGCAACATCAGGACAAGAGCAATCGGGCGCAAATGCATGCCCCTTCCTAAGCGTCCGATCGTGTCGGCGGCAAGGCGACTCATCGCCGGTCGAAGATGCGGAAGGCAGCCTGCAGCACCTCGGCCAGGCCCGGGGTGGTCTTGAGCCCATAAACCTGGTCGGGCCGCACCCAGTGCCAGGCGTGCACCTCCGCCGGATCGGGCACGATCTCGCCCTCGAACGCCTCGGTGGCAAACACCTGCAGCCGGTATTGCCGATGCGTCAGCTGCGTCACCGGCCTCAAGGCAAATGCGGCGAGCCCCAGTTCCTCCTGGATTTCCCGCGCCGCGCACGCCTCGGCCGTCTCGCCCGGCTCCAGCCGGCCGCCGGGCAGCGTCCACAGCCCCTCGGACGGCGGCCGGGCGCGTTGGATCAGCAGCACATCGTCGCGCCGGAGCAGCGCCACACTCGCGGCAAGAAGCGTATTGGGCATGCTTCCGAAATCGCAATTTGCAGCCGCCGCTGCAAGCACCTAACTTCAGCGACAAGGAGACTCTCATGTGCGGCCGGTACGCTTATCTGTTGCCCCCTGAAGCGATGGCCGAGCTGTTTCGGACCCTGAACGAGGTGGTCTATCCGCCCCGCTACAACATTGCGCCGACGCAGCCGGTGATCACCATCATGGAGCGCGAAGGCCGCCGCACCGCCGAGCTGTTCCGCTGGGGTTTCGTGCCTGGCTGGCTCAAAAATCCGCGGGAATGGCCGCTGCTGATCAACGCCCGCGCCGAGACGATGGCCGAGAAGCCGGCGTTCCGCGATGCGCTCAGGAATTCGCGCTGCATCGTGCCGGCAAGCGGCTATTTCGAGTGGATGAAGGGACCGGACGGCACCCGCCGCCCGTACTACATCACCACCGCCGACGGCGAGACGATGGCCTTCGCTGGACTCTATTCCACCTGGGCCGGCCCGAACGGCGAAGAGGTCGACACGGTGTGCATCGTCACCGCCGAGCCCAATCTCGAAATCTCCGGCATCTATGACCGCATGCCGGTGATCCTCAGCGGCGACGCCATCGACGCCTGGCTCAACACCCGCGACGTCAATGCCGATTTGGCGCTGTCGTTCGCCGTAACCGCACCAGACGGCACGATGAAATTTCATCCCGTCGGCCGGGCCATCGGCAAGGCCGAGGGCGAAGGTCCCGAACTTATCATTCCTCGGATCGACGAAGAGATCGAGCCGCCAAAACCACGCCGCAAACGCGCCGCCGGGGGCGAACAGCTCGATCTGTTCTAGAAAATGTCGAAATAGCCCAGCGCGTCGCCGATCTGCTCTTCTTCATAGCCGAGGTGCGACGCCAGCACGCGCTCCAGCGCGTCGTACACCTCACGAGCGGTGGCAAAGCTCTCCGCCGTCGGGTCCGCGGCGAGGGCATTCAGCGCATCGATCTCCCGCACCAGCAGCTCATGCACCACGACGTGCTCCGCCTGGAGCCGGTCGGTGACGCGCCGGTAGCCGTCGGACTGCGCCGCAAGCGCTGGAAAGACGTGGGAGTCCTCGATCGAATGATGCGTATGAACGATCTGGCAGTGCCGGCCGCAGAGATTGCCGAAGCGGCGGAAATTCGTGACCATCGCCAGCCCGCCGGTCTCCGCCGCGACCTCTGCAGGAGTGACCGAGCCGTCCGCGGCCCGCTGCATCAGCACCCGGATGGCCCGCATATTTTCGCGCAGATGGTCGTGGACTTCCTTGAGATGCTCACCGGCCTCACGCTGCCGGTCAGTCAGCCCTTCGAGTTTTGGGACGGTCGGTCGCGTGGAATCGTCGAGAAAACCAATGTCGAGCAGCATGTCGGGTCCGCATGGAGAATGAGCCCCTCAAATGGCATCTGGGCCCGAAACGTCAAGCAGGCACAACAATGTGCATCAGATCAGCAATTTTCCGGGATTTAGAATATTGTTCGGATCAAGCGCACGCTTGACTGCGCGCATCATCTCCAGTGCCACCGGATCTTTCACCTGTTTCAGCAGTCCCGATTTCAGCTGCCCGATGCCATGCTCAGCGGAGATCGACCCGCCGAGCCGGGCCACCACGGCGTAGATCGCCGCGTTCACATCCTTCTCGCGCGCCATGAAGGCCTTGCTGTCGGCGCCAACCGGCTGGCTGAAGTTGAAGTGAATATTGCCGTCGCCCATGTGCCCGAACGGGCAGGGTCGGATGCCCGGCACCGCACGCTCGACCGCCGCCGAACCTTCGGCGATCAGCCGCGGCACCGCCGCGATCGGCACCGAGACGTCGTGCTTGATCGAGGCGCCTTCCTTCGATTGCACCTCGCTCATCTGCTCACGCGCCGCCCACATCAGGGTTCGGTCGGCTTCAGACTGCGCGATACTGGCGTCGCTGACGATGCCGCGCTCGATCGCTACCTCTAGCGCCGCCTCGAGCGTGCCTGGCACGCCGCCCTTCATCCGGTTTACCTCGACCAGCGCATACCAGGGCGACACGCTCGCCGCCGGATCGCGGGCAAGCAGCCCGTGCCTGAGCTGCAGTTCGAGACCAAACCGCGGCATCAGCTCGAACGCCGTGAGCCGCGACCCGGTGTGCTCGCGTATCAGATAAAATAGCTCCAGCGCCTGCTCCGGTCCGGCGACTGAGCAGAACGCCGTTTCATGCCCGTCCGGCTGCGGAAACAGCTTTAGCGTCGCCGCCGTGATGATCCCAAGCGTCCCCTCGGCACCGATCAGCAGGTCCTTGAGATCGTAGCCGGTGTTGTCCTTTTTCAACGCGTTGAGCCCCTGGTAGAGCCGCCCATCCGCCAGCACGGCCTCAACACCGAGGCAGAGCTCGCGCGCATTGCCGAACGCCAACACCTGCACGCCGCCGGCGTTGGAGCTCAGCACGCCGCCGATCCGCGCCGACCCCTGGCTGGCAATCCACAGCGGGAACATCGCTCCGGCAGCCTCGGCGACTTCATGCGCATGCTGCAGGATCACGCCCGCCTCGAGCGTCATGTGCCCCGCCTCGGCATTGACCTCGCGTACCCGGTCGAGCCGCTGCAGCGAGACGATCACCTCGTCGCCGCCGAGCGGCACCTGCGCCCCAACCAGCCCGGTATTGCCGCCCTGGGGGATCAGCTTCACCTGGTGCTCGTTGGCCCAGCGGCAGACTGCCTGCACCTGCACCACATCGGCTGGTCGTGCGACCGCAACTGCCGGCACATGGAAGCGCTTACGCGGCTCGTTGAGGTAGGCCGGCATCTGCCCGACGTCGCCGATCACGGCGCTTTCGCCCAGCAAGTGCGTCAGTCCGGCGACGATTTCTGCAGGGCTCAGGCTCATGGCGCCGCACCATATCGTCGCCCAAACCCCAGGCAAGCCGTAACTTGCCCGGTTCGGGCCCCTATGGCACAAGCCTCAAAACGCGAAGAACAGAAGGAAATGGCCGATGGCTGACGGATTGATGGCGGGCAAGCGCGGGCTGATCATGGGCGTCGCCAACAACCGCTCGATCGCCTGGGGCATCGCCAAGGCGCTGGCCGGGCAGGGCGCCGAGATCGCCTTCTCGTACCAGGGTGAGGCGCTGAAGAAGCGCGTCGAGCCGCTCGCCGCCGAAGTCGGCTCCAATTTCCTCGTCGAATGCGACGTCAGCAATGACGCCGCGATCGACGAGACCTTCCGCCAGATCAAGGAGCGCTGGGGCCATCTCGATTTCCTCGTCCACGCCATCGGCTTCTCCGACAAGAACGAGCTCGACGGCCGCTATATCGACACCAGCGCCGCCAACTTCCAGCTCACCATGAACATCTCGGTCTATTCCTTCACCGCCGTCGCCAAGCGCGCCGAACCGCTGATGGGACCGGGCGGGGCGCTGCTGACGCTGACCTACTACGGCGCGCAGAAATACGTGCCCAACTACAACGTCATGGGCGTCGCCAAGGCCGCTCTCGAAGCGTCCGTGCGCTACCTCGCGGTCGACATGGGCAAGGGCGGCATCCGCGTCAACGCCATCTCGGCGGGCGCCATCAAAACGCTCGCGGCCTCCGGCATCTCCGGCCTCCGCGATATGCTGCACTGGCAGGAGGCCAACGCCGCGCTCCGCCGCAACGTCGACATCGACGATGTCGGCCGGGCCGGGCTCTATCTGCTCTCCGATCTCTCGTCCGGCGTCACCGGCGAAATCCACTACGTCGATGCCGGCTTCAACGTCGTCGGTATGAAGCTCATGGATGAAGAGCCCGCTCCGACCGCTTGAGGACGACCATGGCCGATCTGGTCTGGCCCGAGCTGTATTTTGTCCGCCACGGCGAGACCGACTGGAACGCCGAAGGGCGCTATCAGGGCACCAAGGACATTCCCCTGAACGAGCGCGGCCGCGGTCAGGCAGCGCTCAACGGTGAACTGCTCCGTCGGCTTCTCGCCCGCGCCGGCCGCGCCGCGACCGACTTTACCTGGTACGTCTCGCCGCTCATCCGCACCCGCGAGACCATGAACCTCATCCGTGCCAAGCTGGATGAGCCACTGCCCGACGTCACCATCGATCCCCGCCTGATCGAGGTCTCCTTCGGCATCCACGAGGGTCACCTCCATACCGAACTTGCGCAGGGCGCCATGGCGATGGCTGGCGAGCGCGACGCGTCGTTCTGGTACTTCCGCCCGCCGGCAGGCGAGAGCTACGACGACGTCGCCAAACGGGTCATCGACTTCGGCACATCGCTGACCGGCCCCTCCGTTATCGTCTCCCATGGCGGTGTCCTCCGCGTCCTTCGCCACCTGATCGAGGGCTTCCCGCACGAGCGCGCCGTCAACTGGTTCCCCCCGCAGGACTCCGTCGTCCACTTCATCGACCATCGGGCGGTGGTGTATCCCGCCGGGCAGAGTTGGGACGATTGATTGACCGGATGCGGCAGCGCCCTTAGAACGCGCTGACCCGCGAGGCGCCCATGTCCTTCAATACCTTCGGCCAGATGTTCCGTTTCACCACCTGGGGCGAGAGCCACGGGCCGGCCATTGGCGTCGTGGTCGATGGCTGCCCGCCGGGCATCCCGATCAGCGCGGAATTGATCCAGCGTGACCTGGAACGCCGCAAGCCCGGCCAGTCGCGCTTTACGACGCAGCGCCGAGAAGAAGATCTGGTCAACATCCTCTCCGGCGTGTTCGAGGACGAAGCCGACGGCATCCTCAAGACCACCGGCACGCCGATTTCGCTGCTGATCGAAAACACCGATCAGCGCTCGAAGGACTATTCGGAGATCAAGGACAAGTTCCGCCCCGGCCATGCCGATTTCACCTACCAGCAGAAATACGGCATCCGCGACTACAAAGGCTCCGGCCGCGCCTCGGCGCGCGAGACCGCGGCGCGCGTCGCGGCGGGCGCTGTTGCCCGCTTGGTGATCCCCAACGTCACCATCCGCGGCTCGCTGGTGCAGATGGGCCCACACAAGATCGACTACGCCAATTTCGACTGGGAACAGGTCGCCGAGAACCCGTTCTTCTGCGCCGACGCGAAAGCTGCCGCCGAATGGGAACCCTATCTCGACGGCATCCGCAAGGACGGCAATTCCGTTGGCGCGGTGATCGAGATCGTGGCCGAAGGCGTCCCTCCCGGCTGGGGCGCGCCGATCTACGGCAAGCTCAGCGCCGATCTCGCCTCCGCGATGATGTCGATCAACGCCGTCAAGGGTGTCGAGATCGGCGACGGCTTTGGCGCGGCGTCGCTCACTGGCACCGAGAACGCCGACGAAATGCGCGCCGGCAACAACGGCCCGTACTTCAAGTCAAACCGCGCCGGCGGCGTGCTGGGCGGCATCTCCAACGGTGATCCCATCGTAGTGCGCTTCGCCGTGAAACCGACCTCGTCCATCCTGACGCCGCGCGAGACCGTGACGACCAACAACGAGAACACCGAGGTCGTCACCAAGGGCCGGCACGATCCGTGCGTCGGCATCCGCGCCGTACCGATCGGGGAGGCGATGACGGCCTGCGTCCTGGCCGACCACTTCCTTCGCCATCGCGGCCAGACCGGACGCGCCGGTGGAGTTGGATTCTAATGCTTGCCAAGGGACCGTTCGAGGTCAGGATCACACCGCAGGCGGTCGATCCGCGCGACGCAGCAGCCTTTCTCGGCCGCATGAATCTCGACAAGTTATTCCACGGCGATCTCGAGGCAACGAGTGTCGGCCAGATGCTGGCCGCACGCGGTAGCCAGCCCACCTCAGCCGGCTATGTCGCGATCGAGCAGCTGACTGGCACACTGGATGGCCGTCGTGGCAGCTTCATCCTCCAGCATTCCGGCCATTCGAGCCCAGCCGGACAGGCGCTCGCCATCGACGTCGTTGCCGACACTGGCACCGGGGAACTCACAGGCCTCACGGGCTCGATGAAGATCATCATCGAGCCCGGCGGCGCGCACTTCTACGAGTTCGATTACCAGTTGCTCGGTTGAGTGGCCTCAACTCACCTTCGACAGTGATACCGGCACTTCCGGCTTGTTGCCGAGGATCTGGTCGATCTTGGCCATGACGTCGGGTGTGATCTTCGCCTTGCTGTCGAGCGCCTTGAGATTGTCGACCAGCTGGCTCTTCTTGCTGGCGCCGAGGATGACCGTGGAGACGCGTGGATTGGCGTTGCACCAGAGCAGCGCCAGATGGTGGATCGGCAGGCCGATCTCCTTGGCGAACACGGCAAGCTGCTTCACCTTTTCGATCATCTGCTTGCCCTGCTCGGAGTCGAGCCGCGCTTTCAGCCACTCATAGCCGGGAAGGTTGAGGCGACTGTCCGCCGGGATGCCGTCATTGTATTTGCCGGTGAGGAACCCCGAGGCCAGCGGCGACCAGATCGTCGTTCCAAGCCCCAGTTCATAGATCGGCAGATATTCGACTTCGACGTTCTGCCGCCGGAACATGTTGTATTCGGGCTGCTCCATGGTTGGCGGGGTCAGCCCGTCGCGCCGCGCCACCAGATGCGCCTCGGTCAGCTGCTGCGCGTTCCACTCGGACGTGCCCCAGTAGATCACCTTGCCCTGGACGACGAGGTTGTGCATCGCCCGCACGGTTTCCTCGATCGGCGTGTCGAGGTCGGGGCGGTGGCAGAAATAGAGATCGAGATAATCGACGCCCAGCCGCTTCATCGCCTGGTGCGCGCCATCTGTCACGTGCTTGGCCGAGAGGCCCTTCTGCGTCGGCTTGCTGCCGCCCCAGAACACCTTGCTCGACACCATGTAGGTGTCGCGGCTCCATTTGAGTTGCTTCAGCGCCTCGCCCATCACCAGTTCGGCGTTGCCCGCCTCATAGCCCTCGGCATTGTCGAAGAAGTTGACGCCGGCATCGTAGGCAGCCCCCATGATCGAGGCGGCGGCGTCTTCGCCGACCTGCTTGCCGAAGGTGACCCAGGCACCAAACGAGAATTCGGAGACCTTGAGGCCGGATTTGCCCAAGCGGCGGTAGTCCATCGCATCACCTGCTGATTTGTGTTTTGATTTCGCTGACGTTCGAGGGACCGGCCGGGGAGGGCGGCGCCGCGGACGCGGCATCAATCGTCAACTGCCGATATAGCCGGTCCGGCGGAAAAGCGCCACGACTTCCTTGTTGCCGTCACCACCGGCAATGGGTGACGGCAGCGACTGGCGATGCGCAAAATCCTGTTCAGCCATGAACTGAATGACAGCCGTCACCGCACCGGCAATGGCCACTGAGTCGCTGACGATGCCGCCCTTGCCGACATGGTCCCGGCCCACCTCGAACTGCGGCTTGATCAGGATCACCGCATCGGCGTTCGGCGCGCAGAGCCCCAGCGGTACCGCGAGCACCTTGGTCACTGAAACAAAGCTGATGTCGCAGACCAGCAAGTCGATCGGATCGCGAATGAACTCGCGCGTCACGTCCCGGGCATTCACGCCCTCCATCGCGATCACGTTCGGCAGTCCGCGCACCGTTGGGTGCAATTGGTCGTGTCCCACATCGACCGCGTAGATCCTCGCAGCGCCGCGCTCCGCCAGCACCTGCGTAAAACCGCCAGTCGAGGCACCGAGATCGAGGCAAATCTTCCCCGCCACGTCGATCGCTCCAGTGTCGAGTCCGGCGATAAGCTTCAGCGCCGCGCGCGAAACATATCCCGCGGCGGGATCGTCGACCTCGATACTATCCGCATCCTCGACCAGCAGCCCAGGCTTCCCGACCGGAACGCCGTTCAGCTTTACCGTGCCGCGCCGGATCGCGTCACGCCCACGCGCCCGGCTCTGCACCAGTCCGCGTTGTTCGAGCGCAATATCGAGGCGGATGCGGTCCGCCATCGCTCAGCCCGTGACCAGGCGCTTGATCTTTGCCATCGCTGCGGTCGGATTTTCGCCGTAGTCGATGGTGCCCTCATACTCGCCGTTCTTGCCGATGAGGAACACGCTGGCGGTGTGGTTGACGGAATAGTTGCCGCTCTTGTCCGGGGTCCCATTTTCCGAGAACACCCCGAACGATGCCTTGGCGGCTTCGGTCTGCTCCGGCGTACCGACCAGCCCGATGATGTTCGGATCAAACGCGCCGAGGTAGTCGGTCAACACCTGCTTGGTATCGCGCGCCGGATCGACTGTGACGAAGATCGTCCGCAGCTGGTCTTGCGTCAGGCCGAGCTGCTGCTTCCAGTTGGCAATGTCCGCCATCGTCGTGGGACAGACATCCGGGCAAAATGTGTAGCCGAAGAACACGAGGCTCGGCGTGCCTTTGAGGTCAGCATCGCTGAACGTCCCGCCCTTGGTCGAATCCATCGTGAACGGCGAGCCGGTGACGCCAATGGGGGCGGCCGGCGGCCGGAACACATAGAGCGCCGTCGCCGCGATGGCGGCGATGACGACGAGGGTCCACAGGATAATGCGGAAGCGGGCGATGCCCGGCGAGGTGGCCATGTTGTCCCTCAGGGATCGAGCGGCTCGGTCCCCACCGGCTTGCCGTTCTTGAGCGTGATCTTTTCGATCCGCGCTTCTGCCGATTTCAGCAGCGTCTCGCAATGCGACTTAAGCGCCTCGCCGCGCTCGTAGATGGCGATCGATTCGGCGAGCGGCGCCTTGCCGCCCTCGAGACGCGCGACGATCCCTTCGAGCTCCGCCAGCGCCGCCTCAAAGCTCATCGCCTTTACGTCATCGGTCGCCGGCTCAGCCACTCGTTCGTCCCATCAGCGTGGTCACATGCGCGGCGACTCCGGTCGCCAAACCCTGCCGGTCATAACCGCCTTCGAGCATCGAAACAATGCGCCCCCCGCAGCGGCGCTGGGCCACGTCGATCAATCGCCCGGTGACCCAGGCGAAGTCGTCCGGCCGCCAGTTGAGCTGCGCCAGCGGATCGCGATAATCGGCATCGAACCCGGCCGAGATCAGCAAAAAGTCCGGCCGGAATGCCTCGAGCGCCGGCAGTACGCGGCTCTCATAGGCCTCGCGCATCTCGTCCTTGCCGCTCCGGCTCGGCAGCGGCGCATTGAATATGTTGCCGACGCCGGTTTCCCCCAGAGCGCCGGTCCCCGGAAACAGCGGCATCTGATGCGTCGAGCCATAGAATACCGTCGGATCGTCGCGGAAGATATCCTGCGTGCCGTTGCCGTGATGCACGTCGAAATCGATGATCGCGACGCGTTCCGCACCAAACTTGCGCTGCGCCTCCCTCGCCACGACCGCGATTGTGTTGACGAGGCAGAACCCCATCGGCCGCTCGCGCTCGGCGTGATGACCCGGCGGCCGCACGGCGCAAAACGCGTTCTCCGCCTCGCCGAGCGCCACCGCCTCGAGTGCCGCCAACCCGGCACCCAATGCCGTTGCCACCGCGTCCAGCGATCCTGATGAAATGAATGTGTCCTCGTCGATCTGCACCAGTCCCTCGGCCGGGCGCACCTGCGCCAGGGCTTGCAGATAGCCCGGCGCGTGCACCAGATCGATCAGCGCCAGATCGCCCGATGGCGCATCTTTACGCAACAACGCTGGGAAGCTGTCGAGGCTCAGTGCCTCGTCGATCGCCCGGATGCGATCCGGCCGCTCGGGATGGCCGGCCGGCGTTACGTGGCTCTCGAAATTGCGCTGCGAAACGAAAAGGGTGGCCATCAGGTCCGAAAACTACCGCGAAACGATTAGTTGACGGTCCCTGCGGCCCTTGTCAAACAGCCCGGCATGCCCGAACCGGTTCCTCCCACCGACAAATTGCAGCACTTTGCCGCCATCTTACGAGCCGGTGGTGTCGCCGCGTTCCCCACCGAAACCGTCTATGGGCTGGGCGCCGACGCCACCAATTCCGACGCGGTGCTGAAGATCTACGAAACCAAGGGCCGGCCGCGTTTCAATCCGCTGATCGTCCACGTCGCTGATCTGGCGATGGCGCGAAAGCTCGTGACCTTCTCGCCATTGGCCGAGAAACTGGCGCAATTCTGGCCCGGCCCGTTGACCTTGGTGCTGCCCAAGCGGCCGGATGCCGGCCTCAGTGACCTCGTCACCGCGGGTCTCGATACGGTCGGTATCCGCATCCCGGCGCATCCATTGGCGCTCGACCTGATCCGCGCAGCGGCCGTGCCGCTCGCCGGCCCCTCGGCCAATCCCTCGGGCAAATTGTCGCCGACCACCGCCGAGCAGGTGATCGACGCCTTCCACGGTCGCGTGCCCGTCCTCGACGGGGGTGCCAGCCAATCGGGTGTGGAATCGACGATCCTTGCAGTCGAGGGAGACACCGTCACCCAGCTCCGCGCCGGCGCTCTGCCGCGCAACGAGATCGAGAAGGCCCTGGGCCGCATGATCGAAATCGCAAAGGAGGGCGGACCCATCACCGCTCCCGGCATGCTCTCCAGCCACTACGCGCCCAACGCCGTCCTGCGTCTCGACGCCGAGGCGCCGCGGCCGGGCGAGGCCTACCTGGCCTTCGGCGACACGCTGGGCACCCTCAACCTCTCGCCCGCTGCCGACCTGCGCGAAGCCGCCCGCAACCTGTTCGCCATGCTGCACGAGCTGGATGCTAGGGCCACCAAAATCGCCGTTGCCCCGATCCCGCATCATGGTCTCGGCGAAGCTATCAACGATCGGTTGAAACGGGCAGCTGCGCCGCGCGGCTAGTTCTCGCGCACCTTGTACGGCTTCTGGTCGCGCCAGAACCGCATCAGGCTTTCGAGATCCGGATCGCCAGCCTCGGGCAGCACGATACGCAGGCTGGCATAGAGGTCGCCGCCGCCATGCAGTCCCTTGCCCTTGAGCCGCAGCGCCTTCGCCGTGTTGATATTGGGCGGCAGCGTCAGCTCCGCGGAGCCGTCCAGCGTCGGCACGCGCACCTTGCCGCCCAGCACCGCCTCATAGAGCGTGATCGGCACATCGACGCGCAGGTCGCCGCCGTCGCGGCGGAATTTCGGGTGCCGCTCGAACTTCACGGTGACGATAGCGTCGCCCGGCTCGCCGCCCCAGGGCGAGACCGTCCCCTGGCCTTTCAACCGGATCTGTTGGCCGTCCTCGACCTTGTCGGGCAGCTTGACGTTGACGACCTTGTTGGTCGGCAGCCTGAGCGGCACCGAGCCGCCTTTGTGGGCGTCCTCAAGGCTGACCGCGAGCGTCACATTGGCGTCTTCGCCCTTGGCCTGCGGTTGGCGCGGCGCGCCGCCCATGCCGCCGCCGGCGAACGGGTCGAATCCCTGTCCCGGCCGGGCGGTGCGCGTTTGCGCGCCGCCGAAGCCGCTCATGAATTCCTTGAGGATGTCCTCGGCCGAAAAACCGCCCTGCTGCGCGCTGCGGCGCGCGCCGGCCGCCGCACCAGGGCCTCCGAAATTGGCAAACTTGGGGCTGCCGTCCGCCTCGATCTCGCCGCGGTCGTAGGACGCCTTCTTGTCCTTGTCGGTCAAAAAATCATAGGCAGCCGAAATCTCGGCGAACTTCGCCTGAGCTTTCGGGTCGGACTGGTTCTGGTCGGGGTGATTGGCCTTGGCCAGCCTGCGGTAGGCCGACTTCAGGTCCTTCTCGCTCACAGAACGAGAAACCCCGAGCACGGTGTAGGGATCGCGCATGGGTTCCTTCGAATCTCTGGGCAATTGTAAAACTGCCCGTTCGCAACCTATATGGCGACGCCTCAGACCCTTGTCCAGACCGCTGAAAGGCCCGTTTTCATGTCCGAACCGAGCCTTTCCGCCCGTGTTTTCGATGATGATGACAGCGCGCCGCTCGACCCGTTCGGCCTGTTCGAGGAGTGGTACGCCGCCGCACAGGCGAGCGAGCCGAACGATCCGCACGCCATGGCCGTCGCCACGGTCGATGCCAGCGGCATGCCCGACACCCGCATGGTCCTGATGAACGCCCGCGACCGGCGCGGCTTCGTCTTCTTCACCAATTTCGACAGCCGCAAGGGCGAGGAACTAAAGGCCAACCCGCGGGCCGCGCTGGTTTTCCACTGGAAGTCGCTGCGCCGCCAGGTGCGGGCCCGTGGTCAGGTCGAAATCGTGACCGACGCCGAGGCAGACGCGTATTTTGCGACGCGCTCCCGCGTCTCGCAGATCGGCGCCAACGCGTCGCAACAGTCGCGGCCGCTCGACCGCAAGGCGACCCTGATGCAGGAGGTCGAGATGCTCAAAACCTCGCTTGGCAGCGAGCCCGTCCGGCGGCCGGCGCACTGGTCCGGATTCCGTATCATTCCGCTCGAGCTGGAGTTCTGGCAGGACGGCAAATTCCGCCTGCACGACCGCGTCCGCTTTACCCGCGCGGATTCGATCGGTCCCTGGATCCGGCAGCGGCTCTATCCGTAACCCCTGAGCAAGTCGTCCGCCGTCTTGCCCGTTGTCCCGCCTCGTGAAATCGTGACGCCGGGCAAGCGGTCGGACTCAATGAGCGAAACTTCGGCAGAGGCGAGGGTGGGGCGTGTCGAGTTCACCGGCTCGCGCCACGAACTCGTCGGCATCATCGCCCGCGGTTACGCGCTGATGATTCCGACCATCGGCCTCTACCGCTTCTGGCTGGCCACCTGGAAGCGCCGGTTCTACTGGCAGAACACGGTCATCGATGGCGAGCCGCTCGAATATACCGGTACGCCGAGCCAGCTGCTGATCGGTTTCTTCTTCGCGCTGGCCTTCTTCCTGCCGATCTACATCGCGCTGTTCTATTTCTCGATGCAGTCGACCGACTACACGCTGCTCGGCTATCTCGCCGCCGGCGCGGTGATCTGGTTTCTCACCGGCTATGCCGTCTATCGCGCCCGCGATTTCCGCCTGTCCCGCACCCTGTGGCGCGGCATCCGGTTTGACCTCAGGGGTAACGCCTGGGCCTATGGCCTCCGCCGGTTCCTCTGGTCCATCGCGATGCTGGTGACGCTGGGGCTGGTCTATCCGTGGATGGCGTCGAGCCTCTGGCGCTATCGCTGGCGCAACACCTGGTACGGCGACCGCAAGTTCGACATCACCGGCAACTGGCTGGTCTTCGCGCTGCCGTATTATGGCGCATACTTCCTCAATGCCGTCGCCATCGGCGCCGCGGTTGGTTGGATCGAGGCGACGCACGATGTCGTCTACTTCGACAAGCTCCCACTGCCCGGCCCAGCCGGCGCGCTGGCCTGCCTCGGCTGTCTCGTGATCTTCGCCTTCAGCCTGGCCTGGTACCGCGCGCGCACGGCGTCGCGCATGCTGTCTACCGTGACCATCGGCGACGCCAAGATCACCGTGAAGATCGGCGGCGGTGCGCTGTTCGGCCAATACGTCGTTTACGTTCTCACGGTTGCCGCGCTGCTGATCGTCCTGGCGCTGGCTGCCTTGCTGACTATTGGTGGCATATATATCTCCGCTGCCGGCGGCCGCAGTGCCGATGGTGCGCTGGTGTCGCTCTTCGAGACCGGCTCGTTCAACGTTGCGCTGCTGATCGCTCTCTACCTGATCGTGCTCGGCGCGTTCGGCCTTCTGTCCGAAATCATTCTCGGCCTCGGCTGGTGGAAGCTTATGGCGCGCGGCGCAACCATCAGCAGCCCGGACAGCCTCCGCTCCGTACGCGCCAGCGCTGAAGACCGCACCCTGATTGGACAGGGGCTCGCCGATGCCCTCAACGTGGGGGCGTATTGATGGAGTTCGCCGCCCGCTACCAGGACGGCCTCGTCGCCGATCTGCGCGACGTCCTTTGCGTCATCGATCTCGCGGCAGATCCGGTCGAGCTGGTGATCCTCGATCCGCAGACGCGCGACATCATCGACCGTTGGCCGGCGCTCGAAGTCTATCTGCTTCATACCCGCATGATGGAACTGCGCATCGCCAACCGGCAGAAGCCGCCGGGCGCACGCCTCGCCGTCACCGGAATTGCCGACATGCGGAGCGCTCTTTCCATCCTGCCCACGCTCGCCAAGGCGCAGCGCACCGATGGCTGGAGGCAGGCTCGCATTCTCGGCCTCGCAACTGTAGCGCTGGCCTCGGTGATCTTCGCTTATCTCTTCGGCATCCCGCTGCTCGCCGACCGGCTGGTGACCTTGGTGCCGCCCGACTGGGAAGTCCGGATAGGCAACGCCACCGCGCTCCAGATCGAGCACTCGATGACCGATGGCAAGGGCTTCGTCGCCTGCGATCCGGATCCGCAAAGCGTCGCTAATGTCGCGATCAAGCGCTTCACCGATGCGACGTTCGCCGACCTTGGATCGCCGTTCCATCCGACCGTAACCGTCGTCCGTTCCGACATCCCGAACGCCTTCGCGCTGCCCGGCGGTCGCGCCTATTACCTCTCGGCGCTGCTTGTCGCCAGCCGCAGCCCCGACGAGTTTGCGGGAGTGCTGGCGCATGAGCTCGGCCATGTCTACTACCGCCACGGCATGCAGAGCATCATCGCCAATTCCGCCACCGGCCTCCTGGTCGGCTTTGTTCTAGGCGACATGACCGGCCTGTCGGTCGCAGGTGCCGTCGGGTCGACTCTCATCAACAACCGATTCACCCGGCAGGAAGAGGCGCAGGCCGACAATTTCGCTGCCCAGACCGCCCACCGCCTCGGCTTCAGCCCGAAGGGGCTGGTCGACCTGCTCGAGCGGGTGGCCAAGGATGACGAGTTCTCCCGCGCTTTGGCGCTGTTCTCGAACCATCCGTTGACCGATGAACGGCGTAAGGCCCTCGAAGCTCTCGATACCCCGGTTGACGGCGCTGTGCCTGCCTTCACCGACGTCGAGTGGGCGGCGATCCGCGACATGTGCCCGCCACCACCTCCGCCGCCGCTGCCCAAGCTGGTAACCGCCTCCTGATGCGTATTCTGGTGCGGACCTCGAAATGGGCGGTGTGGTCGCGCCGCTTCGGCGCACTGGCGCTGCCGCTGGCGCTGATCCCTGTGCTGCTGCACCGCGAGCACATCATCACCAGCGACAACTTCGTCGCCGTCGAAGCAGTCGCGCTGACGTTGGCCGCACTCGCGGTGCTGATGGCCGTCGTCGCCTTTACCCGTCTCTGGTTCACCGGCGATCAGGGCTGGTGGAAGGCCTCGCTCGCCTTCATCTTTGGCGCACTCTGTCTCGGTCCGGCGGCCTATTTCGCCTACGAGACGGTACACAACCCCGAGTGGCCCGATGTCAGCACTGACTTCGCCAATCCGCCGCCGCTGGTGAGCTCCGTCGCTGCGCATGTCATCGGCCCCGAGCAGCGCACCAGGATCGAAGCCGCCTATCCCAACGCCCGCTCGCGCAATTACCCGATCACCGCCGCGCAGATGTTCGACACGGTCTCGGGTCTCGTCGATGATCGCGGCTGGGAAATACGCGCCAAGCGCGAGCCGCAGACGACACTCGACAGCGGCCAGCTCAACGCCGTGGTCACCACATTGCTCGGTTTTCGCCAGGAGGTGGCGATCCGCGTCGATGGCACGGCCGACGGCGCCACGGTGACCATGCGATCGGCTTCGCTCGCGAACTTCCCCGATTTCGGCGAGAATGGCCAGCGTATCGAGGCGTTCTTGCTCGACCTCGATACCCAGGTGACACTGATGCTTCGCGACGCGACGACCCAGCCGCCGGCGGCCAGCGACGATACCAACTAGCGCGGCGACAGCCGCATGCCGAATGGGCCGCGCCGCACCCGGATCGTGCCCAAAGCCTCGAGATATTCGATGTGGGCCCTGAGCGTCAGTGCTGCGGCGAACCGCAGCGCAGCCGAGAGAGTCGGGTAAATCTTGTCGAGCAGCTCGCGCACCGAGTGGGCCCCGTTGCCCACCGCATCGGTAATCTGCCGGTTGCGCAATTCGCGGTGCCCCAGCAGCGCCCGCGCGTACACTGGACCGTCGGCGATCGGTCCGCCGTGTGCCGGCAGATAGTGCGCATAGGGCAGGGCGATGACCTTGCGCAGCGATGCCAGATACTCCGCCATCGAACCGTCCGGCACAGCCACCAGAGTGGAGTTCCAGCCCATCACATGGTCGCCGCTCAGCAGCCATCCCGTCCCGCCGATGCCGTAGCACATGTGGTTGGCACAGTGACCCGGCGTCGCGAGCGCCGTCAGACCGACACCGCCAACTTCGAACGGTTCGCCGTCGAAAAACGTCCGGTCCGGCGTCAGGGCCCAGTCGCAATCCCGCGCCAGGGCGTTCATCTCGAGCAGGCGCGGCGGACGGCTGAGCCGGTGCGGTCCGGCGAACCAGAGCGGCGCGCCTGTGACATCCTTGAGCTTCTGCGCTCCGGCCGAATGATCCTTGTGCGTGTGCGTCAAGAGGATCGCCTCGACCGGTCGGCCGCCGATCGCTCCGAGCAGCGCCTGGCGGTGTCCCGCATTGTTCGGTCCGGGGTCGAGCACGGCCACCCGATCTTTGCCGATGATGAAGCTGTTGGTGCCGGTAAAGGTGTATGGCCCCGGATTCGGCGCCGTCACCCTTTCGATGCCCGGCAGGACCTCGACCGGATGCCCCGTCTCCGGCGCAAAACTCGTGTCGAAGACCAGGCTTGGCGGGGTGTCTGCCATTGCGCTCAGCGGGACCAGAGACTAGAAACGGGCGACATTCCGCCCCCGAAAGAAGGTAACGCAATGGCCGTGACGATGACCACTCCCAATACGATTTTGGGAGTTCTCGAGCCCAAGACTTCGACCGAACGCGTCCTCAGCAAC
>CAZNAE010000071.1:0-16771 GCA_964570695.1 uncultured Devosia sp.
CGATTTGACGACTTCGCCATACGTGCTGCGAACATCGTTTTCGGCCCAGATCGCTGCGAATTCCAGGCTCAGCCGGCGCAGTTCGTCGACCATCGCTTCGACTTTGCGGGTGGCCCCAGCACGGGCGGAATCGGCGCGGAAGGCAGCGACGACGAAGCGAGCGACGCTGTCCCATTGCGGCTGCCTCGCCCGCACCCGGGGATCGAGGAACATCAGCCGCATGATGTTGCGCTCCTCGGGTGGCATCGTCCCATAGTCGTGGAGCACAGCCGCCGCCGCCCCGTTCCAGGCGATGACGTCCCAGGTCGAGGTCTTGATGTAAGCGGGGGTGAATGCCATCGCGTCGAGCACCCGCTGCAGGCGGGGCGTTACGGCCTCGGGCGCGTGATAGCGGACCTCGGGTGGGCGGCCGAGACCCAACAGGAACAAATGCTCGCGCTCGACTTCGGTCATCACGAGGGCCCGGGCGATCCGATCGAGCACATCGGCCGATGCAGCGCCTCCCCGCCCCTGCTCCAGCCACGTGTACCAAGTGGCGCTGACATTGGCGCGCTGCGCCACCTCTTCGCGACGCAGCCCCGGCGTGCGCCGGCGCGTTAAGGGCAAGCCGAAGGCCGCGGGATCGAGCCTGGCGCGGCGACCCTTGAGGTAGGTCCCGAGGAGATTGTCGTCGGTGATCGACATCGATGCCTGTTAGTCTTTATACCCGGATAAGATCACTACTTTACCAGAATAAGCCGAGCGACGACAAGGACCATCGTTCTGCATGCGCCACCGGCTCGTGAAGGAGATCAGATATGTCCAACCTCGATCAGTCAGGTACATTCACCCTCGGGGATCGCGCCGTGAAACGGCTCGGCTACGGCGCCATGCAGCTGGCCGGGCCCGGCGTATTCGGACCACCCAAGGATCGAGACTCGGCCCTGGCCGTGCTGCGCGAGGCCATCGCCAGCGGGGTCGATCACATCGACACCAGCGACTTCTATGGTCCGCAGGTCACCAACCAGCTGATCCGCGAGGCGCTGGCGCCCTACCCTGACGACCTCATCATCGTCACCAAGATCGGCGCCCGGCGCGGCGCGGACGGATCGTGGCTCCCGGCGTTCTCGCGCGAACACCTGACGCAGGCCGTGCACGACAACCTCCGCAACCTCGGCCTCGATGTGCTCGACGTGGTCAATTTCCGAGTCACGGGCGGCACTCGCGGACGCGCGGAGGGGTCGATCGAAGCGTCGCTGACAGTCCTTGCCGAGCTGCAGCAGCAGGGCCTCGTTCGTCACATCGGTCTCAGCAATGTCACCCCCAAGCAGATCGCGGAAGGGCGGCGGATCGCGGACATCGTCTGCGTGCAGAACCAGTACAATCTGGCGTACCGGGACGACGATGCCCTAATCGACCAGTTGGCCGGCAACGGCACCGCCTACGTGCCGTTCTTTCCGCTGGGCGGGTTCAGTCCCCTCCAGTCATCAACCCTGTCGGCGGTCGCACAGCGCCTCGGCGCCACCCCGATGCAGATCGCCCTTGCCTGGCTGCTTCGCCGATCGCCCAACATCCTGCTGATCCCCGGCACCTCGTCGGTCGCGCATCTGCGGGAGAATCTCGCCGCGGCCGACTACGCGCTGCCGCCCGATGCGGTTGAGGCGCTGGAGCAGATGGCAAGCGCCGCCTCCGCCTAATTGAAGCAACAAGGATAGTCTCATGCGTGTTTTTGTTACCGGCGCGTCCGGCTGGGTCGGCTCGGCCGTCACCAAAGACCTCATTGCCGCCGGCCATCAGGTGGTCGGCCTCGCCCGCTCAGATGCCGGTGCCGCGAGTGTCGCCGCAGCGGGAGCGGAGGTGCTTCGCGGCTCGCTGGAGGATCCCGACAGCCTTCGCCCCGGCACCGCGAGGGTAGATGGCGTGATCCACACCGCGTTCAGCCATGATTTCTCGAAGTTCGCGCAGAACGGCGAAGACGAAAAGCGCGCCATTGCGGTGCTGGTGGAAGAGCTCGCGGGCTCGGGCCGCCCTCTGGTCGTCACGTCCGGAGTCGCGTTCCTGCCACGCGGCAGGCTCGCGACGGAGGACGATACCGTGCCGCCCGGCGCGACCCACGTGCCGCGCGATCCTGAGACGCCGACTCTTGTGGCTGCGAAAAGTGGCATCCGGTCTTCATTGGTGCGGCTTTCGCCAACGGTGCACGGCGATGGCGATCACGGCTTCGTCTCGACCCTTGTCACAATTGCGCGGGAGAAGGGCGTCTCGGCCTATGTCGATGAGGGTCTCAACACCTGGCCGGCGGTGCATCGGTTCGACGCGGCAAAGCTCTTCCGGCTGGCGCTCGAAAGCGGCGTCGCCGGCACGCGCTATCACGCGGTCGCCGAGGAGGGCATCCCGTTCCGCGATATCGCGGCGGCCATCGGGCGTGGCCTGAACCTGCCGGTGGTCAGCAAATCTGCGGAAGACGCGGCCGAGCATTTTGGCTGGTTCGCACGCTTTGCCGCGATCGACTGCCGCGCTTCGAGCGCGAAGACACAGGCTTCGCTCGGCTGGACGCCGACGCAGGCGGAGCTGATCCAAGACCTCGAGCAGGGGCATTATTTCGACGGGCGGCAGCTCTAAAACTGGACCGAAGAATCCCCTCGCCCCTTGCTACATCCCCACGTAGTTCGGCCCGGAGCCGCCTTCGGGGGGGACCCAGGTGATGTTTTGCGCCGGGTCCTTGATGTCGCAGGTCTTGCAGTGGACGCAGTTGCCGGGATGGATACGGAACACCGGCGCGCCGGACTCGTCGGCGATTTCGTAGACGCCAGCAGGGCAGTAACGGGGCGCGGGTTCGGCGCCGAAGGCCGGCAGCGTGTCGCGGACGGGGACGGCGGGATCGGCCAGTTTCAGGTGGAGCGGCTGGTCCTCGTCATGGGCGATGTTGGCGAGGAAGACCGACGAGGCGCGATCGAAGACGGTCTTGCCGTCGGCCGCGGGATAGGTGTTTTCGCCGGTCGCGGAGACCGGCCAGAGCGAGGCGAAATCGGCCGTGCTGTGCTTCAACGTGGCGAAGGGCGAGAAGTGGAGGAGCGCGTTGACCCACATGTCGAGGCCGCCGAGCGCGACGCCGAGCACGGTGCCGAAACGCGACCAGAGCGGCTTGACGTTGCGGACACGGTAAAGCTCGCGGCCGATCCCGGTCGCCATGATGCGGGCCGGCAGATCTTCGACCCGGTCGTGGGCGCGGCCGGCGGCGAGCGCCTCAGCGATCGCGTCGGCGGCGCCGATGCCGGAGCGGATGGCGCTGTGGATGGCTTTGAGGCGCGGCGCGTTCATGAAGCCGGCCGCGCAACCGATGAGCGCGCCGCCGGGGAAGATCAGCTCGGGGATCGATTGCCAGCCGCCGGAGGTGAGCGCCCGGGCGCCGTAGCTGAGACGCGTCGCGCCGGCAAGCAGTCGGGCGATCGAGGGGTGCTGTTTGAAGCGCTGGAACTCGTCGAAGGGCGACAGCGTCGGGTTGCGGTAATCGAGGTGGGTGACGAGGCCGAGGTAAATTTTCCGGTCTCCGGCGTGGTAGCAGAAGCCGCCACCGGAGGTCGCATCATCGAGCGGGAAGCCGAGATAATGGTCGACGCGGCCGGGCTCATGCAGTGAATCCGGGATCTGCCATATCTCCTTGATCCCGAGTCCGAATTTTTGCGGCGAGGACTTCGCGGCCAGGTTGAAGCGTTGAATCAACTGCTTCGCGAGCGAGCCGCGGGCTCCCTCCCCGATGAGGGTGTATTTGGCGCGGATGCCGATGCCGGCGGCATGGCCGGGCTTGGGGTGGCCGCCGCGGTCGACGCCGAGATCGCCGGTTATGACGCCCTCGACTGCGCCGTCCGCATTGGTCAGCACATCGACGGCAGCGGTCATCGGGAAGATGTCGACGCTGAGCAACTGCGCCTGGTCCCCGAGCCAGCGAACGAGATCGCCAAGGCTGACGATGACGCCACCATGGGTCTGCATCAGGGGCGGCAGGATGAAATTGGGCAGGACGACATCGGCGCGGCGGCCGAGGATATGGAAGAGATCTTTGGTCACGGCGGGACCGACCGGGGCGCCCTTGCTCCGCCAGTCGGGAATGAGCTCGGTAAGGCCGGCTGGGTCCATCACGGCGCCGGAGAGGATGTGGCCACCGATCTCGGCCGCCTTCTCGACGATGGTGACGGAGGTCGCGGGCGATTTCTGCTTGAGGCGGATGGCGGCGGCGAGGCCGGCCGGGCCGGCGCCGACGATCACCACGTCCGTATCGATGTATTCGCGCTCGGCCATTGGGGTTCCCGGCAAATCCGGGCCGTGACATAACAGAGCCGATGTCCGCAAATCGACCGCTAAATGACGCCGAAGCCCTTCAGGCGCTCGACTGGTATCGGGCAGCGGGAGTGGATCTCGCGGTGGGCGATGAGCCGGTCGACCGGTTCGCGACCTCGGCGATCGTGCCGCCGAAGCGTCTGCCAGCGGCGGCGGGGCCGGCCCCTGCCCCCATTCCGGCCGTGCCGCTGGTCACTGACCCGGCTGAGACGCGGGCGATCGCCGCCGCGGCGACGACGCTCGACGAGTTGCGGGCGGCGATGGATGCTTATGACGGGTGCGCGTTGAAACACCGGGCGACGCAGCTCTGCTTTGCCGACGGCAATCCGGAGGCCGAGATCATGATGGTCGGCGAAGGACCGGGCGAGCAGGAGGACAAGCAGGGCAAGCCCTTCGTCGGCCGCGCCGGGCAGTTGCTGGATCGGATGCTGGCTGCGATCGGACTCGACCGGACCAAGGTCTACATCGTCAACATGGTGCCGTGGCGGCCGCCGGGCAATCGCAACCCGACGCCGGAGGAGTTGGCGCTCTGCGCGCCGTTCGTGCACCGGCAGATCGAGCTGGTTGCGCCGAAGCTGCTGGTGACGCTCGGCAACGTGCCGACGCAATCGCTGTTTTCGACCAACCAGGGCATCACCCGGATGCGCGGACAGTGGAAGACGCTGACCATCAATTCGCTACGCGTGCCGACCCTGCCGACGCTGCACCCGGCGTTCCTGCTGCGCACCCCCGGCGCCAAGGCGCAGGCCTGGAAGGACATGCTTTCCCTCAAGCAAGCGATCGTTAAGGAAGAAATCGGAACGGATTGAACGCGCTGCCTGAATTTGGTCGCCGTTCAACTTCACCAGGCACACTGCGCCCATGCCCGTCCACCACCGGGTCATTCCCGCGAAAGCGGGAATCTCTGTTTGCGGACTTTGAGGTGGGCTCGAAACGGAGATTCCTGCTTTCGCGGGAATGACGCGGTGGGTAAGGCAATACCGAGGACCCCTAGGTACCCATGTCGTCCGTCATCAAGATCTACGCCCTGTTCCTCGGCTCTGCACTGTTGCTGTTCGGCGGCGGGTTGCAGGGACTGCTGCTCAGCGTGCGCGGCGCGGACGAGGGATTTTCGCTGTTGTCGCTGGGCCTCATCGGCACCGGCTGGTCGGTGGGGTTCATCGCCGGGTCGGTGGGCGTGCCGTTCCTGGTGCAGCGCGTCGGCCATATCCGGGCGTTCTCGATCATGGCAGCGATCGGCACCGCCACCATTCTCTGCAACTTCCTCCTGGTCAACGACCTTGCCTGGATCGTCATGCGGGCGTTCTCCGGCTTCTGCTTTGCCGGCGCGGCGATGATCGTCGAGAGCTGGCTCAACGAGGTGGCGGAGAACAAGAGCCGCGGCACGATCTTTTCGATCTATACGACGATCAACATGTCGGCCTCGACGCTGGGGCAGCTGGCGATGTCGGTCACCGGCGTCACCAGTGCCGTGCCGTTCGTCGTCGGCGCCATCGCCTTTATCTGCGCCGTACTGCCGACGGCGCTGACCTCGACACCGCAGCCCCGTCCCCTCGCCTCCGCCAAGCTCGACGTGTTCCTGCTCTACCGGACTTCGCCGCTGGCGGTGATCGCCGCGTTCGCGGTCGGCATGGCCAACGGCACGTTCGGCACGCTGGCGCCAGTCTACGGCCATGACCAGGGGCTCGATGCAGCCGGGATCGCCTATCTGTTCGCGGCAACCGCCGTCGTCGGCGCCATCGCTCAGGTGCCGTTCGGGCGGCTCAGCGACACGATGGACAGGCGGCTGATCCTCGTTTTCCTCTCAGGCTTTGCCGCAGTGGTCGGCTTCCTGATGATCCTCACCAATCCAAGCGGCAATTGGTGGATGTATGTGCTGTTCTGCTGCTACGGTTTTTCGGCATATCCGATCTACGCCATCGCGGTGGCGCACGCGAACGACTTCGCCAAGAAGGGCGAGTTCGGGCGCGTCGCGGGCGGCATGCTGCTGACGATGGGCACCGGGCTCGCCATCGGCCCGGCCATTGCCGCGGTGGTGATGAGCCTCTACCACCCGGTGGGCCTCTTCATCGTCACGGCGACCTTCCACGGGGCATTGGCGGTGACCGCGTTCCTGAGGATGAAGGTCAGGCCGGTGCGGGTCGACGGTCGTATCCGATTCCGCGCCATGAACTCCGAAAAGGGCGTCTCGCCCGGGACGGTGGCGCTCGATCCGCGCTCGGGCGAAGGTGCGCAGGAGAATTTGCCGCGCACGGTGGCGAACGACAGTCTCGTCGCCGAGACCATGATGACGACTGTCGAGCCGCCAAGCGTGACGGTGCTCGAGTCGGTCAACGAGGCAAACGAGCCGGACGCGAAAGAGGACAAGCATGTTCAAGTCGGAACTTGATGCCAGCCGCACCTTCACGCCGCTCTCGATCGCGGTGCTGGCGGTCAGCGACACGCGGACGCTCGAGACCGACACCGCCGGGGCGCTGCTCAAATCGCTGATGGAGACCGACGGCCACCGGTGCGCCGCGCGCGCCGTGTGCCGCGACGACATCCAGGTGATCCGCGCGCAGGTGATGCAGTGGGTGGTCGATCCGGCGATCGACGCGATCCTCACCACCGGCGGCACCGGGTTCTCCGGTCGGGACGTGACGCCGGAGGCGCTGGAGCCGCTCTTCGCCAAGCGGATGGAGGGGTTCTCGGTGCTGTTCCACCAATATTCGGCGACGACGGTCGGCACCTCGTCGCTGCAGTCGCGCGCCACGGGCGGGCTGATCGGCGAGACCTTCGTGTTCGTGCTGCCCGGCTCGCGCGGCGCCTGCCGCGATGCGTGGGAAGGGATATTGCGGGCACAGCTGGATAACCGGCATCTGCCCTGCAATTTCGTGGAACTGATGCCGCGTCTCAGCGAGCGCTAGGCACCTCCCGAACTAGCCCGGTGTTTGCGGACAAGGGGCATGAAGAGGTCATCGATGATCGACCGGATGCGTGCCGGACTCAACGGTTTGAGCTCCATCAGCAGATCGTGCCGCACCAGATCGAACGGCATGGCGAGCACGGCCGCGGGAATCCGGTCCAGATCGATCTCACCTCGGTCATTGGCCCGCTGATAGAGCATCCGCCGGCGGGCAGGCGCCTCCCCGCCGATGATACGGTCGCGAACCTCGGCCGGGGTCAGGCCGGAGTCGGCCAATAGCCCAGCGAACCCGGCCGCAGCCGCGATAATGGTGAAGGCGGCGCGCGTTCTGCCCATACCGGTCAGTGCAGCAAGCAGGTCGCCGCGCAACGAGCCGGTGTCGGGAAGATCGGTCGGGTGGCTCGTCCGGTAGTGCTCGAACGCGGCGAGCACGAGCTCATCCTTGTTCGCCCAGCGGCGATAGAGCACCGCAATGCCGGTCCCGGCACGAGCCGCCACGGACTCCATCGTCAACCGCGCAAAACCGACATCGACCAGCTCGGCCCAGGCGGTGTCCAGCAGCTCGGCCTCGAGCTGCTGGCCGCGCCGCCGACGGCGAACCGGGCCCCGCGTTCCTGTGATCATCCTTCAATATTAGAGAGGCTTGCATTTCTTATCAAGAGCTCCCACAATAAGAGAGGAATATCACTCTTAATCAGGAATGGACGAATGACCAACGAGCCGAGTAACGACAACGCGCTGACGGTGCTGATCGTCGGTGCAGGGCCAACCGGGCTGACCCTGGCCTGCGAGCTCGCCCGCCGCGGCGTCGCCTTCCGCCTGATCGAGGCCGCTCCCGGGCCGCAGCCGGGATCGCGCGGCAAGGGCCTCCAGCCGCGGACGCTCGAGGTGTTTGACGATTTGGGGATTGTCGATCGCGTGCTGACCAACGGCCGCATGGCGATGCCGATCCATTCGACTGGCCCCGACGGTAAGGTAAGCATCAGCGGGACAGATACGCTGGGGGAGCGGCCGGACGTCCCCTACCCGACCACGCTGCTCATTCCGCAATGGCGGGTCGAGGAGGCGCTGCGGCTCCGTCTCACGGAATTCGGTGGCGCTGTCGAGTTCGGCACGGAGCTGGAGAGTTTCACACAATCGGACGCGGGGGTGTCGGCCGTGCTGGTCAGGGGCGGGGCGGCCGAGACGGTCGCCGTCCGCTGGCTCGTCGGCTGCGACGGCGGTCATAGCATCGTCCGCAAACAAGCCGGCATCGCGTTCGAAGGCGAGACGCGCGACGAGTTGCGCATGATCGTCGCCGATATGGAAGTCGACGGTCTCGGTCGCGATTTCTGGCAAACCTGGCGGCACGAGGAGGGCCTCGTCAGCCTCTGCCCGCTGCCGTCGACCACCGCGTTCCAGTTCCAGGGCAACGTCGTGCCGGGCGGGGACCCGGCGCTCACCCGAGCGAATTTGCAGGCGATCCTCGAGCGGCGGAGCGGCCGCACCGACATCCATCTGCACGAGCCGGCATGGGCATCGCTGTGGCGCGCCAATATCCGCCTCGTCGACCGCTATCGCGAAGGCCATGTGTTTGTTGCAGGCGATGCAGCGCACATCCATTCGCCCGCCGGCGGCCAGGGGATGAATACCGGCATCCAAGATGCGCACAATCTGGGCTGGAAACTCGCCGCCGTCGCGCACGGCACCAATGCGGCGCTGCTCGACAGCTACGAGGCGGAACGGCGGCCGGTCGCGGCCGGTGTGCTGGCGCTCTCGAATGCGCGCCTCCAGCAGGCGATCGAGCAGAAGAACATCGTGGCGCGCCGCGATGCGGCCACGATGCAGCTCAGCGTCAACTATCGCGGCTCAGTGTTGGCGCGCGACGACCGCGAGGAAGCGGCTTCGCTCCGCGCTGGCGACCGGGCCCCCGACGCAACGAGGCTGATGACGGTTGAAGGTGAACGCCGGCTGTTCGACCTGACGCGCGGCGGTGGCTTCAGCTTGCTCAATTTCGGGGCCACAACGACGATCAACGCGCCTCGGTTCGAGCTCAGGACTTTCCATGTGGTCGACCATCCGAACGGTCCTGACGACATCGCCGACCTGGAAGGCCATCTGGCCCGCGCGTATGGAGCGGCCGACCATACCCTCGTTCTCATCCGTCCCGACGGCTATGTCGGTATGATCTCGGACGCCGCCGACGTCTCGGCGGTATCGGCCTATTTTGACGCGATCGGCTGAGACTGCCGATGGCGGAACGCGCATGGCGGTCAGCGTTTTCCGCCGGTGAAAGGAGAAGCCATGATCGGCAAGCTCAAATCCGGTGAGCATCGGCTCTATTCGCGCAAGACCGGAGCGACGTTCGTGTTCCTGCTGCCGGGCTCGCGCGGTGCCTGCCGGGATGCGTGGGAGGGGTTCCTCCCCGTGTAACTCGACAATCGTCACAAGCCCTACAACTTCGTGGAACTGACGCCCAGGCTGGCCGAACGCCAGCCTCGGATTCAAAGCAGCTTGTCGAGCTCGTCGAACTGCTCGGGGTAACCGTTGATGCTGCCGGACGCCATCGCCTCGTCGAGGGCGGCCCTGGAGGGATAGAGGTCGCTCAGGACCAACTGGGTCTTGCCGTCCTTTTCCTCGAAGGTCACGGTGGTCACCGACCCCTCTTCGCCTTCCTCGTTGGTCCAGACGAGACGCCTCGGCGGGTCCACCTCGAGGTAGCGCCCAACGAACGCCATCGGCTTGTCGAACGCGGGATGGCCCATGACGAAGCGATAGGTGCCGCCGGGACGCACGTCGGCCTCGCAGGAGATGAAGGTGATACCGAAAGATTTGGGCGTCCACCATTTCATGATGAGTTCAGGTGTGGTCCAGGCGTCAAAGACGATGCGCGCGGGTACGTCGAAGGTGCGGGTGATGACAACTTCCCGCTCGGAACGGCGATCCGTCGTGGTGATCGGCCTCTGCAATTGTTCACTCGTTTGCTTTGCGTCCATCGGACTGTTCCTTCTGTTTGAGTTGTTCGACGACGTTGTCCAGTTCTTCGAACCGGGAGGTCCACATCTGGCGATAGCGTTCGATCCAGGCCGCCTCTTCCTCGAGTCCACGCCCGCCGAACTTGCAGGTGCGAACGCGGCCGATCTTCACGGTGGTCACGAGGCCCGACTGTTCGAGGACGCTCACGTGCTTCTTCATGCCGGTGAGGGTCATGCCGAACTGCTCTGCGAGTTCGGTAATCGAAGCGTCGGCACGACCGAGCTGTTCGAGGACGCCGCGACGCGTGGCGTCCGAGATGGCGGCGAACGAGGTGTCGAACCGAGGGGACTGATTATACTGAACCATATGGTTCAGTATCTCGTTCTGAACGGATGCGTCAAGCGGTCTGCAAAACTCGCTTGAGGAACAGGGTTCCCCTTCCGCCGTTCTCTCCTCGAAAGGAGACCGCCATGATCCGCAAACTCAAATCCGGCGAGTATCGGCTCTACTCGCGCAAGACCGATCCCAAAACGGGCAGGCGCAAGAATCTCGGGACGTTTGGCGACCGTGCGGCGGCCGAAAAGCACGAGCGCGAGGTTCAGTATTTCAAACGACACTAGCGGCCTGCCCGCTGATTTCCCCGCGCGGTCGGAACAATGACGACGCCCGCCCGGGCAATCAGCGCCTGTTTGTTCTTCCTTTGTTCTCATTTCCGTGCTAGGTCTTAAGACCCGTTAACAGCGGGACGATTCGTCCCCACCTGATGGGCAGAGGCAATCATGGCGATCCAGACCGCGCCCTCGTTCGAGGCGCTCGAGAAGCTGAAAGATACACGCGACGCTGATCTGATCAGCCGGCCAATGCTCGACCCGGCGCGCAATCGCGGGCGCGGGGCGCAGACCAACAAGGCGAGCCGGTTCGACAAGGAGAGCCGCGAGGACGTCGATGACGGCTGGGGCCAAGTCGAGGAACTGAAGCCGTTCGAAACGGTCGAGCACATCGAGCGCGCCAAATCGATCATCACCCGCAACGAGAGCCCAGACCTCGGGTTCGACCGCTCGATCAATGCCTATCGCGGTTGCGAGCACGGCTGCTCGTACTGCTTCGCGCGGCCGACGCATTCTTATCTGGGGCTGTCGGCGGGGCTCGATTTCGAGCGGCAGATTTTCGTCAAGGTCAACGCCGTCGACCTGCTGCGTCAGGAGTTGGCGGAGAAGCGCTACAAGCCCAAGCCAATTGCGATGGGCACCAACACCGATCCGTACCAGCCCGCCGAGCGGACGCATAAACTGACGCGCGGCATCCTCGAGGTGCTGCTCGAAACCAAGCACCCGGCCTCGATCGTCACCAAGTCGGCGCTGGTGGTGCGCGACCTCGACATTTTGAGCGAAATGGCGAAGCTCGGGCTGGTGCATGTGGCGCTGTCGATCACCAGCATGGACCACATTCTCAGCCGCAAGATGGAGCCACGCGCCTCGACGCCGGAGAAGCGGCTGGAGGCGATCCGGCTGCTGGCGGCAGCGGGGGTGCCGACCGGTGTAATGGCGGCGCCGATGATCCCGGCGATCAACGACATGGAGATGGAGCGCATCCTCGATGCGGCCGCGGCGCAGGGTGCGACGAGTGCCGGCATGGTGCTGCTGCGCCTGCCCGGCGAAGTACGCGAAATCTTCCGCGAATGGCTGCTCAGGCATTATCCCGATCGGGTGCGGCACGTGATGTCGCTGGTGCGCGATACGCGCGGCGGCAAGGACTACAATTCGGCCTGGGGCGAGCGGATGGTGGGCGAAGGCGCCTATGCGACGCTGATGCAACAGCGCATGGCGAAAGCCAAGGAACGCTTCGGCCTCGACCAGCGGCATCCGGCGCTGCGGACCGATCTGTTCGAGCCGCCGAAGGTCGACGACGGGCAGCTCAGCCTGTTCTAGCCAAGGCGCTGCAAGGCGGAGGTGTAGAGGTCGAGCAGCGCCCGGCGCTTCTCCGGCGAGGTTGGGCGCTGGTTGCCGTTGAAGATTTGCCCCTCCTCCGACAGGAAGTCGAGCAAGCACATGGCGACGTAGAAGCGCAAGAGCCGGTCGTCGCGAAAGCCGGCAGTCCGCATCCAAGTCTCCGCGTAGGCGATCGGTCCGCCGAAGGCGGTGAGCGCCGCGAGGGTCAGCGCGACGACGGACCGCGGATCGCCGAAACACAGATCGTCGACATCGACGATGCCGGAGAACGCGCCGTCGTTGGTGACGATGACGTTTTTGGTCGTCGTATCGTGAAGGAACGGCGTCGCCGGCTGTTCGTCGGCTTCGCGTCGCAGGGTGGTGAACGCCGCTTCGAGCGCATCGACGAGCGCCAGGTGGAAAATCCCGACGGCCGCGATACGGCTGCGCGATCTGCCGAGGCTGGCTTCGAGGTTCTGCGACCAGCGATCGTGCGGCGCCTTTTCGGGATCGTAGGCGTAGCCATAGCGTCCGGCCGAAGGCGTCGTCGCGACGATCCGTTGCGCGCGGACGATCTCGGCCGCGATGGCTTCGAGGCGATTGATCGGCAGTCCGGCGATAACATGCCCAAGGTCCGTGCCAGGCAGGCGCTCCAGGATCAGGTACGGAAATGGCGGATCGAGGCTTTCGGCCAGGATCGCTGGCAATGGAACGCCGAGCGGACGGAGCGCATGCGACAGGCGCGCGGCGCCGGCGACGAGGCCCCGATCGGCTGCGCGTGCGATGCGGACGACAACCGGGTCATGATCGAGGAAGCCGACTTCGAAGACGAAATGCTGGGAGCCGGTGGTGAAGCGAGACACTCTGGTGGGGCGCGATCCGGCGGCGGCGCGAGCCAGTGCTTCGGCAACTCCGGCGTCGGGTATCGTATCGTCGATGATCGAAGCTTCGCTCATGCCAGTGGCATCGGCGAGAGCCGGTCGTACGTCAAGGCCCAGCGAGAGTCAGCTCGGCGCGGCGAGCCGCGTCGGGAGCAGTTCCCCTGCCCGGTCGAGGACCGGATAGGCGGCAGCGGCGACGATCAGCGAGTTGATCAGCTTCATGTCGCGCAGCAGATCGAGGTGGATGGCGCTGCCCATCGAGGTCGCAGCATGATCGGAGCGCATGACGTCGAAATGCGTGGCGATGGCCTCGCGCTCGGCGCGGCGGAAGGTGACCTTCTCTTCGGCGAGCTGCCGGGCGACACGCGCATCGTCGGTCATGAACAAAGACGCGGCGGTGCGGAGGTTGGTCACCAGCCGGTCCATCAGCTCGGCGAGCTCATGATCGTCGGCGCCGACGAGGCCGCGCTTCAGGCGCTTCGACACATGTGGAAGGAGATTCCGGTCGATGACGTCGCCGGCCTGCTCGATGTTCATCGAGAACACGAGGATCTGGTTGAGGCGGCGCTGGTCCTCCTCGTTGAGCGCATCGGCTTCGATCGAGGTGAGGTAGCGCTTGATGGCTGTGTTGAGGCCGTCGAGCACGTCGTCGCGGCTGCGGGTTTCCTCAATGAGGCGTCGGTCAGATTTGGCGAGCGCATCGCGGGCGCCGTGGAGCATCGCCTCGAGCACGTCGGCAAGGCGCAAGGCTTCGCGCGCGGCGCCGCCGAGGGCGATGAGCGGCGTCTCGCGGGCGCTGCGGTCGAGATAGAGCGGCGCGGCCGGATTGGCGGTCGGCTGGGCCGGCAGCAGGCGCTTCAGCAATTTGCCGGCCGGCACCAGCAGCGGCAGCATGACCAGCGCCAGCAGGAGATTGAACAGCAGATGGTACGAGGCCACTGCCTGCGGCCGGCTCACCAGGTCGCCGAGCCAATGCGCCGACGGGCCGATGAAGAGCAGCGCGACGCAGATGCCGAGAACGCGATTGAGGAGATTGCCGAGCGGCAACCGGCGCGCCTCGGGCGTCGGCGTCGTCGCCTCGAGCAGCGGATTGATCGCGGTGCCGAGATTGGCACCGAGCACCGAGATGAAGGCGACGTCGAGCGGCAGCGCGCCACGGCTGGCGAGCGACATGATCAACAGAACGATCGCCACGCTCGAATGGACGCCCCAGGCGGCGAGCGCGGCGAGCACGAAGCCGAGCGCGGGAACCGCCGCTATAATGCCGATCGCGGCACGAAACTCCATGGCGTTCTCGACGCCGGAGAGGATGCCGAGCATCTGGTGCAGTGCGAGCAGCATCAGGCCGAGGCCGATCAGCGCGCGGCCAAGATCGTGGACCAGCGCATTGGTGCTGCGGGTAAACATCAGGAAGCCGGCGAGGATCAGGATCGGCGAGGCGATGGCGACGTCGAAGGACAGCACCTGGACGATGAGGGCGGTGCCGACATTGGCGCCGAGCATCACTGCCATGGCGGCGAGCAGATCGACAAAGCCATTGGCGGTGAAGCTCGCGGCCATCAGGCCGGTGGCGGTGCTCGACTGCAGCAGCAGCGTCAGGCCGATACCGGCGAAGAAAGCTTTGACGCGGTTGGAGAGCGTGCTGCCGAGGATGCGGCGAAGGCGCGGACCGAGGGCGCGTTGCACGCCCGTTTGCGCCATGTGGGTGCCCCAGAGGAAGAGGGCGATCGTGCCGGCGAGGCCGAGGACGGCCAGAGTAAAGTCCATTTGGTCAGCAACTCTCCTTCTGCCGCAAAGACCGAACAGTCAGCGCCGGTCCGCCTGAACCGAATCTGAATGTCATCAAACTGTCATATTGCGCTTGAAGTCCCTGAGTTCAAAGAGCGATTTTCGTGAATTCGCTGTAAGCTTGCAGCCGGGCAGCGAAACCATGATTCTCAAGCCATGGTTGCCGACGCCGATTCGACCGAAAAAACCTGGCCCGATCTCTGGTTCGAGAAGCGCGCCGTGCGCCGTGGCGCGACGATCGTTGCCGGTGTCGACGAGGTCGGGCGCGGGCCGCTGGCGGGGCCGGTGGTGGTTGCTGCGGTGATCCTCAACCGGCGGAAGATTCCGGAGGGGCTCAACGATTCGAAGCAACTCACCGCCGATGCAAGAGCCGCGCTCTACGATCAGATTCTAGAAAGTGCGACGGTGTCGATCGTCGCCGCCCCGACCTCGATCATCGCCGAGATCAACATCCTCCACGCTTCGCTGTGGGCGATGCGGAAGGCCGTGCTCGGCTTATCGGTGCGACCAGACCATGTGCTGGTCGACGGCAACATCGTGCCGAAGGGTCTCCCCTGCAAAGGCGAAGCGGTGATCGGCGGCGACGCGCTGTCGGTGTCGATCGCGGCGGCGTCGATCGTCGCCAAGGTGACACGCGACCGGATGTGCGAGATCATGCATTGCGAGGAGCCGCAGTTCGGCTTCGCCTCGCACAAGGGGTACTCGGCAGCGGCGCATTTTCGGGCGCTCGAGACGCACGGGCCGGGCAGGTATCACCGGATGGATTTTGCGCCGTGCTGGGAGGCGGATACGCGGCGCAAGACCGGCGTGATGGTTGGACCGTTGATCCCGGTGGGATGGTCTCCGCCGCCGAAGCCGCCGCAGCTCGACTTGTTCGAGCGAGCCGACGCGGCCTGACCGAACGGTAACCTCTCGTTCACCCTCGCGCTTAAATCGCCTTTAACCCTAAGCCCTTACAACCGGCGTTGTTAGTGCTGCGTTAGGGTTACGAGTATGTTGCGTACCGCGCGTATGGCCCGTTCGGCCGATGCGGAGAGGGCGACGCTGCCTGTCGACACGATCCTTGTCGGCGACTGCATCGACCACATGAATGCCTTGCCGGCCGGCTCGGTTGACCTGATTTTTGCGGACCCGCCCTACAATCTCCAGCTCGAAGAGGGGCTGACCCGTCCCGACCAGTCGCATGTCGATGCGGTCGATGACGCGTGGGACAAGTTCGAGAGCTTTGCGCATTACGACGCCTTCACCCGCGCCTGGCTGGCCGCTGCGCGGCGCGTGCTGAAGCCCGACGGGGCGCTCTGGGTGATCGGCAGCTATCACAATATCTTCCGCGTCGGCGCGGCGCTGCAGGATCTCGAGTTCTGGCTGCTCAACGACGTAATCTGGCGCAAGGCCAACCCGATGCCGAATTTTCGCGGCACGCGCTTCACCAATGCGCATGAGACGCTGATCTGGGCGGCGCGCGACAAGAAGAGCCGCGTCACCTTCAACTACGAAGCGATGAAGCAGGCCAATGACGACACGCAGATGCGTTCGGACTGGCTGTTCCCGATCTGCACCGGTGCCGAACGGCTGACCGACAGCGCCGGCGACAAGGTGCATCCGACGCAAAAACCGGAAGCGCTGCTGCACCGCATCCTCAATGCCACGACGAAGCCCGGCGATGTGGTGCTCGACCCGTTCTTCGGCACCGGCACAACCGGTGCCGTGGCGAAGAAGCTCGGGCGGCGCTTCATCGGCATCGAGCGCGACGACAGCTATATCGCCGCGGCGCTGCACCGGCTCGCGGCGACAAGGCCCCTGAGCGCCGAGGCGATCGAGACGGCCGTCTCGAAGCGCGCCGCGCCGCGGGTGGCCTTCGGCTCGCTGGTCGAAATGGGGCTGATCCAGCCCGGCACCGAACTCTTCGACGGCCGCAAGCGCTGGTCGGCGCTGGTGCGCGCCGACGGCTCCCTGGCGTCCGGCCCGCACCAGGGCTCAATCCACCGCGTCGGCGC
>CAZNAE010000072.1:0-16674 GCA_964570695.1 uncultured Devosia sp.
TCGGCGTCGAGAAGGTCGAGCTCGACGAGCTGCTGAAGCGCGCCGACTTCATCACGCTCCACACGCCGCTGATCGATGCCACCCGCAACATCATCGACGCCAAGGCGATCGCCAAGATGAAGGACGGCGTCCGCATCATCAACTGCGCACGCGGCGGGCTGGTCGACGAAGCGGCGCTCTACGAGGCGCTGAAATCTGGCAAGGTGGCCGGCGCGGCGTTCGACGTGTTCGTCGAGGAGCCAGCACAGAACAATCCGCTGTTCGAGCTCGCCAATTTCATCGCGACACCGCACCTCGGAGCGTCGACCACCGAAGCGCAGGAGAACGTGGCGCTGCAGGTGGCGGAGCAGATTTCGGCCTATCTGATGACCGGCGAGATCACCAATGCGCTCAACTTCCCGTCGATCTCGGCCGAGGAGGCGCCGCGGCTGACGCCGTGGGTGAAACTGGCGGAAATGCTCGGTTCGTTTGCCGGACAGCTCACCGACACCTCGATCAAGGGCATCCGCATCGAATACGAGGGCAATGTCGCCGAGCTCAACGTCAAGCCGATGACGGCGGCCGCGCTCAACGGCGTGCTGAAGCCGCAGATGCAGGAAGTGAACATGGTTTCGGCACCGCAGATCGCCAAGGATCGCGGCATCAATGTCGAGATCATCACGCGCGACCGGCAGGGCGCCTATGAGGGCTATGTCCGTCTCACCGTGGTGACCGACAAGCAGGAGCGGGCGGTCGCTGGAACGGTGTTCGCAAACGGCAAGCCGCGCATCATTCAGGTCAAGGGCATCAACATGGAGGCGGAACTGACGCCCTCGATGCTCTACGTTACCAACGAGGACAAACCGGGCCATATCGGCCGGCTCGGCACGCTGCTTGGCAAGCTCGGCATCAACATCGCCAACTTCAACCTCGGTCGTGCCGATGTCGGCGGCGACGCCATCGCGCTGCTCTCGATCGACGGATCGTTGAACGATGGGCAACTGAAAGAAGTCGCGACCCTCCCGGGCGTCAAGCAGGCGAAGTCGCTGGCGTTCTAGCGCTCCAGCGACTACCCCAAACACCAGGTCATCCCCGCGAAAGCGGGGATTTCTGTTTTGGGATCTGCCTTACGCTCCGCCAGCGGAGATTCTTGCTTTCGCTGGAATGACCCGGTGGATAGGGTTGCTCCCCGGAGGACCCTATGACCTATAGCATCGCCTTCTCGGCCCTGTGGGCGGCATGGATCGTATCGTGGATGCTGGGCGCGCTGTGGGCGAGCAAGCCGCAGGCGCGACCGCCGGAGCGGGACGAGCGGTTCTACTGGCTGCTCACGCTTGCCGGCGCCGTTTTGATGTTCCTCAATTTCCGCACCGGGCGGATGGAGCTGGTCTGGAGCAGTCCGGACTGGATCGAGTGGACGCTGCTCGTCATCGCGGCGATCGGCCTCGGCTTCACCTGGTGGGCGCGCATTCACCTGGGGACGCTGTGGTCAGGCCGGGTGACCCGCAAGCCGGATCACCACATTATCGACACCGGTCCTTACGGGATCGTGCGCCATCCGATCTACACCGGCATCCTCATCGCCATCATCGCGACCGTGCTGCTTCGGCCGGGTCCGTTCGGCCTCGCCGGCGCCGCGCTGCTGGCGGTGTCCTTTGTCGTCAAGGCACGGCTCGAGGAGCGCTTCCTGATGCAGGAACTGGGCGCCGATGCCTATGATGGCTACCGGCGCCGGGTGCCGATGCTGGTGCCGTTCTGGCCGGTGCAGCGCGGCTAGATATCCGGGCCCTCGACGGGGTTGACCTCTGGCTCGTTGCGGCGGGCGCGGAATTCGATCCAGCGGCCGACGATGCGAGCCTGGGCGCCGTCGGAGAAGATGGTGGCGATTCCGGCGAGGATGATCAGCGCGAGCCCAGCATAGCCGATGGCGTCCTGGTTCTCGTGGTAGAACAGCGCGCCAAGAGCGATGGCCCAGACGATCTGGACATATTGGGTAGGGCCGACATGGCTCGCGGGCGTCCGTCGCATGGCGCGGACAATGAGCAGCTGAGCAATGCCGCCGATGAGTCCGACGGCGGCGAGGCGCAGGACTTCATCGAGGCTGGGGACAACGAAATGGCCGAGCATCAGCAGGCCCGAGGCGACGAGCTGATAGGCGAGGTTGATGGCGATGATGCTGATCTGCCGCTCGCTGTTGGAGACGGCGCGCAGGATGATGTTGGCGGTGGCTGCCGATATGGCGCAGCCGATCGCCGCAAGGTGTCCGAGCCCGATCTCGCGAAAGCCGGGGCGCACGACGATCAGCACGCCGATGAAGGTCGCGATGACGAGCCCCCAGCGCAACGCCGCGACCTTTTCGTGCAGCACGATGAGCGACAGGATGGTCACGAACAGTGGGGCGAGGAAAGAAAGGGAGTAGGTTTCGGCGAACGGGATGTGCGTGACCGCGAAGTAGAAGCAGAGCGTCGCGACGGTGTAGAGCGCCGCCCGGGCATGCATCAGAAGCGGGCGTTGCAGCTTATGGATGTCCGCCCACCGCTCGCCGGGACGCCGCGCGAAGGGCAGCGTGACGAACGCGAAGACATTGATGATGAAGGTCATCTCGAAAACCGACATGGCGCTGCCGGTGAAGCCTTTTGAGATGGCGTCGCCGATCGAGAAAGCGGAATAAGCGAGGAGGGCGAGGAGAACGCCGGTGGGCATGGAGCACATCCAGGAAGGATGCCCGGCTCTAGCCTACCGTCGGTACCTTGTCGATGCGGCGTGCACTCCATTCCGCGAGGACGATGCCGGCGACAATCAGGACACCGGCGATGAGATGAAAGCTTTCCAGCGTCTCGCCGAGGATGAGCACCGAGCCGAGCGCGCCGAACAATGGGATGAGGTTGATGAAGAGGCTGGCACGATTGGCGCCGATCAGCTCGACCCCGCGGACGTAGAACATCTGGCTGATGAGGGAGGGGAAGAGGATCGTGTAAACGACGATCAGCCAGCCGAGCGGCGTGATCTGCGGCAGGCTGGCCTCGAACTGGCCGAACCCGCCGCCAAGCGTCAGCTGGAAGACTATGGAGGCGATGACCGCGCCAAGGAAGCTCGCGACGAGGAAGCTGACCCAATCGCTCTTCGGCCGCCAGCGGAGGCCGATCGAATAGATCGCGTAGGCGAAGCTGGCGCAGAGCACCAGCAGGTCGCCGAAATTGACGTCGAGCGTCAGGATGCGCGCGAGATTGTCGTGCGTCGCGGTCAGCATCACGCCGAGGATGGTGAGGGCGACGCCGATGAGCTGCAGCGGCCGGACGCGGACGCGGAACAGCACGAAGCTCAGCCCCATAACGAAGATGTTGATGGTTACCTGGTCGATGGCATTGTTGATGCCGGAGGTGAAGTGCGCGGCGACATAGACCAACGCGTTGAAGGTGCCGTAGCCGACGGCGCCGTAGAACAGATAGAGCCACCATTTGGCGAGTAGCGTCCGCCAGTCGTGCTGCAACGGCCTGATGGCGAAGGGCAGCAGCACGAGCAGGGCGCCGGTCCAGCGCAACACCATCAGGGCATAGGGATCGATATTGCCAACCGCCGCCTTGCCGGCGATGACGTTGCCACCCCAGAAGAGGTTGCAGAGGACGAGAAGAACGTAGGGCCGGCTCATCAGGCGGCTGGTCAGGGTCGGCGGTTCTAGCTGGGACATCGGTGGGACTTGCGGGCTGCGGCTCAGGGCTTTATCAGCATTCGCCCAATGGCCAAACCCGGCCCGCGGGCGAAACGGGCGGGTAATCCATGGCAAATGTGATCGTCGTCGGTAGCCAGTGGGGTGACGAGGGCAAAGGCAAGATCGTCGACTGGCTGAGCGAGCGCGCCGACGTGGTGGTGCGCTACCAGGGTGGCCACAATGCCGGACACACGCTGGTTATTGACGGCAAGGTCTACAAGCTGGCCCTTCTGCCCTCAGGGCTGGTGCGCGGCAAGCTCTCGGTGATCGGCAACGGCGTCGTCGTCGATCCGCACCACTTCGTCGAGGAAGTCGCCAAGCTTCAGGCGCAGGGCGTCGCCGTGACCCCCGACGTGCTGATGATCGCCGACAACGCGCCGCTGATCCTAAGCCTGCATCGTGAGCTCGACGCGATCCGCGAGAATTCCAATTCCGGCCTCAAGATCGGCACCACCAAGCGCGGCATCGGTCCGGCTTATGAAGACAAGGTCGGCCGCCGCGCCATTCGGGTCTGCGACCTAGCCGAGCCCGATACGCTGCCGGCCAAGATCGATCGGTTGCTCAACCATCACAACGCCCTGCGTCGCGGCATGGGGCTGACCGAGATCTCGGCCGACGCCATTTATGCCGAGCTGACCGAAGTGGCGGCGAAGATCCTGCCCTATGTCGGGCAGGTGTGGCGGGTTCTGGACGAAAAGCGGCGTTCGGGCGCCCGCATCCTGTTCGAGGGCGCGCAGGGGGCGCTCCTCGACAACGACCATGGGACGTACCCGTTCGTCACCTCCTCGAACACTGTCGCGGGGCAGGCGGCGGCCGGCTCCGGCCTCGGGCCGACCGCGATGGGTTATGTGCTCGGGATCACCAAGGCCTACACCACCCGGGTGGGTGAAGGACCGTTCCCCTGCGAGCTCGATGACGAGATCGGCCGGCACTTATCCACAGTTGGTCGCGAGGTCGGGGTGAACACCGGCCGGCCCCGCCGCTGCGGCTGGTTCGACGCGGTGCTGGTCCGCCAGACCGTCCGGACCTCAGGGATCAAGGGTATCGCCTTGACCAAACTCGATGTTCTCGATGGGCTCAAAGAGATCAAAGTTTGTGTCGGCTATGAGCTGGACGGACAAAAAATTGACTATTTGCCGGCCTCTATGAGGGCTCAGGCGGCGGTGAAGCCGATCTATGAGTCGCTCGAGGGGTGGTCAGAAACGACAGCGGGAGCGCGGAGCTGGGCAGAATTGCCGGCACAAGCGGTCAAGTACGTGCGGTACATTGAAGAACTGATCGGGGCGCCGGTGGCAATGCTGTCCACCAGCCCCGAACGTTTGGATACCATCCTCGTGCAAGACCCGTTCCAAGACTGAGGTTTTTTGGCTACAACACGCGCGCAAATTGAGTGAATGTAGCGAATGGCGGATTACAAAGAGCTTTTGCGCAAGGCGGTAGAGGCCTTGCCCGAAAACAACGGGGCTGCACGGCGCGCCGTGTATGAGAAGGCGCGGGCGGCTCTGGTTGGTCAGCTCCGTGCCATTAACCCCCCGCTGCCAGCTCGCGATATCACTACCCACCGCCTGCAGCTCGAAGACTGCATCCGCCAGGTCGAGCAGGAGGCGAGCGAAGCCAATATCGCCGGATTGGGGCAGGACCAGCCGACCCTGCCGCCGGTGTTCGCCGACGCCAAGCCCAAGTCGTTGCCAAAAGCCGTGACGGAACCTCGGCCGCGCGCCGAAGCCACCCGGCCAAGGGCCGACGCGCCGAAGACCAAGCCCAGCAATTCGATCGAAGCGATTATCGCCGCCGCCGAGCGCGATCGCGCCGAGCCGCCAGCTCCGGCGCAGCCGCGGCCGCCCGAAATCAAGGCGCGGCCACCGAAGTCGCAGCCGGTGCTGGTCGCCAAATCCGAGCCGCCTGCGCCGCCCCCCAAGGCACCCAAGCCCGAACCGCAACGGCCGGCCGCCAGCAAATCCGACCGTCCGCTGCCCTCGATCGTGGCCCGGGCCGAAGCCGCCAAGGGCCGTCCCGCCGCAGGCGGCTTCAGCCTTGCCGCCGACGCCGCCCGTCGCGGCCCGACGATCGAGCCCCGCCGCGACAATCGCGGCGCCGCCACCGCCCGGCAGATGGAGCCGTTGGCGTTTGACGTGCCCGAGGATCTCGAGGCAATGAGCGCCGTGCGCGAAGTAGAGGTCGAGCACCAGCCGGCCGATCCGCAGGGCGCGATCGACCGCGCGATTGCGACGCTCGATCGCGAGGCGCGCGGCGACATGAACGGCTATGACGGCGAAGCGCAGCTCGACGACGAGCCGATGCAGGCGCCACCGCCGCGCAGCAGCATTTTCAACGGCCGCACCGACGAGGCGCCGACCCGCCGGTCGGACCGCGAGGTGAAGCCACAGCCGCGGCCAGCCAAGGAATTCGCGACGCCGCGCCGGGCCAGCAGCCCGAGCCGCGCGTTCAACGAGAACGGCGTGCCACGGGCGCGCTCCGAGCGCGGCGGCATGGGCGCCGTCACGATCTTCCTCATCATCTTCGTGGCGCTGCTGGTCGGCGCGGGCGGGGCGGGCTTCTGGGCTTGGCAGGAAGGCTTCATCAATTTAGACGCGATGTTCGGCAAAGGCGCCCCGACGGTTGCGACTGCTGCGCCCGCTCAGCTGGTGACGCCGGATTCGACCGGCCCGGGCAACACCGATACGCCAACCGGGGCCGCCGAGCCCTCCACCGAACTCAAGGCCGACCAACGCCTGCCCGCGGCGCAACAGACCGCCGCGGCGAACACGTCGGCCGATGCCGTGGCGCCGCTGGCGCTGCAATCGCCGGCCGCCGACAGCAAGACCGAGGAGCGGCTCGGCTCCGACGGCGCGTCGCAGGCCAGCACCGCCGAGGAAGCGGTGGCGGCGATCGATCCGGCCAGCGTCGCCGGCAGCCAGTCGCTGCTGCTGGAGGCGTCGGACACCGGCTCGACCGGCGCCGTGCCGTTCTCCGGCACGGTGGACTGGAGCAAGGGCGTCGACGAGACCGGGCAGCCGACGATCATCGGTAAGGCCAACATCCCGGCGCGCAACCTCTCGGTCGAGGTGCTGATCCGCAAGAATTCGGATCCGAGCCTGCCGGCCAGCCACCTGATGGAAATCAACTTCACCGTCTCCGACAGCTTCATCGGCGGCTCGATCGCGGGTCTGCCCGGCGTGTTGTTGAAGAACGAAGAGCTGGTGCAGGGCGCGCCGCTGGTCGGTGCCTCGGCTCGCGTCGTGGGCAACTCGTTCCTCTTCGCGCTCAGCGCGGCGGCAGAGGACAGCACGGCCAACGTCAATCTGCTGACGACGCGCAAATGGATGGATCTGGCGTTGATCTATGCGTCGGGCAAGCGGGCGATCATTACGCTCGAGAAGGACGACAAGGCCACCAAGCTCTTCAACGACGTGTTCGCCACCTGGGGCAAGACGGCCGCCAAGGCCGGTTAGCGCTCGGCCAGCAGAACGCCGTTGTCGAGGCGGTAGACGCGGTCGGCGATGGCCGAGATGTCGTCGGCATGATGGGTCACCAAGAGGGTGGCCCATTTTTGTTTCCGGGTGAGCGACTGCACGAGAGAGCGCGCCGCGCCACGGGTGTCGTCGTCGAGGGCTGAGAACGGCTCGTCGAGCAGGAGCACCGGGCGGTTGCGCAGCAAAGTGCGGGCAAGGGCGACGCGCTGCTTCTGGCCGCCGGATAGTGTCGCGGCACGCTGCGGACCGATGTCGGGCAAGCCGACCTCCGCCAGAGCGGCCGCGATGCGAGGCGAATTGTCGCGCTCGCCAGGCAGGCCGAGCGCGACGTTGCGGGCGGCGCTCAGATGCTCGAACAAGGTTTCCGATTGAAACAGGATCGACACCGGGCGCTGTTCCGGCGGCAGCGCGGTGATGTCGGTGTCGTCGACGCGGATGGTGCCGGACTCCGGTATCAGGAAGCCGGCGATGAGGTCGAGCAAAGTGGACTTGCCGGCGCCGCTCTGGCCGCGAATGGCGGTGATCTTGCCGGGTTCGGCGACCATCGCGAAGCGGTAGCTCTGGATAGCGCCGGGGTAGGCGAAAGGGACGTCGTCAAGCGCGAGCATCGGCCAGCCTCGCGAACAGCTTCGGCAGCGCGACGAAGGCGACGATGGTGAGCACCAGCATCAATGCCGCGATGGTCGCTGCATCGTGCGTCCGGTAAGCGCCGAGAGCGCGGATCATCAGCAGTGGCAGAGTGGCGAAATCCTGGGTGCCGAACAACGCGATGACGCCAAGATCGCCGAGCGAGAAGCAGAAGCTCAGCGCCAGCACGAGGCCGACATCGCGGGCAATCAACGGCCACTCGATGTCGAGGAATTGCTGCCTGCCGGAGAGCCCCAGCGAGCGGATCAGCTTGCCGCGGCTTTTGGCGATGGCGTCGAACGGGGGCGCCAAAGTCGCCATCGCGAAGGGCAGCGACAGCAGGGCATTGGCAACGACCACGACGAGCGGCGCCGCATTCTCGGGGGCGAGGCCGAGATTGCGGACGAAGAGGAATGCGCCGAGCGACAGCGCGACAGCGGGCACCGCGAGATAGGCATAGGCCGGTGCGCCGATGGCGACGCGGGCGCCGCGTGAGATGGTGGCGGCGCGGGCCGAGGCGATGATCAAGGCCAGCAGCAGAGCAAGGACGGCGGAGGCGGTACCGATCCAGAGGCTGGTTGCGACTGCGTTCCAGAACGGCGGCTGCGTCAGTACGTCGCCAAGGCCCGCAATGCCGTCGGCAAGGACGGCCAGCAACGGCGAGGCGAAACCGAGGATGGCGAGGATGAGCACGGCCCATTGCGCAGTGCGCGCGCGGCGCCCGTCGCGCCAGCGCGGTTCGGCCGGGCGGTCGAGGCTCGATGAGATCGGCGCCAGCGCCGAGCTCAGGAGAATGATCACCGAGCAGAGCCCGATCTGCACCAGCGCCAGCTTCACCGCCATGGCGAGATCGAAGTCGAGCCGGACGGCTGAGTAAATGGCGACCTCGAGCGTCTGCACCGAGGGGCCGCCGCCGAGTAGCAGGACGATGGGAAAGCTGGTGAACGCCAGGAGGAAGATGATCGCCGCGAGACCTGGCAAGGTGCCGCGCAGCGCCGGCCAGTCGATCACGGCGAAGCGGGTCCACGCACCCAGCCCGAGGCTCTGGCCAGTCTTGAGCCGCACCTCGGGGATCGCGTCGAGCCGGGCCAAGAGGATACGCGCGGCGAAGGCGCCGTCGAGAATGAGGTGGGCTGCGACGACCCCGCCAAGACCGAAGATCGGGATATCGAGCGGCACGCCGAACAGGCTCACGCTCAGTCGGCTCAGCCACCCCGACCGGCCCCAGACCGACAACAGGCCGAAGGCCACGATCAGCCCCGGCGTGACGATGGCCGAGGCGAAGAGGCCGATGACCAGCGACCGGCCGGCAAAACGCAAACGGTTGAGCGCCCAGGCGAGGGCGACGCCGACGACGAGCGAGAGCACCGTCGACAGTGCCGCCTGCAGGGTCGTGATGTAGATGAGGTAGCCGAGCGCGACATGCGAGGTGGCGGCAGGCTGGCCTGCCGCCGCGGCGAGGATCGACCAGAACAGCGTAACAATCAGCGCCGCGACGGCAATCGCAATGACCGCCCCGCCAATACGGCGGAGCGGCCGGTCAGGAACCGTCAGGTCAACGGATCGCGGCAAGGGCTTCGTCGATCCACGCCGATTTCTGGGCGGTGATCGTCGCCTCGTCGAGCGACAGGACTTTCGTGGGAAGCGCCGGGAAGGCGGAGGGCAGCGCGTCGCCGACGCTGGTCACCGGGTACATCCAATTGGTGGTCGGGATCACCGCCTGCGCGTCCGGGGTGGTCAGCCAGCCAAGGAACTTCTTCGCCAGATCCTGCTGCGCCGAAGATTTCAGGATGCCGGCGATCTCGATCTGGGGATAGAAGCCCTCGCTGAAATCGGCGTAAGCGTAATTTGGATTCTTCTCCGCGACGGCGTGATAGGCGGGCGACGTGGTGTAGCTCAGCGCCATGTCGGTCTCGCCCTTGAGGAAGAGGCCGTAGGCGTCGGACCAGTTTTGCGCCATCGTCGCGATATGCGGCTTCAGGCCCTTCCAGACATCGGCGGCTTTGTCGCCATAGGCGGCCTTGATCCAGAGCACGAGGCCGAGGCCGGGCGTATCCGAGCGCGGGTCTTCGAGCGCGATCTTGAAGCTGTCGGGCTCGGCCGCCAGCGCCGCGAACGAGGTCGGCGGATTGGCGACCTTGGTCTTGTCGTAGACGAAGGCGAAATAGCCGAAATCGACCGGGGCGAAATCCGGATCGGTCCAGGCGGAAGGCAGGGTCAGCTTGTCGAAGGTGAGGCCATGCGGCGCGAACAGGCCGGTGGCGCGGGCTTCGCCGGCGAGCGAGGTATCGAGGCCGAGAACGATGTCGGCCTTGGTCGAAGCGCCCTCGAGCTGAACCTTGCGGAGCGCGCCGATCGATGAATCAGCGGCAACGAAGTTGAGCGTGCAGCCGCAGATTTTCTCGAAGCCGGCCTTGAGGCCGGGTCCCGGGCCGTAGTCGGCGGCGAAGGCGTCATAGGTGTAGATCGTGAGCGTCGGCGTATCGGCGGCGGCCGCGGGCGCGGCAAAACCGGCGAGGACCGCAAGCGCGAGCAGGGTCGAACGGACCATGGTCGTTTCCTTTTCTTGCGGTCATGGGTTGGGAAAAAAGATCAATGGGTTCGGGCGGATAAGCGCCCTTGCCATCTCGAACTTCCTCCGCCAGCATGACCTGGTTCAGGTTCAATGGGTTTTTCTCAGCTCCGGTTTCCCGGAACACCCCAGCGAGACGCCTGAGACTTAGATCGAGTTTGCCAGCCGTGCAAGAGCGCGCTTCCACGCCCGCCGTCATCGTCTTCGAGGGACTTTTGGTGATCGTCGGCGGCGGCACCGTCGACCATGACCTGCTGCGCGACCTCTATGTCAGCGGCGGGCACCTGGTCGGTGCCGACAGCGGCGCGGACGAAATCGTCGCCGCCGGGCTGATGCCGGAAGCGATCATCGGCGATTTCGACTCGCTCAACAATCCGGTCGGCTGGCTCGGCCGGACACAGCTGATGCAAATCACTGAGCAGGACACCACGGATTTTGAAAAGGCGCTCTACTCGACCAGTGCGCCGGTGACGGTGGCGCTTGGCATGACCGGCAAGCGCCTCGACCATACGCTGGCGGCGCTCGATGCAATGGCGCGCTATGGGCGCGATCGGGCGATTATTTTGGTCGACGAGGGCGACATCGCAGTGGTGCTCACCGGCTCGTTTAGCTTCGAGGTAGCCGAAGGCGAGCGTGTGTCAGTGCATCCGCTGGCGGCGGTGCGGTTCCGCCGTTCGTTTGGTCTCAAATATCCGCTCGATGGGTTGAAGCTCGCACCCGGCGAGCGCACCGGTACCTCGAACGAAGCGGTTGACGGCAATTTCACCATCGAACCGGAACCGCGTTCCAAGGCGCCGTGGCTGCTGATCCTCGACCGCCGCTATCTGTTCGGGGTAGCGGCGGCGCTGGTCGCGGCAGAGGAATGAGGGCTCCCGCGCGCTGGTCGCCTACACCGTCTCGCGCTGCGCCTGGGCCTTTACCCGGGCGGCATGCTGGACGGCTTCCTGGACTTTTTCGAAGGCCCGGACCTCGATCTGGCGGATGCGCTCGCGGCTGACGTTGTATTGCTGCGCCAGTTCCTCGAGCGTTGCCGGATCGTCCTTCAGGCGGCGGGCCTGGAAGATCGCCTTTTCGCGGTCGTTGAGCTCGCCCATGGCGTTCGACAAGAGGCCCATGCGCTCGCTGTACTCTTCCGAGTTGCCGAGCGTCGTTTCCTGGTCCGGGGTATCGTCGACCAGCCAGTCCTGCCATTCGGACGAGCCTTCGTCGGCCCGCATCGGCGCATTCAGCGACGCGTCGCCGGTGAGGCGGGCGTTCATCGACACCACGTCGGCTTCGGTGACATGGAGGGTCGTGGCGATCTGCTTGACCTGGTCGGGGTGCAGATTGCCGTCGTCGAGCGCGGCGATCTGGCCCTTCACCTTGCGCAGATTGAAGAACAGCCGCTTCTGCGCCGCGGTCGTACCGATCTTCACCAGGGACCAAGAGCGGAGCACATATTCCTGGATGGCCGCGCGGATCCACCACATTGCGTACGTGGCGAGGCGGAAGCCCTTGTCGGGCTCGAAGCGCTTGACGGCATGCATGAGGCCGACATTGCCCTCCGAGATCACCTCGGAAATGGGCAGGCCATAGCCACGATAGCCCATGGCGATCTTCGCCACGAGCCGCAGATGCGATGTGATGAGTTTCTGTGCCGCGCCGGGATCTTCGTGTTCCTTGTAGCGCTTGGCGAGCATGAATTCCTCGTCGGGCTCCAGCATCGGAAACTTCCGGATTTCCTGGAGGTAACGAGACAGGCCGCCCTCGGCAGAGAGGATCGGCAGATTGGATTGGGCCATGTGGGCACCCCCTTCTTTCCCCCACCCGTCGGTGGCAGGATGGTCCACCGGTGTCCGAGACGGCACACCGACGGAGCTTGTGCATATATAGGTCGAAAACCGGCCATGATAAGGCCTGCCGCCGACCCCGCGTGTCTTGGACGAATGCGCCGGAGCAGTAACGGTTCCGGCGACTAAACGGGTCTCGCAAACGCCCTGTCGAACGGCCCGAGGGCGTCTTCGAGGGCCAAGAGGTCGGCCGGCAGTGGGGCTTCGAAGGACATTTCCTCGCCGGTGACCGGGTGTTCGAAGCCCAATTCCGCGGCGTGCAACCCCTGCCGGCCGAGGGTTTGGACGATGCCCCTCAGCGGCTCGGCGAGGCGATTGGCTTTCGTCGCGTAGCCCGACGCGTAAAGGGGATCGGCAACCAGCGGGTGGCCGATATGGGCCATGTGCACGCGGATTTGATGGGTGCGGCCGGTTTCGAGTTCGCAGCGAACGCGGGTGATGTCCCAACCCTCGTCGCCGTACCGGGCCTCGACAGCGAAATGGGTGATGGCTTCGCGGCCGTCCTTGCGGACCGCCTGCTTCAGCCGGTTGTTCTGGTCGCGGCCGAGCGGCGCGTCGATCGAGCCGCGCCCCTGCTGGGTCTGGCCCCAGGCAAAGGCGAGATAGGCGCGGTGCAGCGGCCCGGTGCGGCCGTGATCGGCGAACTGCGCGGCGAGGTGGGCCATGGCGCGCTCGGTCTTGGCGGCCACCATGACGCCAGAGGTATCTTTGTCGAGGCGGTGGACGATGCCGGGGCGCTTGACGCCGTTGATGCCGGGCAGGGTGCCCTTGCAGTGAAACAGCAGCGCGTTGACCAGCGTGCCGTGCGCATTGCCGGGCGCCGGATGCACCACCATGCCCACCGGCTTGTTGACGACGATCAGCTCGGAATCCTCGTAGAGGATTTCGAGCGGGATGTCCTCCGGCTCTGGCTCGGGGTCCTCGGGCGGCGGCGCGGCGAGCAGCAAAGTCTCGCCGAGCTTCACCTTGGTCTTTGGTTCGAGCGCGGTTTGCCCATTGATCGCAACGGAGCCCGCCAGTATCAGGTCCTTGATGCGGTTGCGCGAGAAGGCGGGAAGCGCCTTGGCGAGCACGGCATCGAGGCGGCCGCCGGCGAGATCGGCGTCGACCGCGACCTCGAATTCCTCGTCCTCAGCTTCGGATGCCTGCATGAGCGATACTCCCGACGCCCCGTTGACTCCTGAAGCGCGCGCCTTGATCGGGCGGGCGCGGCGGAGCTTCCTGTTCTCGATCGGGCTCTTGATCGTCGGCCTTATCGCCATCGGCGGGGTGATTGTCTACAAATCCATGCAGACGAGTACCAGCGCGCCGGTGGTAATCGGCGGCTCCGACTATGCGCTGGCCGCGGTGAAGGTGCCCGGCGGCGCCGATGTGCTCTCAGCCGTCGCGGCCGACGGCAAGGTCACGGTCACCTACAAGACCGGCGCGACGACGAGCATCCGGATTTTTGACGGCAAAACCGGCGAAATGGTGCGGGAGATTCCGGTGGTGGGCGACTAGTCAGTTCCGCGACTGAATATCCCGCAACGCCGCAAGTCGATCCGATACCGCGATGCCGGCGCCAACCGGTTCCGGTCCGCGCGGCTCGGGCTTGCCGGCGATCAAGCTGGCGTCGTCGGAATATTTCTGTACGCGCTCGAGCAGGGTTTCGTCGCTGTCGGGCATCTCGCCTTCCACCGCATAGACGAGGCGGCTCACTTCCGAGGCGATATCATTGAGCTTTTCGCGTAGATGCGACTGCTCGATGCGGTCGCTATCCCAGTCGGCCATGATCGTGGCTTCGACGGTCAGCACCTTGGTGCGGAGTCGCTCCAGCTCGTCCTCGACGGCAAGCTTTTCGGCCAGCATCTGCTGGCGCTGGCCGTTGCTTGTCTCGACCACCTTGGCGGTGTCGGCGAGGAGCGTGTTGACGCGGACCTCGGCATTGGCGATGCGCGCTTCGGCGTCGATGAGCTCGTTCTGCGTCGCGGTAGCGGCGTCGTCCTTCTTGGCGAGCGAAGCGCGGAGTTCGGCAGCGGCGGCCGCCGCATCGGCAGAACGCTTATCGGAGGATTCGACCTGGGAAATCAGCGAGCGGTTCTGCGTCTCGAGGAACTGGCCACGCTTGCGCTCGGCTTCGAGCTTTTGCAGCAGCACGTCCATATCCGTGTTGTAGTCGCCGCTCAGCGCTTTGCCGTCGATGTCGATCGAGCGCGGGGTCTTGCCGCGTAGCGCTTCGCGTGCGGTTTCGAGCTGAGCCGCCTTGTCGGCGAATTCGCGGTCCCGCATGCGGAGCCGCTGCGCGAGGTCGGCGCCTTCCTTTTCAAGGTCGAGGATGCGGCGGCGCAACTCGGCTTCGCGCTCCTCTAGTTCGCGCATATGCGTCAGTTGCGCGTCGCGCTCGGTCTTGATGACGCCGACTTCGCCTCGCTTGCGGTTGATGTCGCGGAGCTGGTCGCTAAGGCGGCGGCGCAGCGCCTCGACGTTCATCTCGAGGCGGCGGGTGGAGAGCGCGAATTCGGCGCGGAGCTGGTCCTTGTCGGCGCGGAATTCCGACATGGTGATGGGAGTGGCGGCTTCGATGCGCTTCTTGGTGAGGCGGACGGCGCGGCGCCAGACCGCAGGCATGATGGCAAGCGCGACGAGGCCTGCGGCGAGCAGCCCCAACGCGAAATACATGATGTTCTCAATGCCCATTGAGAAGACTCCACCGACACTAGCCGATCATGCCGGAGCGGCCCTGACCGGACGATGACAAAGACGGCGACGCATCGCCATCTTTGCCATTGATTAGGGTTACCGGGAAGGGGGGGCGACTACGGGAGCGCGGACAATACCATTCGGCGAATGGCGCCTACCCGAATCGATCAGAACGGGTTCCAGGTCGGCTGGTCGGTGAACTTCAGATACCCGACGTTCAGCCCGGCGCGGAGGCCGACGCCGGAGCGGATCGGGACGACGACGACATTGCCGGTCTTCATCACGGTCATGCCGAGGCCGCCAACCACGTAGGCGGAGCCGTCGACGCCGGGATAGCGGCCGAAGATGTCATTGGTCGATTTGAGATTGTAGACCAGCATCATGACCTTGCTGCCATCGCCGCCGACATCGAAGCCGATCGAGGGGCCCTGCCAGAACAGGGGGTAGTCGCCCTGGTTGCGGGTGTAGAGCGTGCCCTCGCCGTAGCGGCCGCCGACGAAGATGGCGCCGGAGCCCTCTTCGCCGAGGATGTAGCCGTTGGGCAGGCCGAACTGGCTCGCGGCCTTTTCGACCAGCGAAGCGAGGCCCTGCGAGACGGAGCCGAAGAATTCGCCGCCCTTGCTGACGATTTCGTTCGCCGAGAAGGTATCGGAGACCGAGCCGCCAGCCGCGAGGGACGGGGCAGCGAAGCCGAGCAGCAGCGCGAGGCTCAGAGCAAGGCGTTTCAGCATCATTGTCTCCCGGATCGGCTGGCCGCAACGGGGCCTTTACCAAGCGCTCATCGAAAGGGACTAGCCTCTGCGGCAATCGTCCCCTTGCACCTTATGGGCGCCCAATCACGGCCATGATGCGGCAAATCGGTAAACAAATCTTAACCATCGCGGCCTCCTTGGCCCTGGTGGCGATGGCGCATGCCGATGGGCTGGTGACCACAGTCGTGACCGACCCGCTGACCGGGGTGGCGATCGACGGCTACGATGCGGTCAGCTATTTCATCGATACCGATCCGCAACCAGGGAAGCCCGACTTCGAATATGACTGGGGCGGCGTGCCCTGGTATTTCGAGAGCGCCGCCAACCGCGACGTCTTCATCCGCAATCCCGGCATCTATGCGCCGCAATATGGTGGGCACTGCCTGATGTCGCTGTCGCGCGGCTATCTGAGCGACGGCAAGCCGCGGCTGTACGTCGTTGATGCGATGAAGCTTTATTTCTTCTACTCGACCGCCAACCGGGACGCGTTCCTGTTGAGCAAAACCGAGGCGCTGACGGCGGCCGCGACCAACTGGACGAAGCTTTCGGCGGACCTCGCGGGACCGCCGCCGGCAGATGCTTCGTCCTCGGCACCACCCGATGCGGGTACGGCCGATGCATCGTCGGCGCCAACCGACGCGTCCGCCGCGTCGGCTGCGTCGGTTGCTCCGGCGAGCGCAGACGCTAATCTGAGTTCCACTGATTCTTCGGAGACACCTCATGGCTGAGTTCATCGAGCTCAAAGCGACGGACCTCGCGGCGATGCTCTGCTCGCGGGTTTGTCACGATCTGATCAACCCGGTCGGCGCCATCGGTAATGGCCTCGAAGTGCTGGCCGACCCGACGCAGGGGGCGATGTCGGAAGGGGCGCACGAGCTGATCGCCAATTCCGCCAAGCACGCCCGCGCCAAGCTGGAGTTCGCGCGGCTCGCCTATGGCGCGTCGTCGACCGCCGGGACCGATTTCGACACACGCGAATGCGAACGTGTGGCGCGCATCCTGTTCGAGATCGAGAAGGCCGACCTCGACTGGCAGGTGCCGCTGATCCTCTTGC
>CAZNAE010000073.1:0-8457 GCA_964570695.1 uncultured Devosia sp.
AGTGGAGTGATTCCGATCGGCAAGCTATCGCGCTCTATCTTCTGGCTCGGAGTGCCAATGTGCCGGCGCCGTGATCACCGCTGGCCGGAACGATACGCCGTGAAATCCATTCGAAGACGAGACTGCTTGAAAGCGAACTGAGGTACGGAGTGCTTACGGCCGATTTGACGCACAAGCGTGCCTTGGCGACCGGCGCAAATTCGGGCATCGGCGAAGCTATCGCACGCAGCCTCGGGGACGCCGGCGCCGATGTTATCATCAACTTCGTCAGTCATCCGGAAACCGCGAGGGCAATCGCCGAGAGCCTCTCTGTGGACGGCCGGCGGTCATTGGCGTTACGTGCCGTCGTTTCTTTGTGCGCGGAGGTCGAAGCTTTGTTCAAGGCGATCGACGACGCTTGGGGTGGCATCGACATTCTAGTCAACAACGCCGGCGTCGACGGCAAATCCGCGCCGGGTTGGGAAGCGGACATCGACGTGTGGCGCAGCGTCATCGATGTCAACCTTGTCGGCACATTTCTTTGCTCGCAGCAGGCGCTGAAACGAATGGTCACGCAAAAGGCCGGGATCATCATTAACATGTCTTCAGTGCACGAGACGATCCCCTGGAGCGGATACAGCGCATATGCTGCATCGAAGGCCGGTGTCTCCATGCTCACCAAGACCCTGGCGCAGGAAGCTGCGCCGCATGGCGTCCGGGTCCTCGCCGTGGCGCCGGGCGCGATCAAGACTGCAATCAATCAGGGTGTCTGGAGCAATGCCGGCGGTCTCGCCGACCTCGATCTAAAAATCCCCATGGGACGACTGGGTGAGTGCGAGGAAATTGCGCGGATGGTTGCTGTTCTGGCCTCCGACCTCGCCAGCTATCTGACTGGAACGACGGTCTTCATCGACGGCGGTATGACCGATTTCGCCGACTTCGCCCATGGTGGCTAGGATGTTGCTGTGACGGACGACACGGAGGCCCCAGGCAAACCCGGCGTCGCTCCGACCTGGTCGTCGAGCGCTAAGGACATGGTCAGCACAGCTCTCGGCTCAAGCCGGATCTGGGCAACATTCGGTTACGGCATCGTCAATGAAGTGTATTGGCCTTCCACCGGTGAACCCCAGATTCGCGATCTCGGGTTCATCATTTCCGGACCCGCAGGCTGGACGGAAGTCAAGCGGGCCAGGCGTTACTCTATCTCTATGCCCAAGGCCTATGTCCCGCTGCCGCGCATCGTGCATGAGGGGGACGACTACCGCCTAGAACTCGAGTTCCTGACTCATCCGCTGCGCGACACGCTGCTCATTCGCTACAAGCTAGATGGCGAAAATCTAAAACTCTATGCCCTCCTCTCGCCACACCTGAGCGGCGATAGGCACGACAACACTGCGTGGGCAGGCGACGACCTGGCTGCGAGTCGCGGCTATGCTTCGCTCTGCCTGCGCAGTGATTGCGGGTTCTCGCGATCCAGCGCGGGCTATGTCGGCGCATCGGATGGTTGGAGGGATTTCGACAAGAACGGCAAGATGACCTGGACCTACCCCAAGGCCGGTGACGGCAATGTCGCCTTGACAGGCGAGCTCGCGGCCAACAGCGGCATTCTGGCACTGAGCTTTGCGTCCACGGTCGAAGGTGCACGCACTCTGTCGCGCTCCAGCCTGGCGGACGACTATGAAGAGGTCAGCCGCATCTTCGCCGACCAATGGGAGGGTTGGGGCAAGACCCTCGATATTCCATACACATCGCCTGAACTGAAACGCGAGGCAGAACTGTCGGTGGCCGTCATCAAGATTCACGAGGACCGCACCTACGCCGGGGCCGTGGTCGCCAGCCTCAGCGTGCCCTGGGGAAGCAGCCACGACGATCTTGGGGGCTATCATCTCGTCTGGACCCGTGATGCCGTCGAAGCGGCGTTTGCGCTGATCGCCGTCGGCCAGATGGCGGATGCGTCTCGCATTCTCGCCTACCTGATCGGTACGCAGGCCGAGAACGGCAGCTGGGCGCAGAACTATTTTCCGGACGGGCGAGGGTATTGGTCGGGTAACCAGCTTGATGAGGTGGCGCTCCCAGTGCTGCTAATGGCGAAACTCAAGGCGGTCGGGGCACTCACCGTCGCGCTCCCCATCGAAGCGATGGTGCAAAAGGCGATCGGCTTCATCGTGCGGAACGGCCCAATGAGCGACCAGGACCGCTGGGAGGAAAATGCTGGAGCAAGCCCCTTTACCCTCACGGTGACCATCTGCGCCCTGGTCGCGGCGGCCCCACTGTTCGCTCCCAGGGAGAGGGACTATCTCCTGTCTCTCGCCGACTGTTGGAACGAGCGGATCGAACGCTGGACCTATACCACTGCTGGTGCCCTTTGCGCCGCACATGAGGTCGACGGTTACTACGTCCGCTTGGCACCGCGAGACATTGCGGGTGGATTGGGCGGCAATATCGACGTGCGAAATGTTGTCCATGGGACGATCGCCGCAAGTGACCTGGTGGGCATGGAATTCCTGTACTTGGTGCGTGGTGGCCTGCGGGCGTTTGACGATGCGCGTATCCTCAACACGTTGAAGATCGTCGACAGCATGCTTCGGGAGGAGACACCGACGGGCGTGTCTTATCATCGCTATAACGGCGACGGTTACGGCGAGCACGCCGACGGCAGTCCGTTCGACGGTGATGGTATCGGCCGGCTATGGCCTCTGCTCACCGGGGAGCGTGGCCACTACGCGGTCGCAGCCGGCGAGGACGCCAGACCCTACCTCGAAGCGATGTCCCGAATGACTGGCCCGGGCGGACTTATTCCCGAACAAATTTGGGACAGTGCGCCAATCTCCGATCTCGGACTGGAGCCGGGCAAGCCCTCCGGCAGCGCCATGCCGCTGGTCTGGGCCCACGCCGAGTTCCTCAAACTGCTCGCCGCTCGAGCCAATGGTCGCGCGGCCGAACTGCTCGACGCGGTCACTCAACGATACAACGGCAAGGCGCCAAACGCGGCGATATGGCACTGGCGTGATAACAGTCCGTTTTCGACAATCCCGTCCGCAAAGGCGATCTTCGTGGAGCGGCTGGAGCCATTCACCCTGCAAGTTGGATTGGACGGGCCTCCGACGGCGCCGCCGAGGCAGTCTGCGCCAACAGCGTTCGGCTTGCACGGCGTCAAGATCGAGGCAGATGAACTGCACGGATGTAAGCTCGTGCGCCTCAATCTCTCGACGACGGGCGGCAGCAAGACCGACGAAAGCGTGGAAATCGGGATCCTTCAGGTCACTACTTGAGAACAGGACGATAGATTTCGCCAACGCGCGCCTGTCGCGCCGTTCCTGCAGCACTCCGGCGTCGGGGCCAAATGGATGCCCGCCGAAACCGTGTCGCATTGCGACAATCGCCTTGGCCCAAAAGCGGTTGCCATCGCGAGACGCGAACAACTGCATTACGGACCGGGAAATGACCGGAATCGGAGCTTCCATTCGAAGCGCGTCCGCAATCAGCCAATTCACCTCTCTGGTGTCCTCGATATAGCTTGGGCTTCCTCAGAGTCGGATCGTCCGCGTGAGCCTCAGCCAGCAAGTCGATCAACCAGGACCTGATGACCGAGCCGTGCCTCCACCACCGCACCGCCTCGAACTGGATGAGCAACTCGCTAAAGTTGGATGCGGGACGACGTTTGTTGGCTGCGTGCCTTCCATGCCACAGCGTTGGCCTCGCCAAGCGGTGGCCATGTCGCGATAGGACAGTCACCGATAGTTGAACTGGAGAGCGCACTTTTGACCCAATTAGCCCACCAGCGCCCGCGTGGCATATTCCCCATGCTTTATGCCTTCTTCGATGCAGTCGGGGAGCTCGATAGGATAGCCTTTCGCAGGCAGATCGAGGTTTGCATCGCAGCCGGCGCGCACGGTATCGCCATGCTTGGCCTCATCACGGAGGTTGGCGCGCTATCGGTCGGCGAACGTCAGAAGCTCGTGCGCTGGGCTGTCGAAGACATTGCGGGCCGCCTGCCACTGATGGCGACGATCGCCGGCCAAACTGTCGAAGAGGCGCGTGCTCTTGCACTCGATGCCAAAGCAGCCGGTGCGGCGTATCTGATCTTCCAGCCGCCGCTCGGTCAGCGACCCACGAGTAGCGAGTTGTTGGAATACTATTCCAATACCTTTGCCGACATCGACACCGATGTCGGCATCCAGAACGCTCCGGAGTTCCTCGGTGTCGGTCTCAATCCCGAGGAAGTCGCGACGTTGCGCCGGCGGCACGAGACGTTCACCTTGATGAAGGGAGAAGGGCCGTTCGTGCAGGTTAAGGCGTTCGTCGATGCGCTTGGCAAAGACTTCGCCATCCTGAATGGTCGCGGTGGGCTCGAGTTGCCCGACAATCTACTGGGCGGATGTGCCGGCATGGTTCCGGCGCCCGACTGCGCCGATGTCCAGGTTGCCATCTACGAGGCCATCCAGAGCGGCGACCTCGACGGGGCCAAGGCGCTCTACGCCCGGGTGTTGCCGTACATCGTGTTCTCGATGCAGACAATCGACGTTGCGATCCTCTATGGTAAGCGGATGTTTGCGCGCCGGGCCGGCATCGACAACGACTGCGCCTGTCGGATGCCCAAGCTCAAGCCCAATGCTTTCTTGGATGCGGCAATGGAGCGTTGGTCGGTGGACTTCGGAGCCTACGGTCGGCGGGCCTGAGGGCCGCGTTCGATGGCCTAGCCGCCGTTCACCGCAGCTAGCATATCTCGCCCGGCCTCGGCGAGATGGTCGCGCATCGCCGCCTCGGCGGCAGCGAGGTCAGCGGCCCGAACGCAGGCGAGAATTCTTTCGTGCGCCTCGATGGTCTGTTTGGAGTCCTCGCCACGCATCTGGCGGCCGCGGCGACTCATGAAGAACGAGCGCTGCAGGGGCAGCGCCATCGCTTCGAACAGGCTAATTAGAATTCTGTTTCCGCTCGCCATCGCCAGTGCTTCATGGAAGCCGACATCCGCCTGGTGAAACGCCAGCTCGGCGGCCCGGTCGCCTTCCGGGCTGTCCATCCGGCCGGCCGCCGCGCGCATCGCATCGACCTGACTTTCGATTGCCGCGAGGGCCGGACGCGTCGCGCGTTGCGCAGCCAGCCCCACCGACTGAACTTCCAGCGATTGCCGGACCTCCACCAGGTCGAACATCCCCTTCGGGTCGTATTGCAGGATCCAGCTGATGAAGTCGCCGAGCGCCGCGCCGTCCGGCTCCTTCAGCATGGCCCTCCGGCCCCGCCCGAGGCTCAGCAGGCCCCGGCCGGCGAGCATCTTGACCGCCTCGCGGATGGTCACTCGGCTGACCCCAAACCGCGTCGACAGCTCCGCCTCGCTCGGCAAGCTGGCGCCCGGCCGCAATTCCCCGACGATCCACTGCACCAACTCGTCCGCGACCTGAGCGGCAGCCGAAAGTCCCGTGGGCGATTGCTTGCGTTTGGTCGCCGTCGCGGACATAGGACCAACCTGTAACATAAGTTATGGACCTTTCGCGGGATGGCGTAGTCGCAGACCTAGGCGAGTTCCATATCTCAACAAGCCGAGCAGCGCAAAAATAGCCGCGGAAGCCCATCCATAGGGCTTTGGGAATGCTCCCGTAAAGGTCTGTCGCAAAACGCCGAAGCGAGCCGCTTTACATAGATGTAGTATTTCTCTATCGATTTAGCACGCGCAAAGTGGGGTCTCGACCGGAGGAGGTCGCGGATTGCAACGTTGCTGCGAGGTCGCCCGCCTTCTGGGCGGGCGCGGGGGTTCAGGGCGAACATCGAGACGAGCGCCGCTGAGCGGCGTCGGGGAAATTGGAGGTGGCCAGCTGCAGCCCGACTTGACTGAGAATTCCAGATTCAAAATCCAAAAGAAAAGGGAGGATTCTGTCCTATGGATAAACTCAAACTTCTAGCGGCAGCTGCCGTCACGGCCGCGCTGGCCGTGATGCCGGTAACGGCCTTTGCCGACGCCGCCGCTGCGCCGACCGAAATCGTGCCGGCCAATGGCCTCAAAGATATGCCGCGCAACCAGACCCTGATCCTGGGCTGGTCGATCGCCTCACCCATCGGCACGACGAACCCATGGGCCGTTCCTGGATATACCCACCAGGAAGGCAACAACATGATGTTCGAAGGCCTCGAGTACTACGCAATCTACGCGGACAAATTCATCCCGTGGCTCGCGCAGAGCATGGAGTACACGACCAAGGACTTCACCAACCTCGAGATCAAGCTGAACCCGCAGGCCGCCTGGAGCGACGGCACGCCGGTCACCTCCGACGACGTCGCCTACACGTTCCAGGGCCAGATGAGCAACGAGAAGCTGCCCTATCACGCCTGGTTCGCCCAGTATGTCGACAGCGTCACCACTCCGGACAAGGAGACCGTCGAGGTCAAGTTCAAGATCCCGGCGCCGCGCTTCAAGTTCGAAGTGCTGACCCTCAAGTTCGATACCGGTATCCCGATCGTCCAGAAGGCTTGGGAATCCGCGCAGAAGGATGTCAATGCCGCCGCCGGTGGCACCGAGATCCCGCACTCGGGTCCGTATGACCTGATCGCCTGGAACGCCAACCAGAAGATCTATGACCTGCGTGAAAGCTGGTGGGCGATCAAGGCGGGCCTTGTCGCCGATCCCGGCGTCAAGCGCATCGTCTATGTGAACCTCGGCGGCCAGGTCGGCCAGAACATGGACTCGGTCGCGCAGCGTCTCGTCAACAACGAGTTCGACTCCTCGCTCGACATGCGCGCCCAGGTCATCGGCAACATCCTCTCGCAGAACCCCAAGGTTCAGTCGTGGACGGGCAACGAGTCGCCGTACGGCTATCTCGATTGGTGGCCGAACGCGCTGTGGATGAACACCACGCTCGCGCCTTATAACGACCCCAACATTCGTAAGGCGATGGCGCTGACCATCAACCGCGACCAGATCGACCAGGTGCTCTACGACGGCGCCAAGATCTCGACCATCTACCCGTTCCCGCTCTACCCGGGCCTGCAGAAGTTCGCCGACTCTCCGGCGGTCAAGGCGCAGGAACAGAAGTACAATCCGCGTGAGTTCAACCTCGACAAGAGCGCAGCTCTCATGACGGCCGCCGGCTACGCCAAGAATGGCGATGGCCTGTGGGAGAAGGACGGCAAGACCATCAACGCGACGATCAACGGCTTCCAGGGCATCCATTCGGATATCGCCCCGGTGCTCGAGCAGATGCTGCGTGATGGCGGCTTCGATGCCTCGGTCAACTTCGGTGCCGACGCCCAACAGAACATGAACGACGGCGCTCCCGGCCTCTATCTCTTCGGCCATGGCGCTTCGCTGCAGGACCCCTATGAGGCGCTGAACCTCTATGACGGTCAGTACAGCGTTCCGAATGGGACCTCTGCCGGCAACGGCCGCTGGTCGCGCTACAAGAACCCGGAGTTCGATGCCCTGCTCGCCGATGCGGCGCCGCGTGGCTCGGATGATCCGAAGTTCCAGGACGACCTCGCCCAGGCTCTGGGCATCTACTGGCGCGACACGATCGATATCCCGATCATCCAGTGGCTGCACCGCATCCCGTACAACAACACGTACTGGACCAACTGGCCGAGCAAGACCAACCTGCAGATGGGCACGAACGGCGCGTTCTGGGCTCACACCGGCATGCTGGTCGTGACCAACCTGAAGGCCTCGGGCGCTAAGTAAGACTGCAAGTCACCAGGGGCGCGCGCCATGGTGCGCGCCCCGTCCCATTGACTGGAGAAGCCCTTGAACACCCTCAAGCTTGTGGCGAAGCGCATCGGCTTCCTTGTCGTCGTCATCTGGGCCGCCTCCACCATCGTCTTCTTCGTTCCACACCTCTCCTCGCGCAGCGCCATCCGGGAGCGCTTTGCCGAGCTGGCGCGCAATGGCGGCTTCGCCCCGCAGGATCTCGAAAAGCTGATCGCCTCCTTCAACCAGCAGTTCGGGCTCGATCGTCCGCTTATCGACCAGTACTGGACGTATCTGGGCAACCTCATTCATTTCGACTTCGGCTACTCGCTGAACAAGTATCCGGCGACGGCCACGGACCTGATCCTGCAGGCGATTCCGTGGACCCTGGCGCTGCTGCTCGTCACGACCATTCTGAGTTTCATCATCGGTAACCTCCTGGGCGCCGTCGCGGCCTGGCCGAAGTCGCCCCGCTGGCTCCGCACCATCGCGGCGCCCTTCATCCTGTTGACCGGCGTTCCGCCGGTGATCATGGGCGTGCTGCTGCTGTTCTTCATCGCCTTCCGCCTGAAGCTGCTGCCCATCGGCGGCTCGTATTCGGCGGGCGTTATTCCCACCTGGTCATGGTCCTTCTTTCTTGACCTCATGGCCCACCAGATCCTGCCAGCACTGTCGCTGATCCTCGGCTCGGTGGGCGGTTGGGTGCTGAGCATGCGCGGCATGGGCATCACCATCCAGGGCGAGGACTACGTCAATTTCGCCGAGCACAAGGGGCTGGGCGGCGTCCGCATCTTCCGTGACTACTA
>CAZNAE010000073.1:8557-16484 GCA_964570695.1 uncultured Devosia sp.
CTGCAGGTGCCCACCAAGCGACCGCCGAGCCTCGAATATCCGTTCGGCACCGATTTCTTCGGCCGGAACCTGCTCGCCGCGATGGTCGTGGGCATGTGGCAGACGGCCGTCATCGGCGTGCTCGCCGGCGCGCTCGGCACGATCATCGGGACCGTGCTGGGGTTCATCGCGGCGTATTTCGGCCGCTGGATCGACGGCACGATCCGCACCATCTGCCAGATTCTGACGCCGATCCCGGTGCTCCTGATCCAGGTCGTGATCGCCAGCAGCCTCGACAAGCGCGACGTCACCATCTTCACCATGGCGCTAATCGTCGTCATGCTCGCCTGGATGGGGCCGACGCTGGTGATCCGCTCGCAGGTGCTCACCATGAAGGAGCGCCAGTTCGTGTCGGTCGCCAAGCTTTCTGGGATGGGCGACCTGGGGATCATCTTCAGGGAGATCCTGCCGAACCTCCTGCCGTTCATCGCGGCGGCCTTCGTCGGACAGGTCTTTGCCGCCGTATTCGCTTCCTTCTATCTCGCCGTGCTCGGCCTTGGCCCACTGCGTGAACCGCTCCTGGGCAACATCATCTGGTCGGCGCAGACGCAGGGCGCTTTCTTCAATGGCTGGTGGTGGTGGCCGATCGAACCGGCGGTGGCGATGATCCTGATCCTGGGGTCGCTGGCCTTCATCATCATGGGGCTCGACGAGCTCGCCAATCCACGCGTGCGCAGATCGGAGTGAATATACGGCTATGAATGCACCTGTTGCGGTCAGCCCGAAGGAGGCCCGTGCCGCCGTCCAACCTATCATCGCCTCGACGGCCGCCCCTGTTCTGCAGGTCCGTAATCTCGAGGTCACCTATTACACCGACGCCGGCCGTGCCAAAGCGCTCGACGATGTGAGCTTCACCCTCGATGCAGGGAAGAAGCTCGGTATGGTGGGCGAGTCCGGCTCAGGAAAGAGCACCCTGGCGCTTGCCATGATGCGAATGATCAAGCCGCCTGGGCGCATCGAGGGTGGCCGGGTGATCGTCGGCGACGTCGACCTTCAGTCGCTCGACGAGGAGGGCATGCGCAAGGCGCGGCTCTCCAAGATTGCGTATATCCCGCAGGGCGCAATGAACTCGCTCAATCCGGTGATGCGGATCGGCGCGCAGATGATCGACGCGGTGAAGTCGCACGTCTCCAACGAGCCGAAATCGGCGATCGTCGAGCGCTGCATGCATGCGCTCAAATCGGTCGATCTCGATCCGGGCGTCTATCGCATGTTTCCGCACGAGCTGTCGGGCGGCATGAAGCAGCGCGTCTGCATCGCCATCGGTATCCTGCTGCGGCCGCAGGTCATCATCGCCGACGAGCCGACCAGCGCGCTCGACGTCGTGACCCAGCGGCAGGTGATGGAGACGATCGACCGGGTGCAGCAGGACATCAATGCGGCCGTCATCCTCATCGGCCACGACATGGGGCTGATGGCGCAGTTCGTCGACCGGGTGGCGGTGATGTACGCGGGCCGGCTGGTCGAGGTGGCGACGGTGCGTGAGATGTTCACCGACCCCAAGCATCCCTATTCGAAAGCGCTGATCCAGAGCCTTCCCAACCTCGAGAACAAGGGTGTGTTCCAGGGCATCCCAGGGCTCGCTCCGTCGCTGCTCAGACTGCCGACCGGCTGCGCCTTCCATCCGCGTTGCCCGCACGGTCAAGAGGAGCTGCAGCGCACGGTTCGTCCTGAGCCGGTGACGCTGCCGGGCGGCCGTGTCGTCACCTGTCACCTCTACAGCGCTGAGGAGCGGACCAATGGCTGATCTGCTCAATCTCAAACACGTCTCCAAGGTCTACCAGCGCGGCCTGATCAACACCCAGGCGACGGTCGCGCTCCAGGACATCTCGTTGACGCTCAAAGAGGACGAGCCGACGATCCTCACTGTCGCCGGCGAGAGCGGCAGCGGCAAGACGACGCTCGCCATGCTGCTCCTCGGCTTCATTACCCCAACGACCGGCGAGATCATCTATCGCGGCCGCAACATCGTCTCGCTCGAGGGCAAGGAGCGCATGGCCTACCGCCGCGAGGTGCAGGCGGTGTTCCAGGACCCGTTCGCGGTGTTCAATCCGTTCTACACGGTCGACCATCTGCTGACGGTGCCGATCAAGCGTTTCGGACTTGCCAAGGGCAAGGCGCAGGCGCGCAGCAAGATGGACGAGGCGCTGAACGCCGTCGGCCTCAGGCCCGAGGACGTCCTCGGCCGCTTCCCGCATCAGCTTTCGGGTGGGCAGCGCCAGCGCATCAATGTGGCGCGGGCACTGCTGCTGAAGCCGCGCCTCCTGATCGCCGACGAACCAGTGTCGATGGTCGACGCCTCGCTGCGCGCCACCATCCTAGAGACACTGCGCAACCTGCAGCGCGACCATGGCGTATCGATCATCTACATCACGCACGACCTCACCACCGCGTTCCACATCGCCAAGTCGATCATCGTGCTGTACCGTGGCGGCGTGACCGAGGCGGGCGACGTCGACTCGGTGATCAAGCAGCCCAAGCACCCCTACACGCAACTGCTCGTCGATTCGATCCCGTGGCCGGATCTCGAACAACGCTGGGGCGCACAGCCGATCAAGGCGCGTGACGCCGCCGGCACGGTCGAGGGCTGTCGCTTCCGCGCCCGATGTCCCTACGCCATGCCGGTCTGCGCGACGATGCCGCCTCTCTTTCGGATCGACGACCACCACACGGCGGCCTGCTACCTCTATGAGAAACAGCCGCAGGTGGCGCCCGAAGAGCTGTCGGAGTTGCTGCCGGTTTAGCTGTGTTTACTCCACCCCGATCGCCGCTGTGCGCGGCGGTGACTGCTTGCGTCGATAGGACGATTGCCTGTGCTCGAAATCGCTGAATTCATTCCGCCCACCGTCACGCCGTTGTGGAAGCTCGCCAAGCAGGCGGGCGTCGATCTCGCGGTTGGCGGCCTGCCTCCCGACGACCTGCTCATGGGCGACAAGCCATGGGATCTCGGTCCGCTCATGCGCACCCGGCAGCGCTACGCCGACGGCGGCTTCGAGCTGCGGGTCATCGAATCCCGCCCGCCGCTGAACAAGGCCAAGCGCGGCCTGCCCGGACGCGACGAAGAGATCGCGACGGTCTGCAGCCTGATCGAGAACATGGGAAAGCTTGGTGTCCCGGTCTGGTGCTACGAGTGGATGACCGATTTCAACTGGGTGCGCACCAATATGGCCACCCCCTCACGCGGCGGCTCGGTGGTGACGAGCTTCGATATCAACGACGTGCCCGAGAACCTCACCTCCAATCCGCCGATCAGCGAGGATGCGCTCTGGGTCAACCTGGAATACTTCCTCAAAAAGGTGCTGCCGGCTGCGGAGAAGGCGGGCGTCAAGCTCTCGATGCATCCAGACGATCCGCCGCTCTCGCCCATCCGCGGCGTCGGCCGGATCATGCGCTCGATCGACAACTACCAGCGCCTCATCGACATGGTGCCCTCGCCGATGAACACCATCACCATGTGCCAAGGCAACTTCACGCTGATGACCGACGATCTGCCCGGCGTTATCCGCAAGTTCGGCAAGAAGACTTCGTTTGTCCACTTCCGCGACGTGAAGGGTGTACCGACCAAGTACGAAGAGACGTGGCACGATGCCGGCAAGACCGACATGCTCGCCTGCATGAAGGCCTATAAAGACATCGGCTTTGACGGGGTCCTCCGTCCCGACCATGTCCCGACGGTCGAAGGCGACAGCAACGAGCATGCCGGTTATTCGTCCTTCGGCCGGCTCTACGCCATCGGTTACATTCGCGGCCTCAGGCAGGCCGTCTATGCACAATAGGTGACGCCATGAGGATCGCAGTCACCGGCGGCCGCGGCCGCATCGGACGCGCCGTCACAGAGGGAGCGCTGGCGCTCGGCCACAGCGTGGTCAACATCGATCGCGTTTCCGTAGACGCCCCGTTGGCTCCGAGCGAAGTGCGCCCGCCACTGGTGGGTGGCGACGTCAGCTACCTGACCGCCGATGTCGGCAATTACGACGAGCTGGTTGCCGCGTTTGCCGGGTGCGACGCCCTAGTCCACATGGCGGCGATCCCCGCGCCATTCCGTCATCCGGACCACATCGTCCATAACAACAACGTGACGGGCAGCTACAACGCGTTGCGGGCGGCCGTCGAGGTCGGGATCATGAAGATCTGCCAGGCATCGAGCGTCAACGCCATCGGCCTGTCGTTCAGCCGGGAGCCCCACTTCGACTATTTTCCGATCGACGAGAAGCATCCGCCCCGCAACGAGGAGCCGTACGGCCTCTCCAAATGGATTTGCGAGGCGCAGGCAGATAGTTTTGCGCGCCGCTACGAGGGCATTCGCATCGCCAGCATGCGCTTCCATCTGGTGATCGCGGATCGAGCCGGCGCGGCAAAAATCTTCGGTCAGGAGACGGTCGAGCAGGCCAAGCATCTATGGGCTTACACGCGCTACGACGCGGCGGTGAGCGCCTGCCTGCTAAGCCTCGACGCGCCCTTCACCGGCCACGAGGTCTTCTACATCGCCGGGCCGGACACCACGCTGGCGACGCCGACGCTCGAGCTCGCTCGCAGATTCTTTCCCAACGTGCCGATCCGCTCCGATCTGAGCGGCAATAAGAGCTTCTTCGATTCCAGCAAGGCCGAACGCATGCTCGGCTGGAAGCATCACGTGGCTTAGCTGCAGCCCCGGTGGACCAACGCTGCGCCGCCGGACCGCTGCAACCAGACGATATCCTCGGAGGATTGCCAATGAAGCCCTTTGCCCTTCTCGTGCTCATCGCCGCCGCGCTCGGCACTCCGGCATTGGCACAAGACCTGCCGAGCTCGGTGGTCACCGGCGCCGCGCAGTTCGATGAGAAGGTGCTGGTCAGCGGCCTCCAGGGACCGTGGGAAATCACCTGGGGTCCCGACAATTTCCTCTGGTTGACTGAGCGCACGGCCGGCAAGATCGATCGGATCGATCCGCAGACCGGCGAGGTCAAACCCGCCATCCGATTGCCGGAGGTCTTTGCACCGGGCGGCCAGGACGGCCTGCTCGGTCTCGCCCTTGATCCCGACTTGCTGCAGGGCAACGGCCACGACTATGTTTACACCGCCTACACCTACGTTGATCGGGCCCGCGGTGCCGATGAGACCGTGGTCGATCCCAACAGCCCCTATCGTTATCTCTACACCAAGCTCATTCGCCTGACCTACGATCCGGCCAGCGGGACGCTCGGCCAGCCGCTGGAGCTGATCGCCGGCCTTCCGGCCAGCAGCGACCACAACTCGGGCCGCATGAAAGTCGGTCCGGACGGCAAGCTCTATTACACGATCGGCGATGGCGGGAACGATCAGCTCGGCAATTGGTGCATCCCGATCCAGGCGCAGCGCCTGCCGACGGCCGATGAGATCGCGGCCAAGAACTGGTTCGCCTATCAGGGCAAGTCGCTGCGGCTGAACCTCGATGGCTCGATCCCCGACGACAACCCGGAAATCAACGGCGTACGGAGCCATATCTTCACCTACGGCCACCGCAACATGCAGGGCATCGACTTCGCTCCCGACGGCACGCTCTACGCCTCGGAGCAAGGCCCCAAGACCGACGACGAGATCAACATTCTACTGCCCGGCCGGAACTATGGCTGGCCGCACGTCGCGGGCTTCCGCGACGACAAGGCCTATCAGTACGCGCGCTGGAAGGACGCAACGACGCCCTGCGAACAGCTGCAGTTCAGCGACCTCAAGATCGATCCGTCGGTGCCGAGGGAAGACGAGACCTCCTGGACCGAGCCGATGGAAAATCCGATCGCCACGATGTTCACGGTCCCCAGCGACTGGAACTTCTCCGATCCCAAATGCCATGGCGTCGACTTCGTCTGCTGGCCGACCGTCGCGGCGTCAAGCATCGAGACCTATATGCCCAAATCGGGCGGCATTCCCGGCTGGGAGAACTCGCTGATCGTCACCACGCTGAAGCGCGGCTCGATCTACCGCATCCCGCTCGCCGCCGACGGACGGGCCCTGCGCGGCCCGATCGAGCGCTACTTTCAATCCGAGAACCGGTTCCGCGATACGGCGATCAGCCCCGATATGAAGACCATCTACGTGGCGACAGATCCGGGCGGCCTGGCCGAGTCGGCGTCAGGCGGCACGACCACGACGATGCAGAACCCCGGCGCCATTCTGGTGTTCACCTATAAGGGCTCGGGCAGCACCGCCGACGCGACGACCGCTCCGGTCGACCAGACGAGTTCAGTCGAGGTCGGCGCGGCGGCGGGCACGCCACCCGCCTTCACCGCGGCTCAGGCGGATCGCGGCAAGGTCGCGTACAATTCGAACTGCGCCAGTTGCCACGGCCAGACCCTGGTGAACGCAACCTACGGAACACCGCTCGCTGGGCCATACTTCGACGGCAAGTGGCGCGGCCGGTCCGTCGGCGCCCTGTTCCAGTATGCGCATGATCGCATGCCGCCATCGCGGGCCGGGGCGCTGCCCGACGCGACCTATGCTGACATCACCGCTTATGTGCTTCGCACGAACGGCTTCGAGCCCGGAACAACCGAGCTGCCGGCAGACATCGCGACCCTCAACACCATGACCATCTCGCAGCGGACGAATTGACCGCCCGCGCGCCAAGCCGGAGAACATTTTGAAGATCAAGGACATCAGGATCATCGTCTGCTCGCCCGGGCGCAATTTTGTGACCGTCAAGATCGTCACCGACGAGGGCATTTACGGGATCGGCGACGGCACCGTGAACGGACGCGAAAAGGCGGTCGTCGCCTATCTCGAGCACATCAGCCCGACGCTGATCGGAAAGGATCCGATGCGGCTCGAGGACATCTGGCAGTATCTCTATCGCGGCGCCTATTGGCGGCGCGGCCCGATCACCATGGCGGCGATCTCGGCGATCGACATGGCGCTCTGGGACATCAAGGGCAAGGCCGCGAACATGCCGGTCTACCAGTTGCTAGGCGGCGCGTCGCGCGAGCGCGTGATGATCTACCAGCACGTCGGCGGGCTCACCATCGAGGAGACCGTCGAGGGCGTGCTCGCCAAGAAGGAGGAGGGCCTCCAGGCGATCCGCGCGCAGATTGCCATTCCGGGTCTGCCGCCGATCTACGGCACCGGCCCCAGCGTCGATCAATCCAAGGGCATGATCCAACCCTTGCCGCACGAAGAGGTGTGGTCGACTTCGAAATATCTGCCGCTGATCCCAAAGCTCTTCGAGAGGCTGCGCGACGCGGTGGGCTGGGACACCCATCTGCTGCACGACGTGCATCATCGACTGACGCCCATCGAGGCCGCCCGGCTCGGCAAGGACCTCGAGCCCTATCGCCTGTTCTGGCTCGAGGACCCGGTGCCCGCCGAATTGCAGGAGGGCTTCCGGGTGATCCGGCAGCACACCACGACGCCGATCGCGCTGGGCGAGATCTTCAATTCCATCTGGGACTGCCAGCAACTCATCTCTGAGCAGTTGATCGACTATGTCCGCGTCACCTCCGTGCATGCCGGCGGCATTACTGGGCTCCGGCGGATCTTCGATTTTGCCTCGATCTACCACGTCCGCACGGCCTGCCACGGGCCGATGGACGTTTCCCCGGTGGCGATGGGTGCCAACGTCCATGTCGATCTGTGGGTGCCGAACTTCGGCATCCAGGAATTCTCCGGCTACACCGAAGCCACGCATGCGGTCTTCCCGCACGCCTGGACCCAGACGGGCGGTTTCCTCCATCCGGGCGACGCGCCGGGCCATGGCGTCGATATCGACGAGGCGCTGGCAGCCAAATATCCGTACGAGGCGGCCTATCTGCCGGTGGCGCGGCTCGAGGACGGGACGCTTTGGAATTGGTGAGACGGCTAAAACGCTCAACTGGAATGTGATTCAATGAAGATCAGTGCCATCAAGCCCTATCCTGTGTGGATCGGCCATCGCAATCAG
>CAZNAE010000074.1:0-16438 GCA_964570695.1 uncultured Devosia sp.
CGATCGACCAGCGGTCCATCTGGCCCTGGTTGATCTGCTGCGTGCCGTGATAGAGCCCCGACGTATCGCCGAGACCGATGGTGTTGGTGGTCGAGAACAGCCGGAACGCCGGATGCGGAGTGATGACGCGGTTCTGGTCGAGCAGCGTCAGCCGGCCCTGCGTCTCGAGCACGCGCTGGATCACGAACATCACGTCCGGGCGGCCGGCGTCGTATTCGTCGAACACCAGTGCGATATTGTTCTGCACCGCCCAGGGCAGGATGCCGTCGCGGAACTCGGTGATCTGCTTGCCGTCTTTGAGAACGATCGCGTCCTTGCCGACGAGGTCGATGCGGCTCACATGCGCGTCGAGGTTGACGCGGACCAGCGGCCAGTTGAGGCGCGCCGCGACCTGCTCGATATGCGTCGATTTGCCGGTGCCGTGATAGCCCTGCACCATGACGCGGCGGTTGAAGGCGAAGCCGGCGAGAATGGCCAGCGTGGTGTTGCGGTCGAACAGATAATCCGGATCGAGCGGCGGCACATGCGCGTCGGGCTCGGCATAGCCCTTCACCTTCATATCGCTGTCGATTCCGAACAGCTCGCGCACGGAAAAACTCTTGTTCGGCAGGTTCGTGTAATCAGGCATTTCGTGAGGCTCTTTGGGAGGTTGGCCAGTAGGACACCGGCCCGGAGATTGCGGGCTCTATAGCAGCATCGATTGGCGGGGGGTAGGGGCCGATTTCGGGAGCCCGGCCAGACCCCTCAGGAGGCCCCTCGGGCGGCCAGAAACTTGCCGGTCAGCGAGGATTTGTGCTTGGCGAGTGTCGCCGGCGTGCCTTCGAACACCACTGTGCCGCCGTCGTGTCCGGCGCCCGGCCCGAGATCGATGACCCAGTCGGCACGGGAGATGACGTCGCGGTTGTGCTCGATGACGACAACGGTCGAGCCGGCATCGACCAGCCGGTCGAAGAGGCCGATGAGGGTATCGACGTCGTGCATATGGAGACCGGTCGTCGGCTCGTCGAGCACGTAGATATTGCCGGACTTGCCGAGTTCGGCGGCGAGCTTCAGCCGCTGCCGCTCGCCGCCCGACAGGGTCGAGAGCGGCTGGCCCAGCGTCAGATAGCCGAGCCCGACATCGGCGAGGCTTTTGAGGATCTTTGCGATGGCCGGCTCGATGAAGAATGCCGCCGCGTCCTCGATCGACATCTCGTAGACGTCGCTGATCGATTTGCCGCGCAGCTTGTGCTTGAGCACGTCGTCGGTGAAGCGCTTGCCGTTGCAGGTCTCGCACACCGTCACCATCGGATCGAGATGGGCGAGGTCAGTGTAGATGACACCAAGACCGTTGCAGTCGGGGCAGGCGCCTTTGGAGTTGGCCGAGAACAGCGCCGCGTCTTCGCCGGTCGCCTTGGCAAAAGCCTTGCGGACGCTGTCGAGGATGCCCGTATAGGTCGCCGTGTTGGAGCGGCGCGAGCCCCGCGCCAGGTTCTGGTCGATGATCACCGTGTCCGGATAGGCTGCCGGCAGGCAGCCCTGAATCAGCGAGCTCTTGCCCGAGCCCGCGACGCCGGTGACGACCGTGAGCACCCCTTGGGGGATGGTGACCGAGACGTTCTTGAGATTGTTGAGCTTGGCGCCCTTGATCTCGAGTTCGCCGCTCGGCTTGCGCGGCGTCGTTTTGATCGGCTGGTATTTGAGGATGTGCTCACCAGTCAGCGTGCCGGACTTCAGCAGCCCTTTGTAGTCACCCTCATAGACGATCTCGCCGCCTTTGGTGCCGGCGAGCGGACCCATGTCGACGATGTGGTCGCCGATGGCGATCATGTCGGGCTTGTGCTCGACGACAAGAACGGTGTTCCCCTTGTCGCGAAGCTGCTGCATCAGACCGGCGAGGCGGCCGACATCGTGGGGGTGAAGCCCAACACTCGGCTCGTCGAATACATAGGTGATATCGGTCAGCGAGGAGCCGAGATGGCGCACCATCTTCACGCGCTGGCTCTCGCCGCCCGACAGCGTCGAGCTTTCGCGGTCGAGGCTGAGGTAGCCGAGCCCGATGGTCACGAGATTGTCGAGCCGGGCCGCCAGTGCCTCAAGCATCGGTGCCACTTCCCTGGCCTTGATGCCGCGGATGAAGGGAGCGAGATCGCTCACCTGCATCGCCGAGAGCTCCGCGATGTTCTTCTTGTTGACCTTGCTGCCGAGCGCCGCCGCATTGAGGCGGGCGCCGTTGCAGGCCGGGCAGACCTTGCGAGTAAAGATCTTGTCGTACTCGAGCCTGACATGGGGCTGCAGTTGCTCGGGGTCCTTGGCGCCCATGCCCTTCTTCAGCTTGGTGACGACGCCTTCATAGGTCAGCCCGATCTTGCCGACCTTGATCTTGCGGCCGTCGTCGAGCTCGAGCAGGTTGTGGCGCTCTTCCTTGCTATATTTCTTGATCGGCTTGTCCATGTCGAACAGGCCGGAGTTCTTGTAGATTTCCCACCACCAGGTATCGACGGCGAAATCCTTGGGCAGCAGCGCGCCCTGGTTGAGCGATTTGCTCTCGTCGATCACCGCGTTCATATCCATCGCGGCGACTTGGCCGATGCCCTCGCAGTCCGGGCACATGCCGCGGGGGTCGTTGTAGGAGAAGAGACCCGGGGAGGGCAGGCGCGGCGCGGCGATGCGCGAGTAGATGACGCGCAGCATCTGCGCCGCGTCGGTAACAGTGGCGACGGTCGACCGCGAATTGCCGCCGAGCCGCTGCTGGTCGACGATGATGGCGCAGGAGATATTCTCGAGCGAATCCGCATCGGGCTGCCCGTAATGCGGCATGAATTGCTGCACGAACGCCGGATAGGTTTCGTTGATCAGGCGCTGGCTCTCGGCCGCGATGGTGCCGAACACCAGCGAGGATTTGCCGGAGCCCGAGACACCGGTGAACACCGTGATCTTCCGCTTCGGAATATCGAGCGAAACGTCCTTGAGGTTGTTCTCGCGCGCGCCGCGAATTTGGATCGAGCCGTACACCGACATTCCTCGCACCTTTGAGACCGCATGATCTGCCAAGGATCGGCGACCGAGGCAAGCGAGGGCCGGCCGCCGCCCGACACGACAATGTCGCGCGAGTGCCTGCAGTTTCGACAGGCTCAGATGCCGACGAAGCCCTTGGTCTTGAGGTGGCTATAGGCCGCAATGATCGAGCGCAGACGGTCCTCGGAGCTCTTGTCGCCGCCGTTGGCGTCGGGGTGATGGATCTTCACCAGGGCCTTGTAGGCGCGCTTGATCTCGTCCGATTTCGCCGAGGTCTTGAAGCCCAGCGTTTCGAAAGCGCGGCGGTCGTTTTCGTGGAGCTTGATGGCGCGCTCCGGCTGCGGACCGCGGGCATTGGCCCTGGCATAGCGGGCCCAGATATGGAGCGGATCGGAGAAGCGCTTGCCGCTGGCGGTCGTCGAATCCTTCTTGGGCATACGCGGGCCGTTATAGGCGCCCGGCTTGGTGCCGAGGCCCCAGCTCGGCCGGCCGTCGGTCTGGCTGGTCGTGTAGAGGTGCCGCTCGCGTTCTTTCTCATTCATGTCCGCGAAGAAATTGAACGCCGTGTTGTAGTGGCGGACATGCTCCAGGCAGAAATGATGGTACTCGCCCTCGAAGCGATGGCCCTTTGGCGCTTTGTAGATGCCCGGCTGATCGCAGCCCTCCCAGGCGCAATCGGGCACTTCAGGCTTTGCTTCCGGCGCCGCGTGGCGGGGATGGATGCGGATGCGGTCGAAGAGCTTGGAATCCAGCTTCATCAGTCCTAGTTACGGTTGGTTCACGTCTATTCCGGTCGCGCGGTCGAACGGCAAAAGTCTGCAACTTTTGCTGACCACGCTCCGGACAGCCCAAGGGGCCAAGGCATATGCCTGTTCGCGATGCGATTGTTCAAAAACTTTCGGCCAAATTCGCGCCGAACCATCTTGAAGTGATCGACGAGAGCGCGCGACATCAAGGTCACTCGGGGTCGCGGCCGGAAGGCCAGACGCATTTCCGGGTCAGGATTTCGTCTCCCAGATTGGCCGGACAATCCCGTGTCGCCCAACACCGCGCCATCATGGAAACGCTCGATGCCGAATTGAAATCCGGCGTCCATGCGCTGGCGATTGAAGTGATTGCCGCGAGCCCCTCGGAAAAAGTTCTCCCCAGCGGCATTTGATCCAAAGATAGGTCATTTTCCGGCGAGCGCCAGTTTGAGGCGATCCTGTGGCCGTTAACTATGTTGTGACGGGGGATGACGAATTTCCGCCCCGACCGTGGCGAGCTTGCCGCAATGCGGCGGAACTCGGTCGCAAGCGTGTTCACGTGCCGCAGCAGCGGCGAAGTTTCGCCCCCCTCGGTTCCTAGCACTTTGCGTGCAGACAGCTTCAGGAGGGCACTATGAAAATGTCGCACGTCGCGACAGCCATGGCCGCTGCATGCATCACCGCGTATCCGGTGACAGTATTGGCCAACGACAGCACCTTGGTGCTGATAATGGGGGGCGAGGCCTACGACGGTCCGCCAAGATTCGAAGTCGACTTTGACGGCAAGCCCTTGGGGGAGGGAACCGTCGCCGCCGCCATCGATACCGCAAGCGTGGGGCGCTTTGCGGATGCGAAGGACAAGACGCCATACGTCCAGACCTTCACCTTCACGGTTCCCGAGGCGGTATTCCGTCCCGAGGGCGACGTCACGATCAAATTTCTCAACGAGGCCTATGGCGGAGACGGCTCGGACCGCGACCGCAACCTCTATCTGGCCTCGGTCTCGCTCAATGGCCGCGCCGTCACGGCATCGGGCCTGACGACGCTCAAGGATGGCGCCAGTTTACCCAACCAGATGCTGGGTGAGTTCGTGCTGCTGCCGGACGGCAGCAAAGAAGGGCAGTCGAAAGCCCCGCAAGGCGGCTGGCCCCAACCGCTCGCCGCGGCTGCACAAGCCGTCGACACCGAAGTACCGGTGCAGGTCGCCGACGCGTCGATCGATCCGATGACGACCGCCGTCATCGCCCCTCGGCCGCCGCCGAAACCGGAGCCCGAGGAGTCGATCAAGACGGCGGCGCTCGATCCAAACCCCGAAGCGCAGTCGCTGAGATGCGACCTCAACGAGACCTACAACGTCATCGGGTTCAACGAGAACTCCAACGACCTGACGCGCAGGCTGATCCAGCGCCTCGACCAGGTGGCGGCCGATATCGGCGACCGGCAATGCAATGTGCAGGTCACCGGCTATTCGAGCCGGCAAGGGGCCATCGCCTCCAACGCGCTGTTTGCTGTCGAGCGGGCGCAGAATTCGCTCCGCTATCTGCAGGAACGCGGCGTGAAGTTCATTCGTGCCAGCGCCACGGGCGTTGGCGCAACCGACGAATTCGGCCCCGACTTCAACTCCAACCGCAGGGTGGTGATCACGGTCACCCCGTAACCCGGACCTCCTTCCCTCCCCCTCGCCAGGGAGGGATCGGGTGGGCTCCTTGTGGGCCCATCCCTCCGGCGTCGTTCCGTTCCCGCAAGGACGGAGCCCAGTGGTTGAGTGTAGTTGAGTCGATCTGGATCCCGGTTGGAGGCAATTTCGCATGCACGCATGCGGCGCCGGGATGACGCCGGACCCCGGGCGGGTTTCCGCCCGAGGTGAATGTGAGGCTAGGCAGCCCTTTTGACCGTAATACCAAGCCGCAGTCCCGCCGCCCCCGACATCCCCACCAGCATATCAATGCTGAACAGATTGATCTTGCCTCGCATGAGGTCTGAGACACGCGGCTGGGTCACGCCAAAGCGCCTAGCTGCTTCTTTTTGTGTCCAGCCCTCTGCCTCGATCTGCTTCTTGAGGTGGATCATGAGGCCCGATCGCAGTTTCATCCGCTGTCGTTCAGCCGGATCGCCCTCCAGCGCATCCCAAACACTTTCGAACGGGCCTTTACCGGCGGCTTCGGCGTCGGACGAGGGTTTTATAGCGGGCCGACGCGAGGTCAAGGTCGGGGCGGCTGGTCCTTTGAGACTTCTTTTCGAAGCAGTGGAGGACGTAGACGGCCTCTTCGAATTTGGCGACGTAGATGACACGATATGCTCCTGCCTGGTTGCGGATGCGGATCTCACTCACGCCGATGCCTATGGTCGGCATTGGCTTCCAATCATCCGGCGGCTGCCCTTGTTGAACGAGGTCCAGTTCATGCCCCGCTTCCCTGCGAGCCGCTGCCGGAAAGGCGATCAGCGACTCGTATGCGCCGGCTTCGAACAGCAACGGCTTCCGCATATTTCACCTTATACAAAAATATGCATAAATACAAGTAACAGTATAAATTGGCGGCTAGCTCAGTTGCGTCGCATTTCATCGATATACGCCCGTACTGCCACTGGATCGACGTTCCTCTCAATGAACGCCTGGCCAATGCCGTGGGTGAGGATGAAGGTCAGGGCGCCACGCACCACCTTCTTGTCCTGGGCGATGGTGTTCATCAGTTGATCGGTCGGCGGCAGCGCGCCGGGGATGTCGGCAAGCGTCGTCGGCAGGCCGGCACGCTTCAAATGCGCGGCGATGCGGCCGGTATCCTGACTCGGGGCGAGGCCGAGTTTGGCGGAAAATCCATGTGCCAGCACCATGCCGATGGCGACGCCTTCGCCGTGCAGCAACCGGTCGGAATAGTCGGTTGCTGCTTCGAGTGCATGGCCGAAAGTGTGGCCGAGATTGAGCAAGGCGCGGACGCCGGTCTCCTTCTCGTCGGCGAGCACGAAGCGCGTCTTCGCCGCGCAAGCGCGGGCGATCGCCTCGGCGCGGGCCGGACCGCCGGCGAAGATTTCGGGCTGGTGCTCCTCGAGCCAGAAGAAGAATGCTTCGTCGTCGATCAGCCCATACTTCACCGTCTCCGCATAACCGGCTGCGAACTGCCGCGGCGGCAGTGTTTCGAGCGTCGCGAGATCGGCGAGCACGAGCTTGGGCTGATGGAAGGCACCGATGAGGTTCTTGCCGTGCGGCGAGTTGATGCCGGTCTTGCCGCCGACCGAGCTGTCGACCTGCGCCAGCAGCGTCGTCGGGATCTGCACGAAATCCATACCGCGGCGCGTGACGCTCGCGGCAAATCCGGCGAGGTCGCCGATCACGCCGCCGCCAAGTGCCAGCACGATGTCGCCGCGCTCGAGCCGCGCCTCGAGCAGGCCCTCGACCACGTCGTTGAGCCGGGCGATGGATTTACTCGATTCGCCGTTGGGCACGACCACCGCCGAATGTCTGAGCCCCGCCGCATCGAGCGAGCGGGTCAACCGCGGCAACTGCGCCTTCGCGACTTCGCTGTCGGTGACGATGCCGTAGCGGCGTCCCGGGAACATTGCGTTCAGCCGCTCGCCGGCCGTCTCCAGCAGGTCGCGGCCGATCAGGATGTCGTACGCCCGCTCGCCGAGCGGCACATGCACGCAGGTCGGTTCACTGGACATTGGCAGCTCCCAGATACGCGACCACGGCATCGATCACTTCGCTTGCCACCTGGTCCTGCGGCACGTCCTTGCTCACCACTGTGACATCGGCCTCCGCATAGGTCGGATAGCGCTTGTCGATCAGCCCCTGCAGCGTCTCGCGCGGATTGGCGGTCTTCAGCAGCGGCCGGTTGGAGCGGCGTTGCACCCTGGTGAACAGCAGCTCGAAGTCGGCCTTGATCCACACCGAGACAGCGGCGGATTTGATCAGCGCCCGAGTCTCAGCATTCATGAAGGCGCCGCCGCCGGTGCCGAGCACCAGATCGGCGTCCTTCAGCAACCGGGCGATAACCCGTACCTCGCCGGCGCGGAAATCGGCCTCGCCGCGGGTCGCGAAAATGTCCTCGATGGTCATGCCGGCGGCCTTTTCCACCTCTTCGTCGCTGTCGATGAAATGTCGGCCGAGCCGGGTCGCCAGCCGCCGGCCGATCGTGGTCTTGCCGGCGCCCATCATGCCCACCAGGACCAGCGGCCGGCCGGCCAGCAAGTGCACCAACTCGTCCTTCTGCGTCTCCCGCGATGGCGAAGCGGCGGTCATGGGCTCACTTTTGCTGGCCGCGCTCCCAAGGCTGAACGGCGTCCCGGGTTGAAGCGTTAGGGGAGGGTAAAGTCAATCCTGCTAGGACTGAGCCCAGTCAACCGCCGCCTGCACAACTCTTGCCGTGCGGCGCCCTTGATCGCGCCATAGAATGGCGGGAGAAGAAGGCCTCCGCCGCCCCTGGACCTCATGCCGACACTCGTTCGCCTCTTCATCGTGCTGATCGTCCTCGCCGGTCTTGGGTTCGCCGGGATGATCGCGCTCACCATCATGGTCGATCCGGGCGAAAAGGACGTCACCATCAAGATTCCGGCGCGCGACCTCGTCGCGGCGCCCGAGTCCGGGCCGATCGACGTCAACAATCTGCCGGCGCCGGTCAACATCGCCCCCAAGGATGCCAGCTCCTCGGTCGCATCGGCTCCCGCCTCCACTTCCGAGCCCTCCGACCTCACCACCGACGAGAATGCCAGCGAATCGGGGGTCAAGACGGTGGCGCCGGCCGGCGACGAATGAGCGCCGCCCATCTGATCGAGTCGTTCCTCGAAATGATGAGCGCCGAGCGCGGCGCGGCGCGGAACACCACCGACGCCTATCGCCGCGATCTTTCGGATTATGCCGGGTTCCTTGCCGGCAAAGGTAAGTCGCCGGAGACCGCCGCGCGCGAACAGGTGGTCGCCTATCTGGCGTCGCTCGATGCGCAGGGGCTTGCTGCTTCGTCGGCCGCGCGGCGGCTCTCGGCGCTGCGGCAGTTCCACAAATTCCTCTGCTCCGACCAGATCCGCCCCGACGATCCGACCCGCATTGTCGCGAGCCCGCGCGCACGCCGGCCGCTGCCGCATGTGCTCTCGGTGGCCGAAGTCGACCGGCTGCTGACCACCGCCGAGGCGGAAGCCAATGCCGACGTCTCCGACCAGAAGCGCGAAGCGGCGTTGCGGCTCTATGTGCTGCTCGAGTTGCTCTACGCCACCGGCATGCGCGTCTCCGAGCTGGTGAGCCTCCGCCGCGCCGCGGTGATGCGCGACGCGAGCTTTCTCACCATCGCCGGCAAGGGCAACAAGGAGCGTATCGTACCGGTCAACGACCGCGCCCGCGATGCGGTCAAGACGTGGCTGGCGTCGCAGGAGCCCGGCCCCTGGCTGTTCCCGGCCAATGGCGATGGCGGCTATCTCAGCCGGCAGGTGTTCGCCCGCGATCTCAAAGCATTGGCCGGCCGCGCCGACATCGCCTCGGCCAGGGTCGCCCCGCACGTCCTCCGCCACGCCTTCGCCAGCCATCTATTACAAGGCGGCGCCGACCTCCGCGTCGTGCAGACGCTGCTCGGCCACGCCGATATCTCGACGACTCAGATCTATACCCACGTGCTCGACGAAAAGCTCAGGACGCTGGTCGAGACGCATCACCCCCTGGCGGACAAATAGTCTCAGTCTTCTCCCTCCCCACGCGGGCGAGGGAGACCTGACTGCTGACTTCTCGACCACACCCTCAATCTCACCCCCGCATCCAACTCCTCCTCCGTCCCCACGCTCAATCCGGCCTCCGCCAGTACCGCCTGCGGCCGCCCGCCCGAAAAGCACGGTACTCCGTCGGGTATCGTCACCTCCGCCACCTCGACCAGATCGAACTGCGTAAATCGCGGCAGGAACAGGTCGAACACGCGGGTACCGCCGGTGACCGCGACCGTCCCGTCCACCAGCCCCAACCCCGCCAGCACCCGGTTGAAGCTGATGCCCCGGGGGTTCCAGAGCATCGTATTAGGGTCATCTGGATCGCGCTCCAGCCAGGCGACGCGGCTCGTCACCACTAGCCGCCGTCGTCCCGGATTGGGGTGTGCCTCGTGCCCGAGCCGGCCCAGCACGACCAGCGCGGCGCGATCCAGCGACCGCTGGAACCGCTGCCAGTCGGCGTCATTGCGCAGCGCCGCCGGCATCTTGTGGTCGCGGTCGGCGATCATGCCGTCGGCACCGACAATGGCGTGACCGATGATTTCGACGCTCAAAAGGGACTCCGTTCAGTCGGCGTTCAGTGCTAGTTCTGCACACCACAATTCCGGCGACGATTGCATTCAGTTGCTCTGCGAATTGCCACAAAGGCTTCGTTACTACGCGGCATTGTCGCGTCATCACCCGCCAATTCTGTAACGTCCACGACCAGAGGGAAACGACCGGTGCTCAAAATCTCGAAGGCGGCGATGCTTGCCGCAGTGCTCAGCCTGTCCGCCGTCCCGGCGATCGGGCTCGTCAATGCCGTCGCCGAGGATACCACGACCACGGCGACCACCGGGGTCACCACATCGCTGTCGATCCCGACCATCACCGCAGTCGATTCGTCGATGGACGAGGCGGCGCTCCGCGATGCGCTGACCGGCGGTTTCATGAAGCATGTCGACGAGTTGGCCAAGCTCTCGGCAACCAGCATCACCATCCCGGAAATCTCGCTCAACATGACGGTCACGGGCGGCGCGACGCCGGTCACCAGCACCGTCACCTACAAGGATATCGTCCTCGCCAACGTCAAAGACGGCGTGGCCCAGAGCGCCAGCATCGGTTCGGCTGAAACCAGTAGCGCCGAGGGAAGCTTCACGTTTGGCAAGATGTCGACCTCGACGCTCGATATCGGCGGCATGCTGGCGCTCTACAGCCTCGTGCCGGCCGGCACCGCCGACCAGCCGATGAAGCCGCTCTATAAGGATTTCAGTTTCGACGGCGGCACTCTCACCACCCCGAAAGCCAGTTGCACCTTCGGCAAAATCAGCGTCGCCGAGTTCGACGCGCGGCCGCTCAAGGTGTCGTTCACCGCGCTGATGGATGCAGGCCAGAAGCTCCAGGCCAATGCCGACAATCCGCCGCCGGAAGCCATCGCGACCTTCGTGAGTTTCATGGCCGATGTGTTCACCGCCTTCAAATCCGATCCGGTCAATTTCGATGGCGTCTCCTGCAAGGGTACCGGCGACGACAATGCGCCGTTCGTGCTCAGCATCGGCGGGGTGAAGATGGACGGCTACCAGCCGGGCATCTATCCCGCCATCACTATCAACGACATCAAGGTCAGCGATGGCGGCCCCAACAGCGTGTCGGTCGCCCAGGCGACCATCAAGGCTACCGATCTCAGCGGTCCCATCGCAGCCGTTGAGGCCAATCAGGCGGGCTTCACCGCCGACTGGTTCCAGACCAACTACCGCAAGCTGATCCCGGCGTTCGGCGGCGTCTCGTTCTCGAACCTTTCGGTCGATGTGCCCGATCCCGATCAGGCGGGTCAGCGCATCCAGGCCAATGTCGCCGATTTCGATCTGACGCTGTCCGACTACCTCAACGGCGTGCCGACCAAGGTGTCGAGTTCGGCGCACGGCGTCGCGGTGCCGCTGCCGGCCAACAGCGACGACGACAACATGAAGATGCTGCTGGCGCTCGGCATCACCAAGGTCAATCTCGGCTACGAGTTCTCGGCCGCCTGGGACAAGACCACCCAGACCATCAATGTCGACAAGGTCTCGATCTCGGGCGAGGACCTCGGCAGCGTCGCCTTCGCGACCGTGCTCGGTAACGCCACCGACGAGCTGTTTGCCGAAGATGCCGACGCGGCGATGACCGCCGGCATGGGCGTCACCGTCAAGAGCGCCAAGCTCGACATCAAGGATGACGGCCTCGGCGACAAGCTGGTGCCGCTCCTTGCGTCGCAGCAAAATGCGGATCCTGCGACCTTCCGCTCGCAGATGGCGGGCGTCATGGAAGGCGCCGTCCTGCAGCTTCTCGGCAGTACCGATGCGGCCCGCCAGCTCGGCGCCGTGGTCGGCGACTTCATCAACGGCAAGGCGAAGGCGCTGACCGTCAACGTCACCTCCAAGGATCCCGCCGGTATCCCGATGACGCTCTTCGAGCAGGCCAGCGAGGATCCGACGGTGCTCGGCCCCGCGGTCGACATCACCGGCAGCGCCCAATAGGCGCTGCTTGACTCAATAGCCCCCGCTCGCCACTTTCCGGCCATGTTCCGCAGCGACTTCACACTGCAGGTCAGGCCAAAGGCGGGCGGGGATGCAGTCTTATCTCGATTTCGAAAAGCCGGTTGCCGATCTTGAAGGCAAGATCGCGGAGCTCAAATCGCTCAGCGGCGCCGACAAGGCGGTTTCGATCGACGACGAAGTCGGGGCGCTGACCGCCCGGGCCGACCAGGCGCTGGCCGACATCTACAAGCGCCTGACGCCCTGGCAGAAGACCCAGGTCGCTCGCCACCCGCAGCGGCCGCATTTTTCCGACTACATCAAGGGCCTCATCACCGAGTGGACGCCGCTCGCCGGTGATCGCAAATATGCCGAGGATCCGGCGGTGCAGGCCGGCTTTGGCCGCTTCAACGGCGAGCCCATTGCCATCATCGGCCAGGAGAAGGGCTCGACCACCGAGACCCGCCTCAAGCACAATTTCGGCATGGCCCGCCCCGAGGGTTACCGCAAAGCCGTGCGCATCATGGACATGGCCGACCGCTTCGGCATTCCGGTGGTCTGCTTTGTCGACACCGCCGGCGCCTATCCGGGGATCGGCGCCGAGGAGCGCGGCCAGGCCGAGGCGATCGCCCGCTGCACCGAAAAGTGCCTCGAAATCGGCGTGCCGAACCTCGCCGTGATTATCGGCGAGGGCGGCTCGGGCGGCGCCATCGCGATTGCCACCGCCAACCGCGTGCTGATGCTCGAAAACGCCATTTACGCCGTGGCTTCGCCCGAAGCGTCGGCGTCGATCCTCTGGAAGGACGCGGCGCGGGCCATGGACGCCGCCAACAACATGAAGATCACCGCCCAGGATTTGCTCGGCTTTGGCGTCATCGACGGCATCATTTCGGAGCCCGCCGGCGGCGCGCATCGCCACCCCGAGACTGTCATGGCGGCGACCGCCGATGCGATCACCGAATTCCTGAGGGCATTCCCGGGCAAGCGCGGTCCGCTCGAGATTCGCGAACTGCGGCGCGAAAAGTTCATGGCGATCGGCAGCGCCCTCAACTAGCGTTTTCACAAGCGCGTGTTGCAGCGCTGCGATTCCGTCTTGGTAACCAAGCCGCGTATAGATGGGGCCATGATCTCTCGGGCAGATTCGTTTTGAGGCTGTTTTCTCCCCGCCGGGCCCTTGGGCTCCTCGCCATCCTGTTGACTGCACTGGTGCTGGTCGGCTGTGGCGGCATCCTGCCGCGCTCGAGCGCGGGCACCATGAAGGCCGAGCAGAAGCTTTCGCAGGAATCGATGAACCGGCTGGCCGAGATCGGCTCGACGCCGGGCGCCGCGATGATGATCCGCATCTTCAAGCAATCCAACGAGTTCGAGGTCTGGAAGGCCACCAGCACCGGCGCCTTCAAGCTGTTCAAGACCTACGCCATCTGCGCGTGGTCGGGCGTGCTCGGTCCCAAGGTCGTCGAGGGCGACCGGCAGGCGCCCGAGGGATTCTACAACATCACCCCAGCGCAGATGAATCCGAACTCGAACTATTACCTGAGCTTCAACACCGGCTTCCCGAACAAGTTCGACCGCGCCTGGGGCCGCACCGGCGCCAATCTGATGGTACATGGCGATTGCTCGTCGGCCGGCTGCTACTCGATGACCGACGCCTCGGTCGAGGAAATCTATAGCCTTGCCCGTGACAGCTTCCAGGGCGGCAATCCGTCGGTACAGATGCAGATCTTCCCATTCCGGATGACCCCCAAGAACCTGGCGCAGGTCGCCACCAACCCGAACCTGCCGTTCTGGATGGACATCAAGGAAGGCTACGACCGGTTCGAACTGAGCAAGACGCCGCCGAAATGGGACGTCTGCGACAAGAAATATGTCTTCGATCTGAGCTCACCCGACGGCACGCCGCTCGATGCAACAGCCGCCTGCCCGGCGCGTGGCGCCGATCCGCTCCTCGCGGCGCTCACCGCCAGGGAAGCGGCCGACGACGCGCAGTACAAGACTGAGGTGGCAGCGATCACGGCTCGCGACGCCCAGACCGCCGCGGAAAAGCAGGCCGAGCTCGACAAGGACGCTGCCGCCAAGGCGCGTGGCCAAGCCATCGGCGGCTTCTTCTCGGGCCTCCTCGGCGGTGGCAACGCCCAGTCCTCGACGCCGTCGAGTTCCACGAACGGCTCGGCCATCGTTGCGCCGGTGCCGATGCCCGCGCCGCACGGGGCCTGAACCGGCATTTTTGACAAGATTGCCAGCCAGTCTGCCGTCTCGTATGGGCGGGCGCGCCGGGCTATCTTTGGCCGCGAGCGGCAGTTGGAGACTGGGGCATTTCTGAGTTGAGCATTTTTGGCCGCAAGGCCGCTTCCGTGGGGCGGGGCCGATGGATCGCGTGATCTCGCTGCTCGCCGCGCTGGTCGGCCTGATCGCGCTCGGCGGCGCCATCCTCGTCCACACCAACGTCGATGCCGAGCGGCAGCAGATGGCGGCCGATCTGGCGCAGATGAAGGTCTCGATCGGCATGGCCCCGGCACCGGTCGCCATATCCGCGCCCGTCGCGGCCAAGCCCGCCGACGACGGCACGGCCGAGGCGTTGCTGGCGCTGCAGAACCGCATCGCGGCGCTCGAGCAGGTCACCAGCAACCAGGCGGTCGAACTGCAGGCGGCCCGCGCCGCCCTGGCCTCTGCCGCGTCTTCGCCGCCGGTTCAGGTCGCCGGGGCCGCGCCGTCATCACAGCCGCCTACCGAGGTCGCCGCCGCCGATCCGTCGGCATCCGCCCCAGCGTCTGCGCCAGCCTCTACCCCGGTGTTAGCCCCTGCGCCGCTGCAGGGCACCCCAACGCCCGCCGCCGTCGTCGCCGATGGTCCGACGACCGACTGCATCCCGCTCGGCACCCGCTTCATGGCGAGCTCCGGCGACAGTTTCCCGATCTGCAAGACGCATGCGGTGGTGAAGGTGGCGAGCGTCGATGACGGCAGCGCCACTATCGACGGCGCCGGCCCCGTCGCCGCCGGCGGCTTCGGCAACCTCACCACCAAAGGCTGCACCGTGATGGTCTTTTCCGCCGATACCAGCGGCTACGCCGAAATGCGCGTCACCTGCCAGTGATCCGGGCCGCATCGGCGCGATAGCCGGCGGGCCGCCATTGGCGGCGGCCCGGCCTGAATTCAAGAGAGGCGCACGTAATTGTCGGTGCGCTTCTCGTAGAGATCGAAGAAGGCATCGCCAACGGTCGCCGGGTCGATGGCGTTCGGATTGTTCGCCGCCCACGGTGTGCCCTTGATGCTTCCGGCAATCATCACTTCGCCGACCTGGACACCGTCGCCCTTGAGCTTCTGGACGAGGAGGCCGACGAGCTTGTGCTTGGCGGCATTGGCGAGCGCGAGGCCCATGTTGTTGTTGCTCGCCGCCACCTGATAGATCTGAGGGTTGAGATCGCCAAAAGCGCCGTTGGTGACGAGCACTGCGCCCTTGTTGGCCTTGAGGTCCGGCAGCGCTGTCTGTACCGCCACGAGGAGACCGGTGATTGCAATCTCGAAGACGCCGCGGATTTCGTCAGGGCTGGACGCGATGAGATCACCGCCCTGGCCGCCGCCATAAGCGTTCCAGTGGATGGCATCGATGGGGCCAAATTCGCTGCGGACCTTTTCGATCACGGCCGCGACTGCTGCCGGGTCGCCGGCGTCGGCGACGAAGGCGGCGGCCTTGACCCCCTTTGCCTTGAGGGCGGCGGCGCCGGCGTCGAGCCGGTCCTTGGTGCGCCCGACGAGCGCGACGTTGAAGCCTTGGGCACCGAATTTTTCGGCGACACCGGTCGAGATGCCGGGGCCGAACCCGACGACGATGATGGTCTTGGACATAGTTCCTCGAAATGCTGAGATGTTTCCGGCGGTTTGACCTACAATGAGGTCAGGATGCATGGGGCATGCCGGCTTGCCGCCCAACAGCTAGGGCGGCGACGTCGGGCCGGCAAGCAGGCACACAAAGGTGCGTTTGGCACCTTCGCCTCATCGCCTCGAAAAACAGCAAGGCCGCCGGCGCTGTCGTGCGGGCGGCCCTGAAATCATGTTCTGATCGGCGGCTAGAAGCTACCGTGGCAGTGCTTGAACTAGCATGTTGTTAAATTTTAGTGTTTGATATCAGATAGTTATGTTGGAATGATTTTGCGTGTGTAACTTTTGCACACCGTGCGCATCTCCATCACTCTGGAAACGCGTCAACGACGGCAACCGAGTTCGCGAGGAAAAAGAGCCCTCCTTCTGCCTTCGGTTCAAAGTTGCCTGAGATCTTCACCAGTGCTTTGGCGCTATAGCCGTTGTCGTCAACTTTCAGCATGGTGCGCCGAACCGCCTTCCTCTGATCACCTGTTTGATCCCCTCTGGCGATCACCAAGTCAATGAACTGGTTTGCGTCGAGAGCGACCTTTCTTCATTTCAGGGTAGCAGGCTGCCAAATTCCCGATGCCGGCGTCGATCTCACTGTCACCCATCGTGATCGAGAAGGCATATCCGTATGCCACTATCGGCCCGCTCTTGTTGAGT
>CAZNAE010000075.1:0-2910 GCA_964570695.1 uncultured Devosia sp.
CCCGACGGCGCCGGGCAGATGATGCCGAGGTCGCGGGCATGGGCGGCGATCGCCGCCGGCAGCACACCAGAGGTCGGCGCCAGCCTTCCGTCGAGCCCGAGCTCGCCGAGCGCCACGTAGCCATCGATGGCGTCGGCCGGAAACGCACCGATTGCCGCCATCAGCGCGAGGGCGATCGGCAGATCATAGTGGCTGCCCTCCTTGGGCAGGTCGGCGGGCGCGAGATTGATGGTGATGCGCTTGGGCGGCAGGCTGAGGCCGGACGCGACCAGTGCGGCGCGAACCCGCTCGCCGGATTCCTTCACCGCTTTGTCGGGCAGACCCACAATGGTGAACGCCACGAGCCCGGGCGCGATCTGCGCCTGCACGTCGACCGACACCGCCTCGATGCCTTGGAACGCCACAGTCTGCACGCGGGCGACCATCGTCCAACCCCCAAAACCCGTTGGAAAAACCGTAACAAGCAGCGCCGGGCAGCACAAGAACATTTGGTGAACACGTTATCATCGACGGCTGGTGCCCCATCGGCGCCAGCGTTAACCATGTCGGGAAATCAAAGGGTTAGGGCAAGGTTTCGTTAAGCGCCCCATGTTGAATCAAAGGCTTCGCACCAACCAGTATTGCGTACCTGTTCAGCATGGATTCCGCCTCGTTTCGCCCTTCGCCCTTTGGTTTGATCAAGCATCTCGTGCTCGCGCTGGCGCTCATGGCGCTCGCCGCCTGCGCGCAGAGCCCAGCCGCCTTCCACAGCGAAGTCGGCCGGCCCATCGAGGGCGACAATCGCCCGCATCCCGCAGTCGCGGCGGCGCGGTCGATGCCGATCCAGGGCATGGACGTGGCGCGCTACCAGGGGGCGATCGACTTCCGCAAAGTTTACAGCTCGGGCGTGCACTTCGTTTACATGAAGGCGACCGAGGGCGACGACTATGTCGACCCGGCTTTCGCCGACAATTGGAAGAAGGCGCGCGCCGCCGGCATGGCGCATGGCGCCTATCACTTCATGACCTGGTGCTCGACCGCCGCCGACCAGGCCGCATGGTTCGTCAAGAACGTGCCGGCCGACGAAGACGCGCTGCCGCCGGTGCTCGATCTCGAGTGGAACCACGGCTCGAGCTGCACGAACAAATTCAGCCGCGCCGACGTGCTCGAAAAGATCCGCGTCATGCTCAAGGTGATGGAGCAGCACACCGGGAAGCTGCCGATCATCTACACCGACATCACCTTCCACCACGACATCCTCGAGGGTGAGCATTTCGACAATCCGTTCTGGCTGCGCTCGACCGCCGCCGAACCGCCGCAGCGCTACGGCAACCGGCAGTGGATGCTCTGGCAATGGACGCAGACGGGCGTGCTCAACGGCGTCGTCGGCGAGGTCGACCGCAATGCGTTCTACGGCGACGAGAACGACTGGACGGTTTTCCTCCTCACCGGCTGCGATCCGCGTATGGTCGATGCGCTCGGGCCGCAGGGCCGCTGCCAGTTGGTGAAATAAGCCACACAACTGCTTGTCAGTTTTTGCCCGCGGGCCTAGCGTCCGCCGGTGATTTGCCGGACAGCGGGTCCGGCGCCAGATTGGGGAGACGCCAATGGCCAAAGGTCAGATGAAATCCAACAAGGAAACCAAAAAACCCAAGAAGGAAAAGCCAAAGGTGCTGGCGACTGCCGGGATGACTCCCGCAGTGTCGAATGCCGGCAAGAAGAAATAGCCGGCCATTTTCCTTTGGCGCGCTGACGCGTCGCCGGGCAAGAAGAAATAAGTTTCCGGCTAGAACGAACTTCAAGGGTCACCGCAAGGTGACCCTTTTTTCGCTGCCGCTAGGAGAGCCCCGGAATGAGGCCGGAGGTCTTGATGCCGTCGATCAAGAACTGCATGGCGAGCGCCGCGAGCAGCACGCCGACGACGCGGCTCACCACGGCGAGCCCGGTGAGTCCGAGCAGCCGCTGGATCGGGATGGCGACCAGCATGCCGAGATAACTCAGCAGCAGGATCGCCAGCATGCCGACCACGACTTCTACCCAGGCGATGGTGAAGAGGCCGGCCGGCGTCGCCAGCAAGATCGTGGCGCTGATGGCGCCGGGGCCGGCGATCAGCGGAGTCGCCAGCGGGAAGACGGAAATGTCGGGCCGGGTGCGGGCCTCGTTTTCTTCCTCCGGCGTCGTGCCGGTGCCGCCCGAATGGCGGGCGAACACCATGTCGATCGAGATCAGCAGCAGCAGGACGCCGCCGGCGATACGCAGGGCCGGCAGCGTGATGCCGAAGAGCCCGAGCAGCGCCTGGCCGAAGACCGCGAAAAACACCAGGATACCGGTGGCGATGACGGCGCCACGGAGCGCCATCGACTGCCGCTCGGCCCGGGTGTTGCGCTCGGTCAGCGCCGCATAGACCAGAATGAGATCGGCCGGCCCGAGGGTCGCAAAGAAGGTCGACAGCGAGAGCAGCAGGGTGTCGAGACGCATGATGCAGCATGGCCGACGCTGCACGGAAAGGCGAGGGGTCTCGTATTCGCCGCGATCCATGGCTTAGGGTCGCGCCGTGACCGAAATCGTCCCACCCGATATGTCGCTGCCCGCCGTGCCCGCCCGCGACCGGCGGATCGTTTGGACGGCCGTGGTGTCGGGGCTGGCGCACCTTCTGATCTTTGCGGTCCTGCTGCTGCCGCCGCTGATGAAGCTCAGCGAGCCGGCCGCGCCGCAGTCCATTGCGGTCGACATCGTGACGCCCAAGGAGCTCGCGTCACTGGAGCCGTCGTCGTCGGCTCCGCCCCCGTCGTCGGAGCAACCGGTGTCCTCGGAGCCGCCCTCGTCATCGGCACCACCGGAATCGTCGGAAGCGCCATCGGCCTCATCGGAGGCTGCGTCGTCGGAACCGGCGTCGTCGGCTGAACCCGCGTCATCCGAGCCTGCCTCATC
>CAZNAE010000075.1:3010-16419 GCA_964570695.1 uncultured Devosia sp.
GTCCTCGGCAGAAGCATCATCGCAGCCGCAGGATACATCCGCAGCGTCTTCCGCCGAGGCAGCCTCGTCGCAGGCGGCGCCATCCGGACCGCCGCCGAGACCGATGCCGGCGCCGCCGCTGGTCATCCCGGTCGGGCCGAGCGAGCCCGCCTCCGATGCCTCCACTGCGCCGAGCGAACTCGACTCGTCCGAACCGGACAATTCCGGCACGCCGGAGGACGGAGCGGCGCCCGCGAGCAGCGCGCCGGCGATCAACGGTCCACTCCATGTCGCCAAGGAATTTTACGCCAGCAGCATGCTTCAGGCGCCGCAGCTTGCCGCAACCCTGAAGGCGATCAAGGCGCTGCCGCGGCAGCGGCGGATCGCCCAGATGTGCAACCTCGAAGCCCTCGGCCAGATCGCCCGTTCGGCGGGGCACTTCCAGCCGAACGCGCTCATCGCCGACGCGTTCGCCGCGCCGGTCAATGCCGGGCAAACGGTCTCGGCACCCGGTGGCGCCTTCCGGTCGGGCCAGACCTGGTATGGCGTTTCTTTCAAATGCACGGTCGCCTCCGACCTCTCGTCGGTCACCGCATTCTCGTTCCGGACCAGCGACGCGCTGCCCGGTCCGCCGACGCGGCCGGCGCGTCCGGCTGGCCAATAATGCGGCGATCGGCTTAGGCTCCCGCGATGACCGATTTCGCCTTCAATGCCCCGAGTTTCGCTCCCGTCGACCGCCGCATGGCGCTCGGCACCGCGGCGTCCGTGGCGTTGCATCTCGCGATACTCGCCGTGATCATTCTCGCCTCGCCGCTGCGGCAGCTGGTCGTGCTGCCGCCGCAGCCGGTGGCGGTCGAGATCGTGACGCAGCAGCAATTCGCGGCGCTACAACAGCCAGCACCCGCTCCTGTCCCGCCGGTGCTGGCGGCGCCCTCGCCGAGTACCGAGGCCGCCCCGCCGGTCGCCGGCGAGCGGCTGACACCATCGGGACCGCTGCAGCCCGTCCTGCCCGAGAACAAGACCATCACGGCGACGCAGTTCTATTCCGCCAACATCCTCCGCGAGCCCGGCATGGAGCACATCCGAAAGGCGCTCGGCACGCTGGTCGACAGCGAGCGCGTCGTGCAGCTCTGCAATATCGAGGGGCTGGAGCAAATCCGGCGGGCCGAACCGAAATACGACCCCGACACGCTGGTTCCCTACGCGATGGCCGACATGGATGGCAGTGGCCTGACGCTGATCGCCAGCGGCGGCGCTTTCCGGTCGCGCCGCAAATGGTACGGCGTGACCTTCAAATGCACCGCCGCCGCCGACTATTCCGGCATCACCGCCTTCGCCTTCAAACTCGGCGACCCGATCCCGCAGGATGAGTGGGAGGAGCACAACCTCAACCTCGAGGATTCGGACGAGTAGTCTTGGCGTTGCAACAACTCCGGACGCCCTGTCGTCCCCGGGTCATCCCGCGAAAGCGGAGATCTCTGTTTGGCCGTAGAGCCGGGTACCGACAAACGGAGTGGGATAAGGCACGCACCCTATCCCGCCACCGTCGCGAGCCCGCTCAGCACCGCGATGACAATCAAGCCCCAGTCGGCGACCGACCATGGCTTCCGCGTCCAATCGGGATTTGGGATCTGTGGGTTGCGGCGGATCAGCCACAACGCTCCGAGCAGAACCCAGGCCACCAGCGTGGTCATGCCGAAGAACGGCACGGCCGGACCGTGGCCATAGGGCAGGAGGATCAGCACCGCGATGGCGCAGACGAGCGATGCACAATAGGAGAGCTGCGAGCGGCCAGCCGGGCCCTTCGGCCAGCGGAACGGCCAGATCATCGCGACCAGCGCGAGCACCGCCATCAGGAGGAAGGCGGCGATCCTCATTGCGGCTCCATCTCCTCGATTGCACGTTCGAACAGCGCGTTGATCGCATCGATCGGCGAGAGCGCCGCCAGTACTACCGCGGCGATACCAAGCCGTGGGCTTCGAACGGCCTGCGCCACGGCGCCGGTCCAGCCGCCGGCATGAACGAAGGTCGGTGCGCCACGACGTCGACGCAGCCCGATACCCCAACCGTAGTCGGTCAATTGTCCGTCGTTGAGTCGCCCTGGCGTTTCGACCAGCGACGCGATGCCGAACGTGTCACGGTTCTGAGAGCCGAGCCAAGCGGCAAAGCCAGCGGCGGTTGTCCACAGTCCGCCGTCACCCAGCGTCAGCGGTAAGTGCGAACCCATCAGCTGCGCCTGCTCATAGCCGTCCGAGCTGCCGGAGTTGCGGAACTCCATTCCGGTGATCCCGATTGGATCAAGAAGCTGCGTCGTGACGAAAGTGGAGAAGGGCTGCCTGCTCACTTGCTCGACGATGCGGGCCAGAAGGATGTAGCCGAGATTGGAGTAGAGGAACGTCGAGCCCGGCTCAGCCGACAATTCGGGCAGGTTGCGCAACGCGGCGAGCGCGAAGGCCTCGGTCCAGTGACCGGAGAGCGTGGCTTCGATTTCACCAGCGCTCGGCAGACCGGCAGTGTGATGCAGGAGCTGGCCTACAGTAATTCGCTTCGACCAGCCGGGTAGGTCCATCTTGTAGGTCGCGACAGGCGCGTCGATATCGAGCCGGCCAGCACGGACCAGAAGCGCGACGGCGGCGCCTGTCACCTGCTTGGTCAGGCTCGCTGCATAGAACCGATCTGCCGCCGACACATCCCGGCCGTTCGGCCAGCGGCCAGCGACCGCATCGACGACAGCACCCGATCGGTCGCAGGTCGCGAGCGCCACCGGCGCCCCCGGCGGCAGTTCCGCGCCCGCGATCAGGGCCGCGAGGCTCACACCCGTCGTTTCTCGATCGCGTCCCAGATCATCGGGGCGATGTCGGGGCCGCCGAAGCGCTTGATCTCGCGGATGCCGGTGGGCGAGGTGACGTTGATCTCCGTGAGGTAGCCGCCGATGACGTCGATACCGACGAAGATCAGGTCGCGGGCTTTGAGCGCCGGGCCAATCGCGGCGCAGATTTCGCGCTCGCGATCAGTGAGGGGCGATAGCTCCGGGCGACCACCGACATGCATATTAGAACGGGCCTCGCCTTCCGACGGAATGCGATTGAGGCCGGCCACCGGTTCGCCATCGATGATGATGATGCGCTTGTCGCCCTTCCTCACCTCGGGCAGGTAGCGCTGGATCATGAACGGTTCGCGGAAGGCCTGCTCGAACAGTTCGAGCAGTGAGACCAGATTGTGGCTGCCTTCCTCGATGAAGAACACGCCGGCGCCGCCATTGCCGTAGAGCGGCTTGACGATGATGTTGCCATGCTCCTTGCGGAACGCCTGGATCTGCGCGCGGTCGCGCGTCACGAGCGTCGGCGGCATCAGTTCGGGAAATTCGGTGACGAGGATTTTTTCCGGCGCGTTGCGCACCGCCGCGGGCGGGTTGACCACGAAGGTCCCGGGGTGGATGCGCTGCAGCATGTGGCTGATGGTGATGTAGTTCATGTCGAAGGGCGGGTCCTGCCGCATCAGCACAACGTCGTAAGTCGAGAGGTCGGCGCGCGCCGCCTCGCCGAGCGCAAAATGCTCGCCCTTGGGCTTGTCGTAGACCTCGATGGGCTGCACCGAAGCGGTCAGCACATTGTCGCGGAGGCCGAGCGAGCCCACCGTGTAATAGTCGAGCCGATGCCTGCGCGCCTGCGCCTCGAGCATCATCGCAAAGGTCGAGTCTCCCATCGGATTGATCGAGGCGATGGGGTCCATCTGCACGGCGACTTTGAGCGACATCTTTAGACCAATCCGGTGGCGTCGAAGGCGTTGACGATGTGGCGCGGCCACGCGAACGGCGCAAGGAAAATCACGTCGAACCGGAGCGGCGTCGCGGCCAGCGCTTCGTGGCGGGTCAGCCAGAACTGCGCGGCGCGGACGATGCGCCGGCGGTTGACGGCAAACATCGCCTCAGCCTCCTGATGCGAGAAGCTGCGCGATTTGACCTCGACGAACACCGTGACGCCGAAGCGCTGAGCGATGAGGTCGATCTCGCCGACCGGGGTTTTCACCCGCACGCCGATGATGCGGTAAAGTTTTAGCCGGAGGAACCATGCCGCCCAGAACTCGCCGCGGCGCCCGGCGCCTTCGGCGAATTTCCGCGCCTCGCTGGGGCGAGTCTTTGCAGGTTTAGTCCTGGGCTTTGAGCGCGAGGGCGGCATCGTACACTTCCTTGCGCTTGAGCCCGAAGCGGGTGGCGACCTCATCGACGGCGGCGCGCAGCGGCTGGCCGGCCATCGCCTCGCCGAGCGCGGCGCGCCACTCGTCCGGATCGGGGACGCTGTCGGCCGCCCCGGCGACGAGGATCACGGCCTCGCCTTTGGTTTCGGCATCGGCGAATTGCGGCGCCAGATCGCCCACTGGCCCGCGCAGCACCCGTTCGAACTTCTTGCTGAGTTCCAGCGCCACGGCTGCGACCCGCGCCTCGCCGAAGATTTTGGCCATCGCGGCCAGAGTGTCGCCGAGCCGGCGCGGCGATTCGTAGAACACCAGCGTCTCGCGTCTCGCGGCGAGCTCCTTCAGCGCGCTCGCCCGGCCCTCGCCCTTGGGTGGCAGGAAGCCCACGAAGGTGAAGGTATCGGTCGGCAGCCCCGCCACCGCCAGCGCCGCGAGCAGCGCCGAGGCGCCGGGGGCGGCGAACACCGGCAGACCGGCCTCGCGCACGGCGCGCACGAGCGGAAAGCCGGGATCGCTGAGGAGCGGCGTGCCGGCATCGGAGATCAGGGCGACGCGGCCGCCGCGCCAGAGATCGGCGATGATGGTGTCGACCAACGCCCGCTCATTGTGCTCGTGCAGCGCCTTGCGGGGCGTCGTGATGCCGAAATGGTCGAGCAGCTTCGCCGAGGTGCGGGTGTCCTCGCAATAGACTACGTCGGCGGCCGCCAGCGTCTCGAGCGCGCGCAGCGTGATGTCGCGCAGATTGCCGATCGGCGTCGACACAACATGCAGTCCCGCGGGCAGTTCGGGTGCCTCGAAAGCCACGCCGGCGATGAAATAGCGCCGTTCCTGCACAAGAAAGCCCTGAATAAGTGCCAATGCCCTGTCTTTAAGGAGCGGGTCCGGCTTTGTATAGGACAAGTGGGCGGGTGAATTTCTAAGGATCGTTGCGGGGTGCAGACTTCCGATTTCACGCGGCGGCGGGCGCTCTTGGGCGGCCTGTCGCTGCTGACGCTCAGCGCCTGCACCGGCGGCGGCTTCGATTTCCCCAGTTTCGGCAGCACGACGCCGCCTCTGCCGACCGATGGCAGCCTGCCCTTGGCGCAGGGCCAGAGCTTCGGCACAGGTCCGGTCCGCGTGGCGCTGCTGCTGCCCCTCACCGGCGACACGGCGAGCGTCGGCCAGTCGATGGCGAACGGCGCGCAATTGGCGATGGATTTCATCGGCAGCAACGCCAACATGCATGACAACATCACGCTGGTGCTGAAGGATACCGGCCCAACTCCGCCCGGCGCCGCGGCTGCCGCAAGCCAGGCGGTGTCGGAGGGCGCAAGCCTCATCCTCGGGCCGCTGAAGGCCGACCAGGTAAGTGCCGCCGGCGCGGTGGCGCGCTCGGCAGGCATCACGCTCATCGGCTTTTCCAACAATTCCGGCGCCGCACAGCCGGGGGTGTTCCTCCTCAATGTGCTGCCCGAATCCGAGGTCAAGCGTTCGCTCGGCTATGCCAAGGGGCTTGGCCGGCGCGCCTTCGCGGGGATCTTTCCCAACAGCAGCTTCGGGCAGATCCAGCAAAGCGCCTTCCAGCAGGCGGCGGCCGATCTCGGGGTCACTGTCGTGGCGGTCTACAATTTCGGCTCCGAGGCCGAGGCGCGCGACGTGGTCGGCCAGATCGCCCCGACGCTGATGGCCGGGCAGATCGATGCCCTGTTCCTGCCCGACCGCGCCACTGCGCCAAGCTTCGGCGCGCTGCTGCAGCAGGCGAACGTGCCGGCGGGCGGCATCCAGGTGATCGGCTCGGCCGACTGGAACGCCGATCCAAATATTCTGAGCGCGCCGTATCTTGCGGGCGCCATCTACCCGGCGGTCGACGAAACCGGCTACCAGGCCATCCTGCCGCTCTACCAACAGCGCTTCGGCGGCAGCCCGCACCCGTTCGTCACGATCGCCTATACGGCGGTGATCCTCGCCAACGTCTCGTCGCTGTCGATGGGCTCGCCCAAATACGACCGCAGCATCCTCACTGCTCCCGCCGGCTTCAACGGCCGCGACGGGGTGTTCCGCTTTCTTGCCGATGGCCGCAGCGAATATGCGCTGGTGATCAAGAAGATCAGTAACGGCGCCGCCAGCGTGGTCGACGGCCCGAAACTTTAGCCGGCGCTCACGGATTGGTGGCCGTGACGATCCAGATCGCGGCCGGCAGCTTCACACTGTTGCCCTTGGCGTGCGGCGCATAGGCAGCGCGAATGCGCGCGGCGATCGCCTTGCGGATCTCCTCGGGCTGGCCGTCGGCGGCGCGGCTCGCTGGCCCGATTTCCAGCGCACCGCGCACTGCCTCTTCGAGTCCGCGTCCCGCCGCGACATCGAGCTCGAGGTCGACCGGCCGCATGGCGATGCCGGCAAACCCCGCTTCGCCGAGGACAGCGTGCACCCGCCCTGCGCCAGCGAAGGCGAACGGGCCGGGCGCATCGGGTGGCAGGACGGGCGGCGGCGGCACGACTTTGTAAGCCTCCTGCGCGGCGACCCAGAGCGACGGATTGATCTCCCGCTCCCGCCAGCAGGCAAAGGCGACACGCCCGCCCTGCCGCATGCCCTTGCGGATATTGCCGAAGGACAGCGCCGGATCGGCAAAGAACATCACGCCGAAGCGCGAGAACAGCAGGTCGGCGTCGGCCGGCGGGAAGCGATGGACCGTGGCGTCGCCCTCGACGAAGTCGACCGGGGCGCCAGGTGGCGTGCGCTCGCGGGCTCGCGCCAGCATCGGCGCCGAGATATCGAGCCCGAGCGCGTGGCCGCCAGCGCCGACCCGGCGGGCCAGCTCCAGTGTGGTGTCGCCGCAGCCGCAGCCAATATCGATCACCCGCATATTCGGCCGGATTTCGATGGCGCCGAACAGTGCCGCCGAGACCGGCGCGAGCTGGATATCCATATGCTCCTGCTGCTCGGTCCAATGACGGCCGGCCGTGCCGCCCCACGATGCGAGCTGGTCGGCATTGGCTTCGTACACGTCCGCCATGTGATCCTCCGCTTTGAGCGAGCTTACCTCCGCCCGCTGCGACGGGCCATGGCTAGTTGCCGAACACCATCTTCGCAAAGGGTGCGATCGCATCGGCCACCAGCTGCGGCGCCGACATGTTGGCATTGTGTCCTTCGCCCGGCAGATCGACCCTCGACGCGTTGGGCAGTACCGCCGCCACCGCGAACAGGCGATCTTGCAGATGCTGCGGGCTGGCCGTACTGCGCAGCAATAGCGCCGGCACGTCGATGTCGCGATAGCGCTCGATGTCGAACGGCAGCGCGCGGATCGCCCGGTTGTCCTCCATCTGGCGGGGCATGATGGTCATCATGTAGTCCCAACCGCCCCGCCACATCGGCGAGCGCATGCGGTCGATCATCTGGTCCGAGAAACCGACGATGTCGCGGAAAAAGATCAGTTGCGCGGTGTCGGCGTCGCCGCGCGCCAGCGCCTCCTCGGCCAGCCGCTGGTGATCGCCGCCGAGCGGCGTGCCGATCTGCACCGGCGGTTCGTAGAGCACGATGCCCCTGAGATTTGCGGGATGCAGCAATGCCGCTTCGAGCGTAGCCACGGCGCCGGACGAATGGCCGACGACGATGGCGGGTTCGCCCAGTTTGTCGAGCACCGCCGCGATGTCCTCGGCCTCGCGCGCCATCGAATGCGACGATTGCGGCGTGCCCGAGCGGCCATAGACCCGGCGCTCAACGCCGACGATCCGATAGGGCGGCGAAAGCAACTTGCCGACCGGGTCCCAGTGGGCGGCTTCGCCCATGCCGCCATGCACGATGACGATCGGGTGCCCCTCGCCATACTCCGCCACCACGATCCCGGTGCCGTCCGCCGACTGCACAAAGGGCTGTTTCTCGCTCATCTCGCTCTCCTTAGCGCTGCTAAGTTCGGCATGTAACGTTGCTAAGCTGGCATTTCAAGGTCTAGATGCCGAAATGGTTCCGCCGATCCCAAAAAGCCCGCCGCTCGATGAGGCGCGCGTGCTCGATGCCGCCTTCCGGGTGCTCGAGACGCATGGCTTTGCCGGCCTCACCATCCGACGCATCGCCGATGAGCTCGGGGTCAAGAACCCAGCGCTCTACTGGCACTTCAGGAACAAGCAGGAGATCGTCAACGGCATGGCAAGCCGGCTGCTCGACCGCATCACGGAAATGCCGCTGGTGATCGACAATTGGCGCGATTGGCTGCGCGACGCCGCCAAATGGTACCGCCGCACTCTACTCAGCGTCCGCGACGGCGCCGAGGTGCTGTCCAATGCCAACATCTCCCGCTCGCGCCACTTCGCCGATTTCCAGCGCGGCATCGCCTTCCTCGCGGCACAGGGCTTTTCCGAGCGCGACGCCACCATCGGCATGGTGACCATGTTCGACTATGCCCTTGGCGTCACCTACGAGCACCAGGCCGACGCGCGTTTGGCAACTGATACCGAGCCCGAACCGCAGCTCTTCGTCCCCCTCGGCACGACCAAACGGACGGATGCGCGCGATACGCTGTTCGAGGGCGGGCTGGAGTTGATCTTGGATGGGCTGGGGTTGAGACGGTCGCCTTCTTCACCCTCCCCCGCGCGGGGAGGGTAGCGCCGCTCGGAGCGGAGCGACGTAGCAGAACTAGGGTGGGGGGCGAGGAGCCGGTGCGTTATGGGTGGTTACCGGGCTCTCCGCCCCCACCCTTGATCCCTGCTCCGCAAGGGGGAGGAGACGACTGCGAAACGCCGTTCTACGCCGCCAGATCCGCCACCACAGCGTCGAGCACCGGCCAGCCCTTGTCCGTCACCCGCAGATTGCCGTTCGGCAGCGTCTCGACGAAGCCGATGCGTTTGAGTTCGTCGATCTGGCGCTGCTCGATCTTGCGGCCGCTGAGTTTGGCGAAGCGCTTGGGATCGATACCTTCGCGGAGGCGGAGGCCCATCACCAGCAGCTCGTCGCCTTCCTCTTCCCAAGTGAGAACGTCGTCTGTGGTCATGCCGTGGCCGCGCGCGGCGACGCGCTTATGCCACTCGAAGGGCAGCTTCTCGATGGCGGTGGCGTGGCGCTTGCCGTCGATCAACAGCCGCCCATGGGCGCCCGGGCCGACGCCCGCATATTCGCCGTAGCGCCAGTAGATGAGATTGTGGATCGATTCCTGGCCCGGCCGGGCGTGATTGGAAATCTCATAGGCGGGCAGGCCGGCGGCGCGGGTCAGCTCCTGCGTCAGCTCGTAGAAATCGGCGCTCAGATCCTCGTCCGGCATCTTGAGCTTGCCGGAATTCCAGAGGTCGAAATAACGCGTCCCCATCTCGATGGTGAGCTGGTAGAGCGAGAGGTGCCCCTGGCTCAGCCAGATCGCTTCCTTGAGCTCGTCCTCCCAATCGCTCAGCGTCTGTTTCGGACGCGCATAGATCAGATCAAAACTCGAGCGCGGGAAGATCGACTGCGCCAGCCGCACCGCGGCGATGGCTTCTTCCACCGTATGGCGGCGGCCAAGCTCCGCGAGCGGCCCTTCGCGGAGCGACTGCACGCCCAGCGACACCCGGTTGACGCCGGCGGCGCGATAGCCGCGGAACCGCTCGGCCTCGACCGAGGTCGGGTTGGCCTCGAGCGTGATCTCGGCCTTTGGAGCGATATTCCAGTAGGAGCCGATGGTCTCGATGATCTGGGCGACCGAGCGCGGATCCATCAGCGACGGCGTGCCACCGCCAAAGAAGATCGACTGCACCGTGCGGCCCTTCGTCAGGCGGGCGAAATAGCCGATCTCTTCCTTATACGACGCCACGTAGGCGGCCTCGTCGAACTCGCCGCGATGGACGTGCGAGTTGAAGTCGCAATACGGGCATTTGGCGGCGCAGAACGGCCAATGCACATAGACGCCGAACAGCCCATTGCTGCGATCGTCAGCCATAGGCGCGCCTCCCTGTGTCGAGCCGCTCGAGCTGGAAGGTTTCGAGCACCGGCGGCGACGCCAGCGCCTCCTGCTCGGCGATCAGCGCCATTTCGGGCTGACCGGCGCTCTTTGAAAGCACGTGATAGGTGGCGCGCACCGCCAGTTCGAGCGCGTCGCCGGCGGCATCGCCGCCGATCATGTGACCGAACAGCAGTGCGGCAAACAGATCGCCCGCGCCGCGCGGCGGATCGACGAGCAGCGGTGTGGTGGCGAGCAGCGCCTGGCCGCCAACGAGCAGCAGGGTGCCGAGGCGATCAGGCACCGGCACCGAGGTGACAATGACGATCGGACGGTTGAGCGCGGTGGCAGCGGCCACGGCCGTATCGGCGTCGCGTACCGGTCGGCCGGTCAACGTCGCGAGCTCGAAGGCGTTGGGGGTGACGATATCGGCGAGCGGCAGCAGGGTATCCCGCATCGCCTCGAATACGCCGGGCCGCGCATAGATGCGGCCGTCGTCGCCGAACACCGGATCCATGCAGTAGAGCGCGGCTTTGTTGGCGGTCTTCGTACGGTTGACCGCCTCGGCAACGATCGCCGCCTGTTCGGGCGAACCGAGATAGCCCGAGAGTACGCCGTCGGCGACCGCCAGCCGACCCTGCGTGCTGAGAGCGTCGAGGAGCTTCTGCAGCAGCGCCGGGGTCGTGGCCTCGCCGGCAAAACCTTTGTGTCCGGCATGCGAGGACAAAATGATCGTCGGCACCCCCCAGGCCTCATGGCCGAGCCGCTGCAGGGCGAAGCGCGCCGCGGCGTTGCCGACATGGCCGGTGACGACTTCCGACTGGATCGAAAGGATCGCCTTAGGAGTGCTCAATCGCGCCCTCCACGAATTTGGCGAAGGCCCGGGCGCGATGTGACAACCCCACTTGCCCCGGCGACCACGAGTGCTTGGCCGACGACGGCATCTCGCCAAAGGTGATGTCGTAGCCGTCCGGCATGAACACCGGATCGAAACCAAAACCCATGTCGCCGCGCGCCGGCCAAACCAGCGTGCCGGTGACCTTGCCCTCGTAGATGTCGTCGCGGCCGTCCGGATGGGCGAGGCAGAGCGTCGCATTGAACGAGCCTTTGCGGGCTCCGGGCGTCGTCGCGCCGGCGGCCTGCAGCGCGTCCTCGACGCGGCGCATGCCCATGCCGTAGTCGCGGCCGGTGGGCGACTCCGCCCAGTTGGCGGTGTAGACGCCGGGCTGGCCGCCGATGGCATCGACGCAAAGGCCGGAATCGTCGGCGAGCGCGATCATCCCCGAGGCGCCGGCGGCGGCATGCGCCTTGATCCGGGCGTTCTCGACGAACGTCGTTCCAGTTTCGTCTGGCTCCGGCAGCTTGAGATCGGCGGCCGAGATCAGCACCAAGCCGAGCGGCGTGAACAGCTCGCGGAATTCGGCGAGCTTGCCCTTGTTGTGCGTCGCGATCAGCAATGTCTCGCCGCGCCGAAGCCGGGGGATGCTACCCATTGGCGAGCGCTTGCTTCTGAAGCTCAGTGAGCTGCGTAATGCCACTCTCGGCCAGCGCCATCAGGCGGCCGAGTTCCTCGCGGCTGAATGGTACCTGTTCGGCCGTGCCCTGGATTTCGACGAACTTGCCCGAACCGGTGAGCACGAAATTGGCGTCGGTATGCGCTTCGACATCCTCGAGATAATCGAGGTCGAGCACGGGGGTGCCGCGATAAATGCCGCAGGAGATCGCCGCGACGCTGTCACGCAACGGCTCGCCCTTGGTCAAATTGCGCGCCTTCAGCCACTGAATCGCGTCATAAAGCGCGATATAGGCGCCGGTGATCGAGGCGGTGCGGGTGCCGCCATCGGCCTCGAGCACGTCGCAATCGAGGGTGATCTGGTTCTCGCCGAGCGCCGTCATGTCGACCACGGCGCGCAGCGAGCGGCCGATCAGCCGCTGGATTTCCTGGGTGCGGCCCGATTGCTTGCCAGACGCCGCCTCGCGCTTGGTGCGGGTATTGGTCGCGCGCGGCAGCATGCCGTATTCCGCGGTCACCCAGCCCTGCCCCGAGCCGCGGCGCCAGCTCGGCAGCGTCGTTTCGATCGAGGCGGTGACGAAGACTTTGGTGTTGCCGAAGCTGATGAGGCAGCTGCCCTCCGCCTTCTGGGCGACATTGCGCTCGATGGTCACTGCGCGCATCTGTTGGGGGTCGCGGCCGGAAGGGCGCATAGATTCACTCGGATTGGGACGTTAACCGCCTCTTAACCCTGACACAGTCGGGCCACAACCCGGCCTTGGCTTTCATCGACCGACGTTTTTGCCTAGATGGTTACAGTTCCAATTTGATCGAACCGCATCGGACGGCATGCCCAAGGTTCCCGACGATTTCCTGCAACTGCTGAATGCGCGCAGCCAGGACATCTTCAAAAAGATCGTCGAGCGCTATCTCGAGACCGGTACGCCGGTCGGCTCGCGCGACCTCAGCCGCCTGCTGTCGGTCGGTCTCAGCCCGGCTTCGGTGCGCAATGTCATGGCCGATCTCGAGGATCTGGGGCTGATTGCGGCGCCCCATACCTCAGCCGGCCGGCAGCCGACGCAGCAGGGGCTCAGGTTCTTCGTCGATGCCATGCTCGAGGTCGGCGCCGTCAACGAAGTCGAGCGCAACCAGATCGCCCGGCAGATCGAAGGCCAGACCGGCAAGCTCGAGGACCTCTTGACGGAGGCCTCGTCGCTGCTCAGCGGGCTCAGCCACGGCGCCGGCGTCGTTATCGCCGCCAAGGCCGACATGGTATTGAAGCATATCGAATTCGTCCGGCTCGATGCCGGGCAGGCGATGGCGATCCTTGTCGGGCAGGACGGCACGGTCGAAAACCGCGTCGTGGCGCTGCCGCCCGGGTTGACCTCGAGCGCCCTGACGCAGGCCTCGAACTATCTCGCCAATATCGCGGTCGGCAAAACCCTCGCCGAAACCCGGGCCGTCGTGCGGGCACAACGCGCCGAGCGCGTCGCCGAACTCGACGAATTGACCCAGAAGCTGGTCGATACCGGGCTTGCAACGCTCAGCGAGGGCAGCGCCCAGCAGGCGCCAACGGTGATCGTGCGCGGCCGCTCCAACCTCCTCAATGACGCAATGGAGTCCGAAGAGCTCAACCGCATGCGAAAACTGTTCGACGAGTTGGAGCGGCAGGAGGGACTGATCGAGCTCCTGGGCGACGCCGACAAGGCGGAGGGCGTCCGTATCTTCATCGGCTCCGAGAACAAGCTGTTTTCGCTGAGCGGCTCCTCGGTGATCCTCAGTCCCTACAAGGACGCCAACGAAAAAGTCGTCGGCGTGCTCGGCGTCATCGGCCCGACCCGGCTCAACTACGCCCGCATCGTGCCG